>NZ_JAWDKL010000002.1:0-260891 GCF_032464675.1 Roseobacter sp. HKCCA0434
GCCCGAGCCGGGCCGCGTGACCGTGCCCCGCGGCGAAGGGCCATCGGTGGCAGAGCCGGTTCGGGCCCCGGCGGCGGAGGTCGCGCGTGCCCAGGGAGGGGGGACTGCGCCGAGCGTCGCGGTGCAGGCCGAATCAGGCGGCTCGGTAGAGACGACAGAGGCGGACCTGCCCGAGCCGATGGCGCCGGTTTCCGCCGAGGCCGCTCCGGTCGAGACCGTGCCGACTGTGACCGGCCCGACCGAAACGATCCCGGTGGAGCCGGATGCGCCCGAGACAACCATCGCCGCCGAGGCGGAGCCTGTGCCCGACACTGCGCCCCTGACCAGCGCGCGCCCGATGGCACGGCCCGAGCGGGCCGAACCGCGCCCGGTCGCGCCGGAACCGGAACGACAGCCCCGACCGGAGCCCGAGCCGGTGCAGCGGGCCGATCCGCGTCCCGAACCTGCACCCGCGCCGCATGCAGCTCCACAGCAGACTGTCGGCAATGCCGATCGGGATGCGCGCACTGGAACCGATGGAGGGGAAGCCGCGACGCCGTCGCAGGGCAGCGGGCAGGCGGGCAACGCCGCCCAGGCGGGCAATGCCGCCGCCAGCAACTATCCCGGCGAGGTGATGGCGCGCGTGCAGCGCGTGCCCCGCCCCCGCCTGCGCCGCCCGGCGCGTGCGCCTGCCGTTGTCACCTTTGCGATCGGGCCGTCGGGGGCGCTGGCCTCGGTCGGGATCGCGCAGAGCTCCGGCTCGGCCGAACTCGACCGTGAGGCGCAGCGGCTGATCGCGCGCGCGGCCCCCTTCCCGCCGCCGCCCGCCGGGGCGCAGACTCGCTTCACCATTCGGATCGAGGGCGGCTGAGGCGTCGCGCCTCCGACCCCACGCGGTGAGATGGTGCAGGTTTTCGCACGGACCCCGCACGACTCCTTGACACGGGTGGCATGGGGGGTCAGGAAAAGTCACTTCGGTTCCGCTGCGCCCCCGTGCGTATCGGATGAAAAGGGAACGCGGTGCGGCCATCCGGCCAACTCCGCGGCTGCCCCCGCAACTGTAAGCGGTGAGCGAAGCCGGAATTGCCACTGACACGCGCAGCCCGCGTGATGGGAAGGCCCGGCCGAGCATCGACCCGCGAGCCAGGAGACCTGCCGAAGCGATCATCCTGTCCGGGCACGGGGCGTGCCACGGGCGACGGGCAATCCGTAGCGATGACACCCATTCATCGTCTGCGGGGGGACTTTCCTTCGAAGACATCGGCATCACGACCCCCGGTCCGACCGACCGGGCTTCGAAGGGACAGGACATGACCCGAACGCTTCTGCTGGCGACCACCGCCGCCATTCTCGCAACCGCAGCCCAGGCCCAGGACGCGCCCGTCGATCTGGGCACGCTGGTGCTGTCGGGCAGCCTCAGCCCCGTCGCCGAGGGGCGCACGGGCGCCTCGGTCGAGATCGTCGACGGCGACGTGGTGGAGGAGCGCGACGGCCGCGTCCTCGACACGCTGGTCCGGCTGCCGGGCGTCAACGCGACCTCGAATGGCGGGCTGGGCACGCTGGGATCGCTCCAGCTGCGCGGCCTGCCCGCGCGCTACGTGGCCACGCGCATCGACGGGATCGACGTGTCCGACCCGTCGGGCACGCAGATCGATTTCAACTTCGGCAATTTCCTCGGCGCGGGCGTCGACCGGATCGAGGTGCTGAAGGGCTCGCAATCCGCGCTCTACGGCTCCGAGGCGATCGGCGGGGTGGTCGACATCACCAGCTTCCGCCCAGAGCGGCTGGGCTTTTCGGGCGAGGTCCGGGGCGAGGCGGGCAGCTTCGAGACCTACTCGGGCTCGCTGAGCCTGGGTTACCTGACCGATCGCAGCGAGGTCGCGCTGACCTATGGCCAGGTGAAGAGCGAGGGCATCTCCGCCCGCAGTTCGGACAACGAAAAGGACGGGTTCGAGCAATCCTCGCTGTCCTTCACGGTCGCGCATGACCTGAGCGGTGTTCTGACCGTCGGGGGCGCACTTCTCTACAGCGACAGCGAGCTGGAGCTGGACGACAGCCGCACCGTCTCGACGGGGGAGAGCTTCTCCGACCAGATCGGTGGGCGGGTCTATGCGCAGCTCGACACCGGGATCGTCTCGCATGAGCTGAGCCTGTCCGCCTACGAGATCGACCGCAGATTCCCGACCGGCTTCGTGCAGAACTTCGAGGGGCAGCGGCGGACGATCGCCTATCTGGGGAGCGTCGCGCTCGACCCCGCGTCGACGCTGAATGTCGGCCTCGATTACACCGAGGAGGAAACGGAAACCGACAGCACCACCGGGTCGGAGGAGAATGCGTCGGTCTTCGCCGAGGCGCTGCACGCGCTGACCGACCGGATCGACCTCTCCGCCGCCGTCCGCTACGACGACAATTCAGATTTCGGCGGCGAGGCGACCAGCCGTCTGGCCGCTGCCTGGCGTCCGGTGGACGACTGGACCCTGCGCGCGTCGCTCGGCACGGGCTACCGCGCGCCGTCGCTGTTCGAGCGGTTCAGCGCCTATGGCGACCCGGCCCTGCAGCCCGAGACCAGCCGCAGCGCCGAGATCGGGGTGGAGCGGCAATTCGGGGCTGCGGGCTTCGTCAAGGCGACCGCGTTCTACACCGAGATCGAGGATCTGATCGACTTCGACGGCGCGGCCACCGCCTGCGGGTCGGGTTTCGGCTGCTACAACCAGGTGCCCGGCACCACCACCTCGCGGGGCGTCGAGCTGTCGGGGGAGGCGGTGCTGACCGAGCGCGTGGCGCTCTACGGTGCCTATACCTACACGGATGCGGAGACGGAGGGTGGCCGCCTGACCCGGACGCCGCGCCACGACCTGGTCGTCGGTCTCGACGCCGAGTTCACGCAGGCGCTGTCGGGCCATGTCGACGTGCGGCACGTCGCGGATATCGAGGCGTCGCCCTTCGCCCCGGCAGGCAATCTGGTGGGCGACTACACGCTGGTGGGTGTCGGCGCGTCCTATGGCGTGACGCCGGATGTTGAGCTCTATGTTCGGGTCGAGAACCTGTTCGACGAGGATTACGAGACGGCGGGCGGTTACAACCAGCCGGGCCGCGCGGCCTATATCGGTGCCCGTGCGGCGTTCTGAGGTCATAGCGCTCGGCGCGGCGCTGCTCTTCGCGGGCAGCGCCGCGTTGGCCGAGGCACCGCGCCGCGTGGTGTCGATGAACCTGTGCACCGACCAGCTGGCCATGCTGGTCGCGGCACCGGGGCAGCTTCTGTCGGTCTCCCACCTCGCCGCCGATCCGCGCGGCTCGGCCATGGCGGAGGCGGCGGCGGCCTATCCCACCAATCACGGGCTGGCCGAGGAGATCTACCTGATGCGGCCCGATCTGGTGATCGCGGGCACGTTCTCCAGCCGTGCGACGGTGGACATGCTGCGCCGCCTCGACATTCCTGTCGCGGTATTCGACCCGGCCTACGGGCTCGACGAGGTGCGCGACAGGCTCGCGCAGATGGGCGATGTGCTGGGGCGAGAGGAGACGGCGCTGGCGCTGGCGGCCGATTACGACGCCCGCCTCGCCGCGCTGCGGGTGGAGCTGGCGGCGCGTCCGCGCGCGGCGCTCTATTACGCGAACGGCTACACCTCGGGCGACCGGACGCTGGCCGGGCAGATCCTGATCGCCGCGGGGTTCGAGAACGCGGCGGTCGAGGCGGGCTTCGCCTCGGGCGGGATCTTGCCGCTGGAGGTCCTGGCGATGCTGGAACCGGATGCGCTGATCACCGGGCGCCGCTACCCGGCGGCCTCGCGTTCGGAGGAGATCCTCGATCACCCGGTCGTCGAAACGCTGAGGGAACATCGCGCCCGCGCCACGATCGCCGATCGCGACTGGGTCTGCGGCACGCCCTACGTACTGCGCGCCATCGCCGATCTGGCCGGGACGCGTACCGTGATGGGGGAGGAGTGAGATGAGCCGCCTTGCCGTTCTCCTGACCGTCTTGCTGATCGCGCTGTTTCTGGCCGCCCTGACGCTCGGCCCCGCCGGGATCGGGCCGGGGGAGAGCCTGCGCGCGCTGGTCGCGGGCGATGGCGGCCCGCTGACACTGGTGATGCGGGAGATCCGGCTGCCGCGCGCGATCCTCGCCGTGATGGTGGGGGCGAGCCTCGGCCTGTCGGGGGCGGCGATGCAGGGCTATCTGCGCAACCCGCTGGCCGAGCCGGGGCTGATCGGCGTGTCGGGCTCGGCGGCGCTGGGGGCGGTGATTGCGATCCAGACCGGCCTCGCCGCGGCGGTGGCGCTGGCGCTGCCCGCGATGGCGCTCGGCGGGGCGGCGGTGGGTGTGATGCTCGTCATGGCGCTGGCGGGGCCCCGCGGCTCGTCGCTGACGCTGATCCTCGCTGGGATCGCCATCTCCGCGATGGTGGCGGCGCTGACCTCGCTGGTGCTGAACCTGTCACCCAACCCCTTCGCCGCGAACGAGATCGTGTTCTGGATGATGGGGTCGCTGGCCGACCGCTCGATGACCCATGTGTGGATCGCACTGCCCTTCATGGCCGTGGGCTGGGCGATGCTCGCCACGCTGGGCCGCGGGCTCGACGCGTTGACGCTGGGCGAGGACGCGGCGGGCGCGATGGGCATCCGGCTGTCGCGGATGCGGCTGGTGCTGGTCGTGGGCACGGCGGCGGTGGTGGGGGCCGGGACGGCGGTCGCCGGGGCCATCGGCTTCGTCGGGCTGGTGGTGCCGCATATCCTGCGCCCGCTGGTGGGGGCGCGGCCTTCTAGGCTGTTGTGGTCCTCGGCGCTGGGGGGTGCAATCATGGTGCTGGCGGCCGATATCGCGGTGCGGCTCATCCTGCCCGATCGCGACCTGAAGCTGGGCGTGGTGACGGCGCTGGTCGGCGCGCCGCTGTTCCTGCACCTGATCTACAAGACGCGGAGGCGTCTGGCATGAACCTGCTGCGCCTCGAAAACCTGTCCGTCGACTTGCGCGGGCGCCCCGTGCTGCGCGACGTCTCGCTGGAGGTCGGCGCCGGGGAGTGCGTGGGGCTGATCGGGCCGAACGGTGCGGGCAAGTCCACACTGATGCGCGCCGCCCTCGGGTTGATCGCGCATGAGGGGGAAAGCTCCCTCTCCGCCCTGCCGCATGCCGAGCGGGCGCGGCGCGCCGCCTGGATGCCCCAGGCGCGGGAGATCGCGTGGCCCGTCAGCGTCGAGACGCTGGTGACTCTCGGCCGCATCCCGCACATGGCGGCGGGGCGGCGTCCGACGGCGGAGGATCGCGCGAAGATCGACGCCGCGCTGGCGCGGATGGACCTCGATGCGTTTCGCGCGCGCACGGCGACCAACCTTTCGGGCGGCGAGCAGGCCCGCGTGCTGATCGCGCGCGCGCTGGCGCAGGACACGCCGCTCGTCATCGCCGACGAGCCGGTGGCCGGCCTCGACCCGCGCCACCAGATCGCCACGATGCAGACCTTCGCCGACCTTGCGCGCGCTGGACGCAGCGTGGTGGTGTCGCTGCACGATCTGGGCCTCGCCGCGCGGCATTGCACGCGGCTGGTCCTGCTCGACCGGGGCCGCGTGGTCGCCGACGGCCCGCCCGAGGCGGTGCTGACCCTCGATCGGCTGGCAGAGGTGTTCCAGATCCGCGCCCATTACCGGCAGACCGAGGACGGCCCGGTCTTCCAGCCGCTCGACGTGATCGCGTGAGCGGGGCGGGCCTGACGCTCGCCCGGCCGTGGCTGACGCTCGATCTGGGGCGGGAGATGCGGGTGCTGAGCTGGGCGATCAACCGGCCCGGTTTCGTCACCGCGCGGCGGATCCTGTGGCGCGAGGTGCGCAATGCCGACCTGCCCGAGGGCCTGGACGTGCATCGCTGGCTGGAGGAGGAGCTGGTTGCGCGGGGGGAGGCGGAGAGCGTCGCCTTCCTGACCTCGCGCCGGATCGACCGGGTGCACGACCGCGCCGCGCGTATCGAGGGCATCACCGCACGCGCGGTCGCCACGGTGGGCCTGTCGAATGCGGAGCGGGTGGGCCTGCGCCAGACCGCCCCGCGTGGACCGTTCGGTACGATCAACATCGCGGTAACGCTCGATACGGGGCTCGGCGAGACGGGGCTGATCGAAGCGCTGTCCATCGCGGTGCAGGCCCGTACCGCCGCCATCGTCGATGCGGCGATCCCGCTGGCGGGCGGCCTCGCCACCGGGACGGGCACCGACTGCATCGCGCTGGCCGCGCCGCCCGGTGCGACCGATTACGCAGGGCTGCACACCGCAATCGGAGAGGCGATCGGCCGCGCCACCTATGAAGCGGTGCGCGAGGGGGCCGAGCAATGGCGGGCGGAGCAGGCCGACTGAGCGCGCCGTGCTACCGGATCGGGCGAGGGGTTGCCTGTCTGCCGGGGCCGACCGGACCACGCGGCACGGAGGCATCGGCGTATCACGCATGGGATGAGCCCCGCCGGGACCGAGCGCGAGACGTTCGGCTCGCATCCTAGTCCGCGCGCTCCTGACCGCTGCGAGGTCCGAACAGCGACAATTCCCGTCGGATGGCCGCGATCAGCATCTCTCTGTCCACGGGCTTGGACATCAGCGCGACCCCCGCCGCGGTGCAGATCGTGCGCAGATCCTCGGACCTGTTCGCGGACACGATGATCGCCGGTGCAGGGCCGAACTGCGCGGCCAGCGTTTCGCGCAGCTCAAGTCCGGTCTGACCGGACCCCAGCTGGTAGTCCAGCAGCACGAAATCCGGAGCGATGTCGATCTCGCGCAGCAACGCCACCGCGGTCTCGCCGTCATGCGCCATGAGGACCTCGGCCCCGTTCTCCTCCAGAAGCTGGGACATCGCCGCGGCCAGCGCCTCGTCGTTCTCGACAAGCAGGATGATGATTCCGTCCAGTTGCTCCGACCGGCGCGCCGTCTTGTCCCGCTGCGGTTCGTGGGTGATCCGGGCGCGCTGCAGGCCGATCTCGAACCGGCTGCCCTGCCCGACCTCCGACCTCAGAGCCAGGCTGTGCTGCAACCCCTTGCAGGCCCGCTCGACGATGGCCAGCCCCAGACCCAGACCCGGCGTTTCCGCGTCCTGATCCTTGCGCGCGAACTCTCGGAAGATCAGGTCGCGGTCCTCCATCGCGATGCCCGGCCCGGTATCGGCGACCGAGACCGTCACCAGATCGTTCGCGACCTCGACGCCGACATCGACCCGGCCGGTCGCGGTGTACTTGACCGCGTTCGAGATGAGGTTCTGCAGGATGCGCCGCAGATAGGACGGATCGCTCAGCACGAAGGGGTCGGCGTCCGGGATGCTCAGCGACAGGCCCTTGGCCTCGGCCAGCGGGGTGATCTGATCGCGCAGCGGCCCCAGCACGGCGGATAGCGCAACCGGCTGCACGCTGAACACCGCCTTGCCCGCATCGAGGCGAGAGATGTCCAGCAGCGCCTCGATGATCTTCTCGACACCGTCGAGCGCGCTTTCCGCCCGGCGCAGCGTCGCCAGCGAGGCGGCATCGGGCATGTGGTCCGACAGCGACGCCATGAACAGCTTGGCCGCCGAGAGCGGCTGCATCAGGTCGTGACTGGCGGCGGCGACGAAGCGGGACTTGGAGGCGTTCGCACGCTCCGCCTCGGACAGCGCGACCTTCAGCTCGGCGGTCCGGTCGCGCACGCCCTGTTCGAGCCGCTGGTTCATCTCAGACAGCGCGGCGGCGGCGGCATGTTCCGCGGTGACGTCGGTGAAGCTGATGACGAAGCCGCGATCGGGCATCTGCTGCGCGAAGACGCGGAAGGTCTGCACCTCGTTGCGCGTCAGCTCGAAACTGATCGCGGGCCGCCGCCGCGTTCGGCTCCAGCGCAGCAGCTTGCGCTGATCGAACCCGTCATGGAACGTCAGCTCGTTCTGCAGCAGGTCGAGCAGTTCGGAGAACGGCAACCCGTGCATGGCGCGCGCGGGCGGCAGCGCCAGCAGCCCGTCCATGTTCTTGTTCCAGCCGATCAGCCGCAGATCGGCGTCGAAGATGCATACACCCTGGTTGAGATGGTCCAGCGTGGCCTGAAGCGTCCGCGTCTGCTGGTCGCGCAGCTTGTCACGCTCCAGCCGTTCCAGCCGCATGATCTGCGTCACATCCGTCTGAAGGATGACCGTCCCGCCCCGCGCGGTGCGATGCTCGCTGACCTGGATCCAGCGGTTCGTCTTGAGCGGGACGTTGAACACGACATAGTCGTCCGAGTGCAACGCCAGCCGCGCCGATACCCAGTCCTCCGGGCTTTGATGATCGGGCAGCGACAGATACCGGCTGCGCGAGATCAGCGCGATGTAGTCGGCGAACTGCATCCCGCTTTCCAGCTCGTCGGAGATATCGGCCATGTCGCGGCAGAAGCGGCTGTTGAACAGCACCAGCCGTTCCTCGGGGTCGAACAGCGCGAACCCCTCGTTGATCGTCTCGATCGCCTCGGCCAGGTTGGCGCGGGCCGCCTCGATCTCGCGGTTCGCATCCTCCAGCCGGGCATTCGATTCCTGCAACAGGTCGAGCGCCCTCTCCAGCTCCCGCGTGCGGCCGCGGACCTGGGTTTCGAGCAGTGCCGCCCGCTCGAACTGCTGATAGGCGAGCCCGGTATCCTCGCTCTTCTGCTCCACCCGGCGCATCAGCGACTGCGCGATGCGCAGGAGCTTTTCGTTCTGCCGCTCAAGGCTGTCGAATGGATTGACGATCGTCATGGCGCATCGTCCGCGTGGCGATAGACCGCTACGCCCGTCATCGTGTGATTGACGTGCAACGGGCCGATCTGCTCGCCATAGGTGGAGAAGCCGGTAACGCGGTATTTCGCCATGATCCGCGACAGTTCGGGGCCGAGCTGCTTCTGCTCCGCCTCGATGCGGCGCAGGATGCAGTCGCAGCCGATGATGTGGTCGGGCGCGCCGCCCACGCTCAGCTCCTCCATCTGCAACGACAGGTGCTCGACCATGTTCTGCGGCCGCGCGACGGTCAGCACCATGCCCTCGTCGATGGCGGAGAAGAAGACCAGCTCCCCCGCATCGTTGACCTGCTGGATGGCGCGGACATGGTGCTGTCCGCCGATACGGACGACGACGGGATGGGCCGCGAAGGTGAACCGGTCGAGCTGTTCGGGATCGCGCCCGACGATGCGCGCATATTCGCGCGCGGCCGGTTCGGCGTTGATCGACTTCACGATCCGCCGTTCCGGGTCGGCCTCGGTGACGACCATACGGGTTCCGGTGGGCAGGAGGTGATCGTGGCTGAACACGCGCAATTCGTGGCGGGAGCGGACCATCGTCAGCACGGCGGCACCGCGCGCCACGTGCCCGTTCAGCGAAACCTGCGTTTCGCGAAAGTCGATCCCGTCCCCGGCCGACGCACCGCAGAGCGGCATGTCGCGCAGCGTCGGGCTGATCGTCGCGGTCAGGGTGTCCTCACGCAGCGACAGGCCGTCGATCACCAGGAATGCGCAACCGCTTTCCATCCGCGGGTTGAGCTCCTGCAGCGCGATGCGTTCCTGCACGATCCGGTCCATCACCGGCTCTGCCACGAACCGGTCGAGGTCCTCGATCAGGATCGAGGTGGAGGCGAACTCTCCCCGCTCGAACCCGATCGCGACGATCAACCCCTCGTCATAGCCGTCGGCCCCTATCTCGCCCGCTGTCGTGCAGCTGACGACGTCCGCCTCGGGCCAGGTGGCATGCGCGGCGGCGCTGACCGCCTCGAAATCGGCCAGCGGCGTCACGAACAGCATCAGCAGGCCCAGGGGGACGTCGCCGATCTGGGCGCGGATCTCGCGCACCGGATCGGTATGCGTCCAGCGGACCTGCGCGGTCTGGAGCAGGTCCGTCATGTCAGCCTGCGCCTCCCCAACGGCATCGCCTTGTCTTTTCTCGTGAAACCGTTTCCCTGGCGACCAGCTTAGGGACTCTCCGACGCGGCATTCAAGACATTTGAGAACTGCGCCTGCTGGACCGCCAGCGCCGCCTGCGTGCGGCTGTGCACATCCAGCTTGCGCATGATCGCGGTCACATGCGCCTTGACTGTCGCCTCGGCGATCGACAGCTCGAAGGCGATCTGCTTGTTCAGCTTGCCCTGGCAGATCAGGTTGAGGATGCGGGCCTGCTGGCGCGTCAGCTTGGCCAGTCGCTCGACCACGTCCTGAACGGCATCTTCCTGCACCGCCTCGGCGACGTAGCCGGGCGGGGTATAAATCTCGCCTCGCGCGATCAGGCCGAGCGCCTCGCGGAAGGTCGAGCGCGGCGAATGCTTGGGCACGAAACCGGCCGCGCCCGCCGTGATCGCGCCCGAGACGATCTTGTCCTCGGTCATGGAGGAGACGATGATGATCGGCACGGTCTCCGCCGCGCGTCGCAACCGGATCAGCCCGTCCAGCCCACTGACGTCGGGGAGGTTGAGATCGAGCAGGATCAGCGCGGGCGGCGTTTCGTCTTCCAGAAGGTCGAGCGCGGCCCCCAGGCTCGCTGCCGTCGCCACCCCGGTGAAGTTTTCGAACGTGCGCAGCGTCAGTTCCAGCGCGTCGCAAAACAGCGGGTGGTCGTCGATGACCAGGGCCCAGCCCGAAGGTGTCGTCGGCGACGAGGTCGAGGCAGTCGAGGTCATCTGCGAGTCCGTGTGCATGGTCCTAACCTAGCGCGGCACGACCGCGCGGCGCACTAAGCCAAAGGTCTAAGTCGTGACCGCCCCTGGACGGATCCGCACCAGAAAAAGGCGCGCCCCGCGATGGGGGCGCGCCAGGTTTCAGCACCGTCGCGTTCAGTTTTCCGCGAGCTGCTGGGGAAGACGGAAGGTCCAGAGCATCCCGCCCTGATTGAGGTAGTTGACGGTCTGTGCGACCTCGCCACCCCACAGCGGAACCGCCCCGCCCCAGCCCGAGATGACGGAGACATACTGCTCCCCGTCCATTTCCCAGGTGATCGGCTGACCGACGATGCCAGAGCCGGTCTGGAAGGACCACAGCTCCTCACCCGTCTGGTCGTCGAAGGCGATGAAGCGGCCCTCGGGCGTTCCGGTGAAGACCAGTCCACCGGCCGTGGCCATCACGCCGCCCCAGAGCGGAGCCTCGTTCTGGAACTCCCACACGATTTCGCCGGTATTGGGGTCGATGGCCTTGAGACTGCCGATATGGTCCTCGTAGTTCGGCTTGATCGTGAAGCCCGAACCGAGATAGGCGGCACCCTCGCGATAGGTGATCGGCTCGTTCCAGATATCCATGCCCCACTCGTTCGACGGCACGTAGAACAGGCCGGTCGAGGGCGAATGCGCCATCGGCATCCAGTTCTTGCCGCCCAGGAAGGACGGGGAGGAGAAGACGACCTCGCCCCGCTCTCCATCGGCGCTTTCGGCGGGATTGCCGGGACGGTTCTCCTCGTTGAAGATCGGCCGCCCGTTCTCGTCGATACCCTCGGCCCAGGTGATGTCCTTCACGAACGGCGTGGCCGACACGAAGGCCCCGTCCTCGCGGTTGAGGACGTAGAAAAAGCCGTTCCGGTCGGCGGTGGCGTAGCGCATGTTGCCTTCCGCATCGACGAAGGACACGACCTCGTTCACGCCGTCATAGTCCCAGCCCTCGCGCGGGGTGGTCTGGAAATGCCACTTGATCTCGCCCGTCGCCGGGTCGATCCCGAGGCGCGATGCGGCGTAGAGGTTGTCGCCGGAATTGTCCTCCGTCGGCTCGCCCGCGTTGCGCAGGTGGCTGTTCCAGGGCGCGGGGTTGCCCGTGCCGAAGACCAGCGTGTCGGTATCCGCGTCATAGGAGCCGCCAAGCCATGTAGCGCCGCCGCCGGTCTGCCACATGTCGCCCGGCCAGGTGGCGTTGAGCGTGCCGGTCATCGTGCTCTCTTCGCCGTTGAGCGTGCCCATGTGGCCCTCGATCACGGGGCGGGTCCAGATCAGGTCGCCCGTCTCCGCGTCGCGGGCCTGCACCTCGCCGACGATGCCGAACTCGCCGCCGGAATTACCCGTCACGATCATCCCGTCCACGATCAGCGGCGCTGCGGTATAGGAATAGCCCGCGCGGTAATCGGCGATCCGCTTGTTCCACACCACGTCGCCCGTGCGCCGGTCGAGCGCGACCAGCCGCGCGTCGAGCGTGCCGAAATAGATGTTGTCGCCGTAGATCGCGGCCCCGCGATTGACGACGTCGCAGCAGGGCAGGATGCCCTCGGGCAGGCGGGCATCGTATTGCCAGATCTCGGCGCCCGTCTCCAGGTCGATGGCGTAGAGGCGGGAATAGGATCCCGTGATGTACATCACACCGTCATAGACCAGCGGCTGCGTCTCCTGACCGCGCTGCTTCTCCCCGCCCAGCGAGAAGGCCCATGCGGGGACGAGGTTCTGCACGTTGTCCCGGTTGAGGATGTCGAGCGGCGAATACCGCTGAAGATCGCGGCCCATCCCGTTGGTCAGGACGTCCCCGGTGCTGGCCTGATCGTTGGCGAGCATCTCCTCGGTCACCTGGCCATGCGCGAGCGTGGTGCTCATCATCAGCGCGGCTCCCGCCGCGATCCCGTACCATTTCATGTCGTACCTCCCTGATCTGCGCCGGCCTTTGAACAGGTCGGACGTGTCGATGGCGCAGTTTGCGATCGAAACGGTGGCCCTGCCATTCCACCTTGGTCTTACGACCTCGGCGCCCTTGCCCATGCGGCTTTGGTCTTATTGGGCGACCTGCCCTCGTGCGTAGACTTGGAGAACACACGCGAAAGGAACGTGACATGTCTCTATTCGTCAGATGGGCGGGCGCCGCGGTCGCGCTGCTGGTCGCCACCTCGGTCGGCGCGCGGGAGGCCGATGCGCAGGATCGCCCGGTCCTGCGCGCGGCGGTGCTGCAATACGGCACTGTGAACTGGGAACTCGACACGATCGAGCATTACGGCCTCGATGCCGAGCATGGCTTCGATCTGGAAGTGCAGGGCGTCGCGGGCAGCGCGGCCGCCCAGGTCGCGTTCCAGGCGGGCGAGGCCGACGTGATCGTATCCGACTGGCTGTGGGTCGCGCGGCAGCGGGCGGCGGGGGCGGATTATGTCTTCATCCCATACTCGCGCGCCGTGGGCGGCATCATGGTGCCCGCCGACAGTGACGTTACCACCCTTCCCGACCTGGCGGGGGAGAAGATCGGCATCGCGGGCGGACCGCTCGACAAGAGCTGGCTGATCCTGCGCGCCTATGCCGCCCGAAATCACGACATGGATTTGTTGGCCGAGACCGAGCAGGTCTTCGGCGCGCCGCCGCTGATCTTCGGTGCCGCGCGCGGGGGCGAGGTCGCCGCCGCGATCAATTTCTGGCATTTCGGCGCGAAGATGGAGGCGGCGGGAATGCGCACGCTGCTATCCGTCGAGGAGGCGGCGACCGATCTCGGCCTCGATCCCGATACACCACTCCTGGGCTATGTCGTCGAGGGCGACATGCTGCGCGACGATCCCGATCTGGTGAATGGCCTTGCGGCCGCCTCGCGCGCGGCAAAGGATCTGCTCGCCACGGACGATGCGGCATGGCAGCGGCTGCGCCCGCGCATGAACGCGGCGGACGATGCGGAATACGACGCGCTGGTGGCGGGCTTTCGCGCGGGCATCCCCGCCCCCGGCCCGGTGGACGAGGCGGCCGCGGCCCGGATGCTCGATCTGATGTACGAACTGGGCGGTGCGGAACTGCTGGGCGAGGCATCGAGCCTGCCTGACGGCGTGTTCGCCCCGACCGGAAGCTGAGTGCCGGACACGGTCCTCGATCTAGACCTCGACGCCCTGCGTCTGGGGGAGGCGGAGATCCTCGGACCCGTCCGCCTCCACCTCGCGCCGGGCGAGACCGTGGCGCTGACCGGCCCCTCCGGGATCGGCAAGTCCACGCTTCTGCGGATCGTCGCGGGGTTGGAGACGCGCCATCGCGGGCGCCTTCGTGTTGCCGGTCCGGTCGCGATGGTCTTTCAGGAACCGGCACTGATGTCCTGGCGCGACGTCGCCGCCAATATCACCATCCCCACCGGTGTCGATGCGCGCATGGCGGCAGACCTTTTGACGCAGGTGGGCCTCGCGGGGCGCGAGGGGGAGTTTCCCGGCCGCCTCTCCCTGGGTCAAAGACGGCGGCTGGCGCTGGCCCGCGCCTTCGCCGTGCGGCCCAAACTGCTGCTGATGGACGAACCCTTCGTCTCGCTGGACGAGACGCTGGCGGCGGAGATGATGGACCTCTTCGCGCGGCTGCGGGACGCGCACGGCGTTGCGACCCTTCTGGTCACACATGCGCGCGAGGAGGCGGAGGCACTGGCCGACCGGATCGTCACCCTTGGCGGCAGCCCCGCCGGCATCGTCGAGGACAGGCCGAATGCGCGGCCGCCTCAGAACAGCGGGGCGTAGCGCCAGTCATCCGCATCGGGGGTCACGGCGTCGAGGTCGTAATCCGCGCCGCGCAGTCGTTCGGCGATGTCGAGCCCGTTGCCGGCGGCCCGATCGACCAGCGCGCGTCCCGCCGCCTCGTCGCGCGCCACGCCATGCCCACGCATCAGCGCGATGCCATAATTGAACTGCCCGACCGGATCGCCCGCCTCCGCCGCGCGACGGTCCCATTCGGCGGCCGCGTCGGGATCGTAGGGTCCGCCCAGCCCGTTATTGTCGAGCTGGCCCATCCAGTTCATGGCGCCGGTATATCCAGCATCCGCGCAGTTGCGAAACAGCAGCCGCGCCGTATCGTGATCGCCCGACTTCGTCATCGCATAGCCCATCGAGCACAGCACCATGCCCGTCTCGCCCCGTTCGGCGCGGTCGCGAAAGGACTGCCACGTCATCTCGTCGGGGTTGAGCTGCCCGTAGGGATCGTCATCTGCCAGCACCGGCGACACGGTTGCCAGCATCGTCGCAACTATGAGAGTGGATCGCATGGGGTATCCTTTCGTCCGGGGTTGCGATTGATCGTTCAGGGTAGACCGCTGCGCGATCGGCGCAACTATCCCTTGGTCTTACGCCGCATCAGCCGGCGGCCCGGATCGTATCCCCACAACGCCGCCGTCCCGAAGACCACCGCAGCCAGCACGACCCAGCCGAGCGCGGGCAGGTTCACCTCGCCGTAAAGCGCGAAGCGGATCAGCTCCACCACATAGGTAAAGGGGTTCAGGCGACATATTCCGTAGAGCCATTCCGAGCTTTCGGCCATCTTCCACAGCGGATAGAGCGCCGAGGACAGGAAGAACATCGGGAAGATCACGAAGTTCATCACGCCGGCGAAATTCTCCAACTGCCGAACGAAGCTCGACAGCAGCAGCCCCAGCGCGCCCAGCATCAGCCCCGCCACCACCAGCGCGGGCAGCACGGCGAGATAGCCGTACCACGGCATCGCGATGCCGAATGCGGCGGCGATGGCGAGGAAGACATAGACCTGAACGATCGAGATCGCGGTCGCGCCCACCAGCTTGGCGAACAGCAGCCACCAGCGCGGCAATGGCGCGATCAGCAGCAGTTTCATCGAGCCCAGCTCCCGGTCGATGACCAGGCTCAGCGACGA
Source organism: Roseobacter sp. HKCCA0434 (assembly GCF_032464675.1). NCBI lineage: Bacteria > Pseudomonadati > Pseudomonadota > Alphaproteobacteria > Rhodobacterales > Roseobacteraceae > Roseobacter > Roseobacter sp. HKCCA0434. Next base: position 15,461 of record NZ_JAWDKL010000002.1, read on the forward strand.
CTGCATCCCGTTGAACAGCAGGATCATCCCGCACAGACCCGGGACGATGTAGGTCTCGTAGGTGATGTAGGTCTGATAGGGCGGAATGATGCTGAGCCCAAGCGCCGCGCGGAACCCGGCGGCGAAGACCAGCAGCCAGACCAGCGGGCGCACCAGGGCGGCGACGAACCGCTCGCGCTGATGCAGGAACCGCAGCCCCTCGCGCGCCACGATGGCCGTCAGCGCCGTCAGCCAGCGGTTCACGACGCGACCATCTGCAGAAAGGCGCGGGTCAGCGGCTGGTCGCCCCGGACCTCGCCCGCGATCCCGTCGACCAGCACCCGACCGTGATGCAGGATCACCAGCCGGTCGGAATCGCGCACCTCGTCGGCCAGATGGGTGGCCCACAGCACGGTCTCGCCTTCGTCGGCCAGGTCGTGCAAATGCCCGGCGATGGCCGCGCGGCTCTCCGCATCCAGGCCGACCGTCGGCTCGTCGAGCAGCATGACGTCCGGTTGGTGCAGCAGCGCGCGGGCGATCTCGGTCCGGCGCCGGTGCCCGCCATTGAGCGCGCGCGCCTTCTCCCCTGCCCTCTCGCGCATGGCGAGCCGGTCGAGCGCGGCGTCGATCCGCTGCTCCCGCTCCGTGCCCGACAGGCCGTGCAGCGCCGCGAAATAGCGCAGGTTCTGCCGGACCGTAAGGTCGAGGTCGAGCGTCGGTTGCTGGAACACCACGCCCAGACGCGCCAGCGCCGCAAGAGGGGCGCGCGCCATGTCGTGCCCGGCCACCGCGATGTGGCCCGCATCCGCGACGATCAGCCGGGTCAGCAGCGCGAACAGCGTTGACTTGCCCGCGCCGTTCGGCCCCAAGAGCGCGCAGAACCCGCCGCGCGCCAGATCGAAGGACACGTCGGTCAGCGCCGGTTTCGGACCGTAGGCGTGACTTACTCCCGAAACCGCCAGCCCCGTCATTCGATCGTGATGTCGAGACGCTGCATGTCCCCGGTGCTGCCCGGCACGGACAGGGTGTAGCGGCCCGGCTTGATGGCGACGAAGCCGATCTCCATCGTACCGGCCTCGTCGAACTCGACGCTGTCGAGACCCAGCGGGCGGATCTCCAGCCCTTCTATGACGATCTCGTCGATCCAGATCGCGCGGAAGAAGGCGGCCCCTTCGAGTGCCAGCTCCTGGCTGCCATCCGCCTCGATCTCGAACTCGTAATAGGTGCCCGATTTCAGCGTCCAGCCTTCGTCGGCCAACGGCATGCCGGCACTCAGCGTCAGGGGCGGCAGGTCTTCCTTGTTGTTGCCGCCCAGCAGCCCGGCTGCGCCGTATTCATGGGCATGCGCGGTGAAGCCGGTCATCAGCGCGAATGCCAGGATGATCTTTTTCATCAGTTCTCTCCGGTCGGGCGGAAGGCGGCGCCCCAGGGGAAGCGACCGACCGCGATGGTCTTGATCGCCTCGCGCGCGGCCACGTCGATGACGGTCACGTCGCCCGAGACGCCGTTGGTGGTGAACAACAGGCTGCGATCGGCGTTGAAGGCCATGTGCCAGACCCGCCGCCCGACGAGGATGTATTCCTCAACCTCGAAGGTCTGCGCGTTGACGACGGCGACATGGTTGGACGGGCCAAGCGCCACGAACACGACCTCGTCGCCGCCCGCGAACTCGAACCCCACGGGCTGCACCCGGTCGGGATGGACGCCCTGCACCTCGAACTCGATCTTCGCGATCTCGCCGAAGTCGGAGGTGTCGAAGACGGTCACGGTGCCGCCGATCTCGGAACTGACCCACATCTGCGTGCCGTCGGCGGTGAATTCCGCGTGGCGCGGGCGGCTGTCGACCAGCGAATTGGCGAGCAGCTCGTGCGTTTCCGTGTCGATCCAGTGCGCCATGTTGGTGGTCTCGGAGGTGGTGATGGCCACCCGCCCGTCGGGGGAGACGGCCATGCCCTCCGGCTCCACGCCCACGTTGATCTGCGCGACCACGCTGCGGCTCTCGACATCGACGACGGTGGTGATCGCGTCATCCTCGTTGGCGATGTAGAGGTGCCGGTTGTCAGGGTGCAGCGCGAATTGCTCGGGATCCTCTCCCGACGGCAAATCGTGCAGAATCTCCCCCGTTTCGGGGTCCATCACCTGCACCGCATCGGAATCGGACGCGCAGATATAGAGCCGCGTATAGTCGTGGGAGAAGGTGATCCCCCGCGGCCGCTCCCCCGTCTCGTAGGTGCGCACGACCTCCAGCGTGTCGATGTCGATGACCGAAACGGTGTCGTCCTTCTCGTTCGTCACCCAGATCTCGTCGGCGGCGGCAGGGGTGGCGGCGAGCGCGAGACAGGTCAGGAACCGGATCATTCGAATGCCTCGCAGGTACTCTCCGGCCGGTCGAGGCCGAGGGTGTCGAGTTCGTTGGTCTGGTGGAGGAACCCCTCCAACGGCGCGGTCGCGACCAGCGCGCGCGCATGGGCAAGCGCCACGGGCTGACGCAGCTGGCCGTTCCAGTCGCGATAGGTCAGCGGACGGCCCTTGAAGCCGGCCAGTTCGAACGCATCGGACAGGATATAGCCGCGCAACGTGGCCAGATCGCCGCTGTCGGTGCGCGTGACCGCCTCGCCCAGCGTGCGCATCGCGGCCCAGGCGGCATAGTCGCGCGCCAGCATGTCGCGGCCATGCGCTTCCTCGAAGCGGGACTGAAGCTGGGCCGCGCCCCATTGCTCGACCACCGGCGCCCAGCCCAGTGGGACCAGCCCGTCGGTGCCGGTCACGGGGCGGGGACGCCAGGTGTTGTATTCCAGATAGCGGCCGAAATCCTCGGCCATGTCGGCGACGATCAGCGCGTCGTAATCGCCCAGATCCTGCGTGAACAGCGGCACCTCCTGCGCCGCGGCGCGTCGGATGTCGCTGTCGTTGCGCCACTCCTTCTCCGCCTCCAGCCGCAACCCGAACTTGGTCAGCGAAGCGCGCATCACCTCGGCAAAGGCGCGGTCCTCCTCTCGCGGACCGACGATCATCGCCAAATCCTGCCAGCGCCGCCAGACCAGGAACTGCGCCAGCGCATCGGTGCGCATCGCGTCCGACAGACCGGTATGCAGGACGTTGCCCCGACACTCCGCCGCCCGCAGCGCCATGTCCGAGGCTCCGGTGTTGAAGATCAGCGCCTCCGCCGCTTCGGGCATGTCGGCGATCGCCGTCAGCACGTCCGCCGGGGCGTCGAGGATCAGGAAGGGCGTCTGCGCCAGCAAGTCCCGCGCGGCGGCGCGCGGATCGCCCTCGGCCTCCACGCTGCGGTCGATCAGCGCGTAGGAATGGCCCAGGAACGTCCCCGTCGTCGCGTTGTCCGACAAGCCGGTGCGCGCGCCCGCCAGCCCGATATCGTCGGGCACGGGGTCGAGATTGCTGAGCGTCGGTGGCGGCGGCACGATGACATGCAGATAGCCGACATCGATCGTGACCTCCGCCACGGCGTTCGTGGCGCAAAGGGTCAGGCAGAGGGCGAGGCCTTTCAGGTTCATGCCGACACGCTACCGACCCTCGAAACCGGCTGCGATCAGACTTTGGTCGCGATGGGCGCACGGTTGCAACCAAGGTCGAATACACGCCGCCCGGCCTCGCATCCTAAAACGGACCCGAACCGAATGAATCCCAACGGGAAGGAATGACCATGCGTCTCTACATCACCCTGACGGCAGGGGCCCTGTCCGTCGCGTCGCTTGCCTTCGCTCATGGGGACGTGGCCCCGCAGGCCGTGAACACCGACAGCCTGCCCGAGGTGGGCGAGGACTGGCTGTTCGAGAACCCCTACCGGGCCGAGACGGCCGGAGAGGAAGTCTGGCACGAGGCGATCCGCATCGGCGCGTCCGGCTACAACCAGAACTGCGCGCGCTGCCACGGGCTCGAAGGCGTGTCGGGAGGGCTCGCCCCCGACCTGAGGTTCCTGGAAGCCGAGGAATTCGGCGACGAATGGTACATGGAACGCTATCGCCACGGCTACACCCAGAACGGCACCACCAAGATGCCCGCCTTCGGGGAACTGCTGGGTCAGGAGGCCGGCTGGGCGATCCGCACCTATGTCGAGACGCGCCCCGACCCCGACGCGATGGCAGAATATACCGATGAGCTGGCCGCGATCCGCGACGATCTGGCCGCCAACGGCACCACGCCCGATGCGCTCGACGCCGACGCGATCACCGCGCGTCTGACCGAGATCGGCGCCGCGATCCCGACCATGTCCGGCGCGCCGGTCGCCGATTCCATCGCCAGCCGCGCCGCGGTGCAGATCGACGGCACCGCCGAAGGCTACGAGACCGCGGCCGAGACGCTGACCATCGGGCTGAGCGCCGCGCAATGATCCGCCGGGGCCTCGCCATCTGCTGCCTGCTCGCCGGTCTCGCGACGGGCGACGCAGCATGGGCGCAGGACCCCTGCGCCTACTGGCCGCCTCAGCCCAAACCGCAGAACACCGACCGCGACATCGTCGGTCAGGACATCGACACGATCCGGGAGCGCGGCTTCATCACCTTCGCGCTCTACGAGAACTTTCCGCCCTATAGCTGGGAGGACGGCGCGACCCCGCGCGGTGTCGATGTGGAGATCGCCCGGATCGTCGCCGACGATCTAGGCGTGGAGCCGCGCTTTACCTTCGTTACGCCCGGCGACCGGTTGGAGGACGACCTGCGCAACTGGATCTGGCGCGGGCCGGTCGTGGGCGGCGCGGTGGTCAACGTGATGATGCGCGTGCCCTACGACGCCCGCTTCGCCTGCCGGGTGGAGCAGGTAGGCTTCACCGGCCAGTATACGGGCGAATCCATCGCCATCGCCTATGATGCGGAAAGCTATCCCGACGGCGGGCCGGTGCCCGCCTATTTCCGCTTCGAGCCGGTGGCGGTGCAGAACGACTCGATCACCGATTTCTATCTGTCCTCCTTCGCGGGCGGGCAGCTCTCCGCCCATATCCGCCGCTTTCCGCGCATGACCGGCGCGATGGCAGCCTTGAACGCGGGCGAGGTGCCCGCCGCCATGGGTCCGCTGGGACAGCTCGAATGGGGCGCGGGCGACGGGATCGCGGTGCATCAGCCGCCACTGGCCGGGTTTGCCGTCAGCAAATGGACGCTGGGGGTCGCCATCCACTTCGCCTACCGCCCGCTGGCCTATTCGGTCGACGACGCGATCGCGGCGGCCCTCGCCGATGGCCGGATCGCGGCAATCCATGCCGAATACGGGATCAGCTTCCAGCCGCCAGAGCGATGAGACGACCTTGGTTGCATATCCGCTGTCGGCCCTGCCCGATAGCTTTTCCGAACCACACGAGGACACCCCGATGAACCTGACCGACAGCCGCACCATCGACGCCGACATCCAGACCGTCTGGCGCGCCCTGCTGGACCCCGATGTGCTGCGCGCCTGCGTACCCGGATGTCAGGAGATGACCGGATCTCCCGAGGAGGGGTTCGAGGCCACGGTGGTCCAGAAGGTCGGCCCGGTAAAGGCGACCTTCAAGGGTCATGTCACGCTGGAGGACATGAACCCTCCCGAGAGCCTGACGATCGCCGGCGAGGGCAAGGGCGGCCCGGCCGGCTTCGCCCGCGGCGGCGCCAAGGTCCGGCTGGAGGAACAGGGGCCCGCGACCACCGTGCTGCACTACGATGTCGAGGCGAAGGTCGGGGGCAAGCTCGCCCAGCTCGGCAGCCGCATCATCGACGGCTTCGCCAAGAAGATGGCCGACCAGTTCTTCCAGAACTTCCAGGACACTGTCGCCCCCACGACGCCGGAGCCCACGGACTCGGAAGCGCCGAGCCCGGCGCTCGATGCCGCTGTCGCAACGGATACCGAACAGAAGAAAGGGTGGTTCGCACGCCTTCGCGGCTGAACCGGCACCAGAGAAAGGGAGACTACCGAAGATGACAGAAATCACCGTCACCGTGAACGGCAAGACCGTCACCCGCAGCTGCGAGGACCGCACGCTTCTCGTCCAGTTCCTGCGCGAGGATCTGCGCCTGACCGGCACCCATGTTGGCTGCGACACCTCGCAATGCGGCGCCTGCCAGGTCCACGTGAACGGCAAGGCCGTGAAGGCCTGCACCATGTTCGCGGTCGAGGCCGACGGGGCCGAGGTCGCCACCATCGAGGGTCAGGCCAACCCCGACGGCTCGCTCAATACGATCCAGCAGGCGTTCCAGGACTATCACGGGCTGCAATGCGGCTTCTGCACGCCGGGCATGGTGATGTCGGCGGCGGCGCTCCTGAAGGACAATCCCCAGCCCACCGAGGCGGAGATCCGCAATCACCTGCAGGGCAACCTCTGCCGCTGCACCGGCTACCACAACATCGTGCGCGCGATCATGGCGGCCTCGGGTCAGAACACCGACGCCATCGCGGCCGAATAAGAACAGACAATCAGGGAGGACATCATGCCCAAGGATACCGGCATCGGCGCGGCCACACGGCGCCGCGAGGACGTCCGCTTTCTTACCGGCAGGGGCCGGTACAGCGACGACATCCAGCTACAGAACCAGGCGGTCGCGGTCTTCGCCCGGTCGACCGTGGCCAACGGCCGCATCAATTCGATCGACGTGAGCGCGGCAAGGGACATGCCCGGCGTGCTCGCCATCTTCACCGGCGAGGACTTCGCCGAGGTCGGCGGCAACCCGGCCGGATGGCTCATCAACAGCCGCGACGGCGAGCCGATGAAGGAGCCCAAGCGCCCGGTGCTGGCCCACGGCAAGGTCCGTCATGTCGGCGACGCCTATGCCGCCGTCATCGCGGAAACGCCCGATCAGGCCCGCGACGCGGTCGAGGCGATCGAGGCCGATATCGAGGAACTGCCCGCCGTCATGGACATGAAGGCTGCGCTTCAGGGCGACAATTTCGTTCATGACGAGATCGGCACCAACCAGTGCTTCGACTGGGGTTGGATCGAGGACAACCGCCAGGCCACGGACGAGGCGATCCGCGGCGCAGCCCATGTCACCACGCTGGAGCTGGTCAACAACCGGCTGGTCCCCAATCCGATGGAGCCGCGCTGTTCGATCGGCGACTACAATCCGGCGACCGGCGACTACACGCTGCATACCACCAGCCAGAACCCGCATCTGACGCGGCTGCTGATCTCCGCCTTCGTCATGGGCATCCGGGAAAACAAGCTGACCGTTATCGCGCCCGACGTGGGCGGCGGCTTCGGCTCCAAGATCTATCATTACGGGGAGGAGGCGCTGGTCCTCGCCGCAACGAAGCGTCTGGGCCGCCCGGTCAAGTGGACCTCGGACCGGACTGAGGCGTTCCTGACCGATGCGCATGGTCGCGACCACGTGACGAAGATCGAACTGGCGCTCGACGCGGACAACAACTTCCTCGCCTTCCGCACCGAGACCTATGCCAATGTCGGCGCGTATCTGTCGAACTTCTCGACCGCGACGCCGACCTTCCTGCACGGCACGCTGATGGCGGGCAACTACACGGTGCCCAATGTCTACGTGAACGTGAAGGCGGTCTTTACCAACACGGCACCGGTGGACGCCTATCGTGGCGCCGGCCGGCCCGAGGCGACCTACTCGCTGGAGCGTGTCATCGACAAGGCCGCGCGCGAACTGGGCGTAGATCCGATCGCGCTGCGCCGCCAGAATTTCGTCAAGCCCGACCAGTACCCGTTCGCCTCCGCCGCCGGTCTCGAATATGACAGCGGCAATTACGACGCGCTGATGGACCGGATGCAGGAGGTCGCCGACATGGCGGGCTTCGCCGCCCGCCGGACCGAGAGCGAGGCCAAGGGTCTGCTGCGCGGCTTCGGCGTCAACGCCTATATCGAGGCGTGCGGTATTGCACCCTCGAATCTCGTGGGTCAGCTTGGCAGCCGCGTGGGCCTCTACGATGCGGCGACGGTGCGCGTGAACGCCACCGGCAACCTCGCCGTCATGGTCGGCGCACATAGCCACGGCCAGGGGCATGAGACGGTGTTCCCGCAGGTGGTAGGGGAGATGCTGGGCATCGACCCCGCCTCGATCGAGATCGTGCACGGCGACACGTCCAAGATCCCCTTCGGCATGGGCACCTACGGCTCCCGCTCGTTGGCCGTTTGCGGCTCGGCGGTCGTGCGCGCGACCGAAAAGGTCATTGCCAAGGCCAAGAAGATCGCCGCGCACATGATGGAGACCTCCGAAACCGACATAGAGTTCGCCGACGGCAATTTCTCGGTCGCGGGGACGGACAAGTCCGTCAGTTTCGGCGAGGTCGCGCTCAAGGCCTACATTCCCCACGAGTTCCCGCTGGAGGAGATCGAGCCGGGGCTGGAGGAAACCGCCTTCTACGACCCGGCCAACTTCACCTACCCCTCCGGCGCCTATGCCTGCGAGGTCGAGGTGGATCCGAAGACCGGAAAGGTCCGCATCGACCGCGTCACGGCGGTGGACGATTTCGGCAACGTGGTGAACCCGATGATCGTCGAGGGTCAGGTCCACGGTGGTCTCGCGCAGGGCATCGGTCAGGCGCTGATGGAAAACACCGCCTATGACGAGGACGGCCAGCTGCTGTCGGCCACCTACATGGACTACGCCATGCCGCGCGCCGACGACATGCCGATGTTCGGCGTGGATCACTCGCAGGGCACGCCGTGTACCCACAACCCCTTGGGGGTGAAGGGCTGCGGCGAGGCGGGGGCCATCGGCTCCCCTCCCACTGTGGTCAACGCGGTCATCGACGCGCTGCAATCTGGCGGCCACGATGTCACGCATATCGACATGCCTGTCAGTCCCTACAGGGTCTGGTCGGCGATCCACACCGCCTGAGCGAAGGAGCGATACCATGTACGCATTCGACATCGAACGCCCCCGCACCCTGGCCGACGCGCAGTCGGCCCTCGGGCGGGAGGACGCGCAACCCCTCTCGGGTGGGCAGACGCTGATCCCCTCGCTCAAGGCGCGGCTCGCCATGCCGTCCACCCTCGTCAGCCTGACCGGCATCGAGGAGTTGAAGGGCATTGCGCAAGAGGGCGATTACCTGCGCATCGGCGGCGGCACCACGCATGGCGAGATTGCCGAGGGTACGGCGTCGTCCTTCCCCGGTCTGTCCGGGCAGGCGTCCAAGATCGGCGATCCGGCCGTGCGCAATCGCGGCACCATCGGCGGCTCGGTCGCCAATAACGACCCGGCCGCCTGCTATCCGTCCATGCTGATGGCCACACAGGGCACCGTCCTTACAGATCGCCGTGAAATCGCGGCAAACGACTTCTTCCAGGGCATGTTCACAACCGCGCTGGAGGAAGGGGAGATCGTGACTGGCGTGCGCGTCCCCATCCCGCAGGCGTCGAACTACCAGAAGTTCGAGCAGCCCGCCTCCCGCTTCCCGCTCGTCGGCGTGTTCGTCGCGCGCTATGCGGACCGCGTGGGCGTGGGCGTGACGGGTGCCTCCAATGGCGGCGTGTTCCGCTGGGTTGAGGCGGAGTCGGCGCTTGGCTCGACCTTCTCCGCCGACGCGGTCGAGGGGCTGCGCGTCGATGCGAGCGACCTGATCTCGGACCTGCATGGCAGCCCGGACTACCGCGCCCATCTGGTGAAGGTGCTGACCCAGCGCGCGGTCGCTGCCGCGAACTGATCCTGCCCCGCCCCCCGCGCAGGACGAAGCCCCCGGCGCCTCTCGGCACCGGGGGCTTCACGTTTCAAATGGTGACGAGGTCGCCGGCCGTGTCCACCAGCCGGACCCGGCCGATGCCTGCCGCCGCGCGCGTCCGCCGCGCCAGATCCGCATCGCCCAGGCACAGCCCGGTCGACAGCGCATCGGCCATCACCGCCCGATCCGCCTCGACCGAGACGGTTGACCACTCCGCCGCGAAGCGCGGGTGCAGGATATGCCCGCGCGAGTCATCACGACCGAGGCGCAGTGCCTGCGGGCTCGATGTGGCGATTGCGCCATCGTGCAGCGTCGCGCGGCCCAGCATTCCGTGCACCGGGTCGGCGAGGCCCAGACGGAACGGCCCGCCGATGGCCGCGAACTCGCCGATATCGACCAGCGCGCGGGTCAGCCCACGTCGTCGCAGCGCGTCCGCCACCAGATCGGTGGCGAAGCCCTGGGCGATCCCGTTGAAGCTCAAGGCCTGACCGGGGGCGAGGCGGATCGCGCCATCCGCCGCCCGCTCCACGCGCGCCCAGCCGACCGCCCGCGCTGCCGCCGCGATATCGCCGCCTTGCGCAAGCGCCGTCCACAGCCCGCCGACCGTGGGGTCGAATCGCCCCTCGGTCAGCCGGTAGGCCTCGTCCACGAAATACAAAAGCTCCCGGAACATCGTCGAGGGCCTGTGCAGCACCCCGGCCCGGTTCAGCCGCGACAGCTCCGACCCCGGATCGTAAAGACTGAACCGCCGTTCCACCTGCCCCAGCAGATCGCGCGCCGCCTCGATCGTGCCCTCGGGCGCGCCGTGAAGGGTCAGCGACACCTCCGCCCCCAAGGCCTGCCCGCGCCAGGTCGCGGCGACTGAACCGCGCGGCAGGCAGGCCGCCGCCGCGCAGATCGCGATGAACCGGCGTCTGCCAAAGTGCGTCATGCCGCCAACCTCCTGCCCTTCCTGGCCAGCACCAGCGGCACGCACCTGTCGGGATCGTCATGGATCGACACGCAGTCGAGGCAGGCGAAGCACTCGTCGTAATGGATGCTGCCGTCGCGGCGGATCGCGCCATAATTGCATTTCACACGGCACAGCTGACACGGGCTGCCGCATTCGGCCCGCCTTTCGATCCAGTCACGCCCCCGGATCAGCCCGCCGAGCGCCATGACCGCGCCCAGCGGGCACAGATAGCGGCAGAATCCCTTAAAAAGCACCATCGACAGGATGAGCAGCCCGACCGCATAGGCCACGTAGTACCATTCGCGCACGAAGAAGGTGGTGATCGCGGTCTTGAACGGCTCCACCTCGATCGCGGCATCGAGCTGCGCGGGCACTGTGACGAGGATACCCACCAACGAGGCGAGCACGCCGTATTTCAACCATTTCAGCCGCCGGTCCCAGGCGGGCGACGGCTCCCACACCGGCAGGCGCAGTGCGCGGCCCAGATGATGTGCGAATTCCTGTATCGCCCCGAACGGGCACAGCCAGCCGCAGAAGAGGCCCCGGCCCCACAGGACGAACCCCGCGATCGTCGCCACCCAAAGCAGCAGCGAGAAGGGATCGTAGAGCAGGAAGGCGAAGCTGCCCCCCTCCAGCGCCGTCCGCAGTACGGCGAGCGGCGTCGCGATGGACAGCTGCCCCTGTCCCCACCAGCCCACGAAACCGATTATCGCGGCGAGGATGCCGAGCCGGATCGGGGTATAGTGGCGGTGATCGGCCAGCCGGTTCAGACGCGGCCCCAGCGCCCATAGCAAAGTCGCCAAGCCCACGGCCAGCACGACCATGTCACCTGCCCGCTCGCGCAGCGCGCCCAGCCAGGGCGGCACCGGGCGCGGCACGACGGGCCGGGCGAAGAACCGGTCGGGGGTCGCCATCGCCAGCTCCAGCTCGACCGACCCGATCTCTGGCTGGAACATGCCCCGCTCGCGCAGCGCCTTGATGCGCAGCAGCCAATCCGCGCCCGGATCGAAGCCGAGCCGCCGATCGGTGCGCAGGATCATCGCGGTTCCGTCCCGCAGCGCATCGGGCACCCCGTCCGCCAGTCGCACCGTCAGGTCCGCATCGCGCAGCGCGATCGGGAACCCCGCCTGCTCGGCACTGATAAGGTCGGGCGACGTGTTGCGCACGAAATCCTCGGTCACGAGGCCATGCCGCCCCGTCTCGATCAGCAGCACCGGCTCGTCGTGCGGGGACAGCCGCGACAAGATCTCCAGCTCCGCCAGGGTCTGCTCCGCCAGGACCGCGCGGGCGATGGCGGGCGGGCCGATATCGAGGGCCCACAGGTCGAGGAACGGCGCGTCGGGCCGCGCCGTCGCTTCCGGGTCCGCGCGCGACCAGCGGGTGCCTGCGAAGGCCGCATCGACCTCGCCATTCGTGACCACCAGCCGCCGCGCGATGCCCTGATCGAGCAGCGCCTGCCAGTCCAGCGACTCGTCGTGATCGGGGATCGGATGCGCGGGCGGTCCGCTCGCCAGGCCCTCCATCCGCTCCCGCGCGACCTTGAGGGCGGCTGCCATCACGCTTTCATGCGCGATGCGGATCGACGCGGTGGCCTTGGTCACGCCGTCGAGATAGACCAGCGCCGACCCATCGGCACCCGCGCCATAGGGCGTGCCCACGACCAGCGTGTCCGAAATCGAGTGCCCCCGATACTGCTCGAAGAACGCATGGAACGGCGCCGGGCCCAGTCCCGACACGAAGATCGGCTCGTTATGCGAGATCAGTTGCACGTCGATGAATCGCCCGTCGAGGTCGAGCACCACCAGCACATTCACCGGCGCGCCGGAAAATCCCGGCAGCGGCGCCATCGGCAGCGTTTCGAAGACATAGCCCGCATGGGCATCGCCGGAATTGAGCAGCTCCCACACGCCCTCGTCGTTCAGCGCCGCGCCCAGTTCCATCGGCGGGGCGATGCGGGGGGCGATCTCGTCGCGCGGCAGGGTCTGCGCGCCGCAGACCGTCGCCCAGAACACCGCGCCGAGGATGATCGCCAGCCGCCACATGCGGGCAGCCTAGGACCGCCCCGCGCCCTGCCCTATCCGACCAAGGTCGCAGCCCGCCGGTTTCGGCTACCGATACGCCCCGCGCCATGACAGGCTGACGGCATGGCCGCCCGATCCATCCTGGTGACGATCCTCTCCCTCGCGGGCTTCGTGCTGTTCTGGCAGGCCCTGTCCTGGGCCAAGGCCGACGCGGACGTTCTGCCCGGCCCACTTGTCGTTGCAAGGATCGCACATGCGGAATGGCAATCGGGCGCGCTGGCGTTGCACATGGGCGCGACCCTCGCCCGCGTCGCTGCGGCCTTCGCCCTGGCGATGTCGCTAGGGCTCATCATCGGCGCGACGCTCGGCACTTTCGGAAGGGCGGATCGCTGGCTGGGGCCGTGGCTGGTGATCTTCCTCAACATCCCCGCGCTGGTGGTCATCGTGCTGTGCTATCTGTGGATCGGCCTGAACGAGACGGCGGCGATCACGGCGGTCGCGCTCAACAAGACGGCGATGGTCGCCGTCACGCTTCGCGAGGGGATCCGCGCCCGCGATCCCGCGCTGGCCGACATGGCGCAGGTCTTCGGCATGGGCTGGCTCGCGCGCACGCGGCACATCACGCTGCCCCAGCTCTGGCCCTATCTCGCCGCATCCATGCGCAACGGGCTCGCCATCATCTGGAAGATCGTCCTGGTGGTGGAGTTCCTGGGCCGCGGCTCGGGCGTCGGTTTCAAGATTCACCTGCATTTCCAGCTTTTCGACATCGCGACGGTTCTCGCCTACGCGGTCAGCTTCATCGCGGTGATGCTGGCGGTCGAATACCTGCTGATCGCAACGCTCGAACGCCGCGCGACCAGCTGGCGGGCGCAGTAGCCGCGTTCTAGCCGCAGCGATACCTTTCCAGCATCGGCATACATGTGTGCCGCGCCCATCATCACGCCGCGCTATGGGGCAGGACGAAGGGTGACCCGTCCGCCGGGGCCACCCCGACCCGCAGGCGGCAGCCATAGACCTCGGACAGGGTCGCATCGGTCATCACCTCGCCCGGCGCGCCCGCCGCGCGCACGCGACCGCCCGCCATCAGCACCACGCGGTCGGCAGTCAACGACGTCAGGTTCAGGTCGTGCATCACCGCGATCACGCCGCCGCCCCGGTCGGCATAGTCGCGGATGACCTGCATCACCTCCAGCTGGTGCGCGATGTCGAGGGCCGCCACCGGCTCGTCCAGCAGCAGCCACCGCGCGCCGTCCTCCCCGACCGGTTGCCAAACCTGCACCAGCACGCGGGCCAGTTGCGCCCGCTGCTGCTGACCGCCCGACAGCTCCTGAAACAGCCGGTCGCCTTGCCCGCCCAGCCCGACGCGGGCGAGCGCGCGTTCGGCGAGGTCGGGGCCGTGCCGCTCCGCCGCCTGAGCGAGGCCCAGCCGCACCACCTCGATCACCGTGAACGGAAAGGCGAGCGCCGCCGCCTGTGGCAGCACCGCGCGGCGGGCCGACAGCTCCCACGGTTTGGCGCGGGCGGGGTCGAGTCCGCCGATGCGCACCGATCCCGAGAACGCGACCTCGCCCGTGATCGCGCGCAACAGCGTGGTCTTGCCCGAGCCATTCGGCCCCACGATGGCCGTGACCTCTCCCGGTCGCGCGACCATGTCCACGCCGTGCAGCACCGGGTTGCGGCCCAGCGATACGGCGATGCGCTCGCACAGGACGCTCACAGGTCCACCACGCCGCGGCTGCGCAGGAGGATCCACAGGAAGACCGGCGTGCCCAAGAGCGCGGTCACGATTCCGATGGGCAGTTCCGCCGGGGCGACGACCGTGCGGCTCGCCAGATCGGCGAGCAGCAGCAGCGCCGCCCCTGCCAGCGCCGCGTTCGGCAACAGCCGCCCATGATCCGGCCCTCCGGACATGCGGAGCAGATGCGGCACCACGATCCCGACGAAACCGATGCCCCCCGACACCGCCACCGCCGCCCCGGTGGCGACGGCAACGAGCAGCACGGCGCGGTTCTTGAGCGCCTGCACGTCGATGCCGAGGTGATGGGCCGGGGCCTCCCCCAGTGCCAGCGCGTTCAGCCCGCGTGACAGGAGCGGGGCCGCCAGTGCCGCCAGCGCAATCATCGGCCCGGCGACCAGCACCTTGCCCCAGGTCGCGCCCGCCAACGAGCCGAGCGACCAGAAGGTCAGGTCACGCAGCTGCGCGTCGTCCGCGCGGAAGATCAGGATGCCCGAGACCGCGCCCGCCAGCGCGCCGAGCGCGATCCCCGCCAACAGCATCGTGGCGACCGAGGTGCGCCCGGCCCGCGTCGCCACGCGGTAGAGCAGAAGCGTCGCCCCCCAGGCCCCTACGAAGGCGGCGAGTGGCACCAGCCACGGCCCAGCGAGCGCGGCCAGCCCCGCGGGGGCCAGCCCGCCCAGCACGATGGCCGTGACCGCGCCCAGCCCGGCGCCCGCGCCAACGCCGACGATGCCCGGATCGGCCAGCGGATTGCGGAACAGCCCCTGCATCACCGCGCCCGACACGGCCAGCGCCGCGCCGACCAGCATCGCAAGCACGGTGCGGGGCAGGCGGATATCGACCATCACCACCCGCTCCAGCCGCGACAGCGCCTGTCCCGAGGCGAGGCTGTCGAGCACGCCGCTCAACCGCACGTCGGTTGGCCCCAGTTCCAGGCTCAATGCCGCGGCGGTGACGAGAGTTGCCGCCAGCATGCCCGTCAGCCGTCGCGCGCCCGCACGTCGGTCGCTCACGGGGCGCGGATGCTCCATCGGGATTGCGACCATCGCTCAGCCCCCCGCGCCATGCAGCGCGCGCGCCAGGTCCGCCACCGCCTCGGGCGTGCGCGGGCCGAAGCCGAGCAGCCGCAGGCCGTCCATGCGGATTACCGCGCGCGCCTGAGCCGCCGGGGTCGGCGCGATGGCGGGCAGCGCGAACAGCGCGTCGTCGCCCGGCGCGTGGTCGCCCTCCCGGTCCATCATCAGGATCACGTCGGGGGCGGCGCGCGTCACCGCCTCGTCGCCGAGCTGCCGGTAGCCCTCGAACGCGTCGATAGCGTTCACGCCACCCGCCAGCGCGATCATGGCATCCGCCGCCGTCCCGCGTCCCGACGCCATGATCCGCCCGCCACTGGCCGACAGTACGAAGAGCACCCGCGGCGCCGCGTCGCCGGGGGGCACCGACGCAGCCTCCAGCGCGTCCGCGACCTCGCCCGCCAGCACCTGCGCCCGCTCGGACAGGCCGAGCGCCGCGCCCACCGTCTCGATCTTGCGAGCGATCCCCGGCCCGTCGAATCCGTCGGGCACCTCGACGAAGACGACATCCGCCGACTGGATCACATCGATCACCTCGGGCGGGCCCGCGCCTTCCTCGGCCAGGATCAAGTCGGCCTCGACCGACAGCACCCCTTCGGGCGACAGCGCGCGGACATAGCCCACATCCGGAAGGTCTAGCACCTCCGGCGGGAAGGTGGAGGTGGAGTCGCGGGCCACGAGCCGGTCCCCCTGCCCCAGGGCGACCACGATCTCGGTCACCGCGCCGCCCAGCGACAGGACCTTGCCGTCCTGCACCTGCGCCTGCACGGGCAGGGCTGTTGCAAAGAGCATCGCGAAGCTGGCCATCATCCGCATCTCAGACCTCCCCCGCGAGACCGGGCAGATTTGCCACGAGCGCGTTCCAGGCCGGGCGGCTGTCCTGCCCTTCCTTATTGAGGCCGAAGATCTGGAAGATGATCGAGCCGTCGGCGGCGAAGCCCTCGATCGACACGGCGGGGCCGCGTTGCGTCGGCTTCTCCACCGACCACAGTTCCGCCACCCGGTCGCGCCGCAGATGCAGGTTAAAGCCGGGGTCGAGCACGTTCTGCCACGGCCCCGTGGCCTTGAGCGTCCCGATCGGCCCGCCATGGATCTGGATGCAGCCGCGATTGCCGACGAAGATCATGACCTCCAGTCCCGCGTCGCGCACCGCCTCCAGCGCGGTATCGACCGCCGCCGGGTCAAGCTGCCGGACGAAGGGTGCGCCCGCGATGCGATAGGCGCCCAGCCGGTTCATCTTCAGTTTGGCGCAAAGCCGCAGGAACTGGTGCGTGTCGGTCAGCTTCGCCCATTCAATGCGCAGGATGTCCAGCTTCTCCGGCACCGATTTCGGAGGCTCGGCGGGCTCGCGCGGGGCGAACTCCTGCCCCGGTGCCTGGTCGTCCGACCGCAGCGAAGCGATCACCCCATCCCACGCCGCGTGATCGGAGCCGGTCCGCAGATGCACCTTGTGCACCGCGTCGCCCGCAGCGTCGAATATCTGGATCGAGCGTTTCGGCCCCGTCGCGCCCTCCGCCTCGACCGCGTAGGCGTGGACCCAGTGCCGGGGGAAGATGCGCAGGTCGATCGCCCCGTTCAGCACCATCGCGGCATGCGGGCCGGACTGATAGTTGTTGTAGGTCCCGACCTTCTCATGCACGCAGGCATCCACGCGGGTCAGCGCCATCACCTCGCCGAGCGCGTCGAGCCGGGGGATCAGCATGTCGGGATGCGCGGCGATCCGCGTCGCGTCCTGCCCCACGCGTGCCGCCAGCAGGGCGGCCTCGGGTACGTCGAGCATGTCGGCCAGGTCGCGCGGCCTCTTGCCCTCGTGTTCTTCCATCACGGCGCGCAGGCGCGCCACCTCGTCCATCGGGCCATCGGCCATGTTCACACTCCGCTTGCTTGAGGGTGCGCTGGCTGGCCGGGTGAAGCTGGCTGCGATTCAATTCTTGACGCTTTTAGTCTGGTTAAATAGGACACGCAAGCCGTCCCGCATCGGGACGGTCTCACAGGACACCACCCACGCTGCCAGCCCCTCGCCAGCAGAGCGTTGCAAAGGGGCTTACCATGACCATCCGCTCGATGCGCGGGACGACCGCGCTCGTCTGCCTGTCGCTGGCGACACCGCTCGCCGCTCAGGACGACACCACCCTGACCTTGGACGACGAGGCCTTCCTCGGCACCATCGTGCTGACGCCGGGACGGCGCGACCTGTCCTTCGGTTCACCCGTCTCGCGCACCGTGATCGACGAGGAGGAGATCGCCGACCGTCAGGCCGGGACGGTCGGCCAGCTGGTCGACAGCGTGCCCAGCGTACAGTTGATCAACGGCACCTCGCCGCAGGGATCGGGCGTACAGATCCGCGGCTTTGGCGCCAACACCACCTTCGGCAGCGATCAGAAGATCGCCATCCAGATCGACGGCGCCTCCGTCGGGTCGGAGGAGATCTACCGTGTCGGAACCCAGCTCTTCACCGACCCGCAGCTCTACCGCGAGGTCGAGGTCCTGCGCGGCACCATCGGCAGCTTCGCCTACGGGGCGGGCATCGTCGGCGGCGTGATCCGGCTGGAGACGAAGGATCCCGAGGATTTCACGAACGGCCAGCCGGGCGTTGCCGGGCGGCAGGTGCTGGAGCTGTCGGACAATGGCGAGGGGCTGACCTCCTCCACCACGCTCGCCTGGCAGGCGACCGACCGCATCGGGCTGCTCGCCAACTACACCCACCGTACGCAGGACGAGCTGGAGGACGGCGATGGCGACACGATCCCCAATTCCGATTTCGACGCGCCGTCGCTGCTTTTGAAGGCGACGGGTGTGCTCGGCGACGATTTCGAGCATGAGGTCGCGCTGTCCTACACCCAGACCACGACCGACGAGAACGACGTGCCCTACGACCAGTTCGCCGGGCTGCCCTTCGGAAATGTCGACCGCACGACCGAGACGCGGCAGGTCGCGCTCGATTACCGCTACGATCCGGTCAGCGACCTCGTGGACCTGCGCGCCACGCTTTCCTATGCCGATCAGGAGATCACCTCAGCCCCCGTAGCCGGGTTCAATCCGTTGCTCGACGCCGACCAGCGCTACGAGACGACGAAGCTGACCATCTCCAACCGCGCCGCGCTCGCAACCGGGCCGCTGGCGCACGACCTGCTGATCGGGGCGGAGCGGCTGCGCAAGGAGCGGGCGGACGCGACCTCGGCCCCCGGCGGGCGGGACGACCGCTACGCGCTGTTCCTGGTGGACGAAATGAGTTTCGGCGGATTCTCCGTCACGCCCGCGCTGCGCTACGAGAATTCCACGATCCGTTCGGCCACCGGCCTCGGCACCTTCGACGACGCGGCCCTGATGGGGGGCCTCGCGCTCGGCTATGATTTCGGCAACGGGTTCGCCGTCTTCGCGAGTGCCGCGCAGACCGCGGGCCTGCCGATCATCGACGACCTGGGCGACCCGACGCGGATAAACACCGCCGAGCAGGGGCGCACCTACGAGTTGGGCGCGGAATACGCGGCGGATGGCGCGATCCTGACCGGAGACCGGCTGGCGATCCGCGGGAACCTCTACACGACCGAGCTCAGCGACATCACCAGCTACACCGTGCCCGGCAGCACCACCCAGACGCTCGACCGGGTCGAGATCAACGGGCTGGAGCTGGAGGCCTCCTACGGTTTGGCCAACGGCGTCTACACCGACCTCGCCTTCGCGATGGCCTCGGGGCGGGAGACCGATCCGGGCGGGGCGAGCAGAGAATGGCGCAACCTGCCCGCCGACCGGCTGCAGGTGACGCTGGGCCGACGCTTTGGCGAGGGGGAGCAGTACGATCTGGGCTGGGAAGTGGTGCACACCGCCGACCGCCGCGACTCCAACGGGGCGGAACTGCCGGACGAGACGATCCACAACCTGCGCGGCACCTGGCGGCCAGAGGGTGGTCGCCTGGCGGGGACCGAATTCCGGTTGGGGGTGGAGAACCTGTTCGACGAATTCTACGTCGGCCATCTCGCCTCCCCCAGCCGCCCCGCGCCCGGTCGCACGGTCAAGCTGACGGCCAGCGTCGCGTTCTGAGTGCCCATCGCCGGGACCGGGCCGCCGGTCCCGGTCCCTCGCTCCTGACGAAACCTTGATCCCGCGCGGGCAGATCGGGCTGGCATCCCCGGCGGCGCTTGCTAGGCTCGGGGTCCGACTGGGGGACGGACCGCGACGATGAAGGATACCGACATACTTATCCCGGCCTGGGAGGAGGGGGAGTTGCGCGCCCTGCCCAAGCTGGACGTGCACCGGCGCGGGCTGCGGCACCTGGCGGTCTCCGTCTTCGCCATGCATCGCGGCGAGACGTTGCTCCAGCGCCGGGCCCTGTCGAAATACCATTCTGGGGGGCTGTGGTCGAATGCCTGCTGCACCCACCCCGCCTGGAACGAGGATGCCGAGCATTGCGCCCGCCGCCGCATGCGCGAGGAACTGAATATCGAGGTGGTGGGCCTGCAGCGGCTGGGCTCCGTCCGCTACCGCGCCGATGTCGGCAGCGGCCTGACCGAGGACGAGGAGGTCGCCATGTTCGCGGTCGAACTGCCCCGGCGCGCGCTGCCCGCCCCAAATCCCGACGAGGTGGCCGAGGTCCGCTGGACCGGCTGGGACGCGCTGGAGCGGGAGATCGCGCAGGATCCCGCCCGCTTCACCCCCTGGCTGTCGATCTACCTGTCGCGCCATCGCGAGATGGTTGTCGGGGTGACCTGATGTCGCGCGGCGGCGCCCTGCCGTTGGTGACGCGGGGCAAAGCCTGTTAACCTTCCGGAAAGCAACAAGGATGGTTCCAGATGAGGAACACGCTCCGATCATGACCTCTCTCTCGGGCGCCCGGCCCACCCCCGTCCCCGCCGGGCCCGCGGTCCCGGATCTCGATACGCTGCGCGCCCGGATCGGGGTGCGGCTCGACGCGCTCTGCGGCACCGGCGAGCCTCTGCACGAGGCGATGCGCTACGCGCTCGTCGCTCCGGGCAAGCGGGTGCGCCCGCTGCTGGTACTGCTGATCGCGGGCGAGGGGCGGCAGGCGCTCGACGCCGCCTGCGCGGTGGAGATGGTGCACGCGGCCTCCCTGATGCTCGACGACCTGCCGTGCATGGACGACGCGCGGCTGCGACGGGGCCGTGCGACCGCCCATCTGCGCCACGGCGAGGCGAGCACGATCCTGGGGGCGGTCGCGCTGATCGCCCGAGCCTTCGAGGTGATTGCCCGGCTCGACATCGATGCCGACAGCCGGGCGGAGTTGAGTGCCGCGCTCTCCAATGCGATCGGGGCGGAGGGGATGGCTGCGGGCCAGGATCGCGACGTGGCCGGGCAGGCGAGCACGCTGGAGGAGGTCGAGACGGTCAACCGGCTCAAGACCGCGGTGCTCTTCACCGCCGCCGCGCGGATGGGTGGCATCCTCTCGGCCCTCGACACGGACGCGCGCGCGCATGTCGAGGCCTTCGCGACCGAGTTCGGTATGGCCTTCCAGATCGCGGACGACGCGCTCGACCTCGCGCCCGACCCCGCCCGCACCGGCAAGGATGTCGGCGCCGACGCGGGCAAGCCTACGATCCTTGCCACCGGCGGGGCGGTCGCGGCGCGCGAGCTGCGGGGCCGACATCTCGACGCCGCCGACCGCGCACTGGCGCAAGCCGGGATCGACCCCGCCGCGCTCTCGTCCTTCCTGCGCCCGTTCCGCGATGCGCTGACATGAGCGTGGCGCTGGATATTACCGGCCTCTCGGCAGGATATGGCGGCCGCCCGGTGCTGCAGGGCGTCAGCCTTCGCATCCGACCGGGGGAGGCGCATTGCCTGCTGGGCGCGAACGGCGCGGGCAAGAGCACGCTGATCCGCGCAATCCTGGGCCGCGTGCGTCCCGCCGCAGGCACGGTGAAGGTCGACCGCATCGGCCTCGTCCCGCAGGACGTGGCGCTTTACGAGCCGCTGACCGTGGACGAGAACCTCACCGCCTTCGCCGCCATCGCCGGGGTGCCCCGCGCCGGGATCCGCGCAAGGGTGGACGAAGTGGCGACCCAGACCGGCCTCGACCCCCGCATGGCCACGCAGGTGCGCCGCCTTTCGGGCGGCTGGCGGCGGCGGGTCAACATCGCCGCGGCGCTGTTGCACCGGCCTGCCCTTCTGATCCTCGATGAGCCGACGGTGGGCGTCGATGCGGAGGCGCGCGTAGCACTTCACGCCCTTCTGCGCACGCTGGTGACGGACGGACTGGCCCTGCTGATCACCACCCATGACATCGCCGAAGCGGAGGCGCTGTGCGATCATGCGATCCTCCTCTCCGAAGGCCGCGTCGCCCTGTCGGGGCGCATCGAGGAGCTTATCGCGGCGCGCTTCGGCAGCGCGCAGGCTCTGACCTTGCGCAGCACGGCGGACCCGCTCGCCCTGCGTGCCCGGGGCTTCGACCTTGGCTCCGGCCGGCCGGTCAAGCTGGTCGCCGACGAGGCGGCGGGCCTTGCCGAGGTACGCGCCCTGCGCGAGGAGGGCCTGCCGGTCGAGGGGATCGAGCTGGAGCGCCCCGGACTCGACCGCCTGCGCCACGCGACGCTGCAACCGGCGGAGGCGGCATGATCCTGACCGTCGCCCGCGTGATGACCCTCTCGCTCATGCGCGACCGCGGCGCGCTCGCCATGTCGTTCCTGCTGCCGCCCGCGATGTTCCTCGTGTTCGCCGCGATCTTCGCCGACACGGGCGATGCGGAACTGGACCTCGCCACTGGCATCGCGGGCGCGCCACCCGAGCTGGTCGCCGCCCTAGGCGCGCCGCGCACATATGCCGACGCGGAGGCTCTGCGCCGCGCGGTGGCCGAAGGCGCGATCGACGCAGGCGTCTTCGTGACCGGCCCGCTCGACCGCACGGACGCGGCCCCCGTCACGATCTTCGTCGATCCGGGCAAGACCGTCGCCGGCGCGGTGCTGGAAGGGCGGCTGGTGCAGGCCGTGGCCGAAGCGCTGCCGCAGGTCATGGCCCGGCGGCAGGCGGCCGAGTTCGCCGCGATGGCGGGGCCGCTGACGCCCGCGCAGATCACGCGGCTGTCCGCACCGCCCGAGAGCCGCCCCACCGGCCTGACCCGGCGCGAACTGGTGGGCAGCGCCGCCGCCGTCGATCCCGATGTCAGCTACTACGCGGGCGCGATCACCGTGATGTTCCTGCTGTTCAGCGCGTCGAGCGCCGCCACCACCTTGATCGACGAACGCGAAAGCGGCGTGCTCGACCGCTTCGCCGCCGGTCCGGCGGGGATCGACCCGGCGGTGACGGGCAAGGCGCTGTTCCTGACCGGCCTCGGCACCGCACAGGCGCTGATCGTCTTCTCCGTCGCTGCGCTCGCGCATGGGGTTCCGCTCTTCGCCGCGCCGCTGCACTGGCTGATTGCGTCCGTGCTGGTCGCCGCAGCCGCCGCGGGTTTCGGCCTGCTCGTCGCCGCCGCCTGCCGCAGCCGGGCGCAGAGCGTCGCGGTCTCCAACTTCCTGATCCTGGTGCTGTCGGCCATCGGCGGGTCGATGGTGCCCCGCTTCCTGATGCCCGACTGGCTGCGCCAGATCGGCGCGATCAGCCCGAACGCCTGGGCGGTCGAGCTCTACCAGGGGCTGCTCTATCGCGGGCAGGGCCTCGGCGACTTCCCCGGCCAGATCGCGGCCCTCGCCGCGCTCGCCCTGATCGGCACCGGGGTGGCGGTGCTGCTGACACGGCGGAGGATGCTGCTGTGAACGCGCGCGA
Source organism: Roseobacter sp. HKCCA0434 (assembly GCF_032464675.1). NCBI lineage: Bacteria > Pseudomonadati > Pseudomonadota > Alphaproteobacteria > Rhodobacterales > Roseobacteraceae > Roseobacter > Roseobacter sp. HKCCA0434. The sequence goes on from NZ_JAWDKL010000002.1 coordinate 38,537, forward strand.
CCTCATATTCGGCCCGCTGCTGGCGGCGCTGGTCGTCGCCGCCTGGGCCGCAACGCTGTGGCTGGGCCTGGCGGGTCTCGACTGGTCGCGCCTCTGGCCGCTCGCGCCTTTGGTGATCGCGGTGCAATGCTGGCTCTATGTCGGCATCTTCATCATCGTGCACGACGCGATCCACGGCACGCTGGTTCCCGGCCACCCCCGCGCCAACCGCGTGGCGGGTCGCGTGCTGGCCCTCCTCTATGCCGGGTTCTCATTCGACCGGCTGGCCGAGAAGCACCACGCCCACCACCGCCATTCCGGCACGGCGGAGGATCCCGACTTCTCCGCCGATCATCCGATCGCGTTCTGGCCGTGGTATCGGGAGTTCTTCGCGACCTATTTCGGCTTGGGCCAGGTGGCCGTCCTCGCCCTCGCCTCGGTCCTGCTGTCGCTGACCGGCCTGCCGCTGTGGCGGTTGCTGACCTTTTGGGCGCTGCCCTCGATCCTGTCCTCGCTGCAACTGTTCTATTTCGGCACCTACCTGCCCCACCGGCACGAGGATCACGGCTTCGCCGACCAGCACAACGCCCGCAGCCTGGAGATGCCGTGGCTGCTGTCGCTGCTGACCTGCTTCCATTTTGGGCATCACCACACCCATCACGCACGCCCCGGCGTGCCGTGGTGGCGCCTGCCCCGCGCCGCCGCCCTCGAAGGAGACAGATCGTGAGCATTCTCGTCCCCGTCCTGATCGTCCTCGGCACCGTGATCTTCATGGAACTCGCCGCCGCATGGATCCATGAACACGTGATGCATGGCCGCCTCGGCTGGGGCTGGCACCGATCGCATCATGAACCGACCGAGGGGCATGTGGAGCGCAACGACCTTTATTCAGTGGTGTTCGCGGGCATCTCGATGGCGTTCTTCGTCGCGGGATCGCTGTGGTGGCAGCCGCTGTGGTGGATCGGCATCGGGTTCTGCGTCTACGGGGTCATTTACTACATCTTCCATGACGGTCTGGTGCACCAGCGCTGGCCGTTCCGCTACGTGCCGAAGTCGGGCTACCTGCGCCGCATCTATCAGGCGCACCGGATGCACCATGCCGTCGAAGGGCGGGAGGGCTGCGTCTCCTTCGGCTTCGTAATCGTGCCGCCCGTCGCCCGCCTGCGCGCGGAGCTGCGGGATAAGCAGGGCGGCGCACTCGCCCGCAAGCGGTCCGAGCCGTGAGCGACCGCCCCGACATCCTGATCGCGGGCGGGGGCCTCGCCGCTTCGTTGGTGGCCCTGCGGCTGGGAGAGAGCGCCCGTGTGCTGATGGTCGATCCCGCGCTCGATCCGCTGGCCGGGCATACTTGGTGTTTCCACAAAACGGATGTGGAAGCGGAGGATCGCGACTGGCTCGCCCCCGCCATCGCGCAGTCCTGGCCGGATCAGGAGGTGCGCTTCCCCGCGTACACCCGGCGGATCGAGACCCCCTATGCCCGCGTCACGCCCGAGAGCCTGTCCGCCGCGCTGCCCACCACCGCGACCCGCCGCCAGGGCCGCGTCGCCACGCTCGCGCCCGACCACGTCACACTAGACGACGGCACGCGGATCGAGGCGGGGCTGACCATCGACGCGCGCGGCTTCGTCCGTGATCCGGCACTGGACCTCGGCTTCCAGAAATTCCTCGGGCTGACGATCGAGACCGACGTCCCGCACGGCATCGCCCGCCCCGTCATCATGGACGCGACCGTGCCGCAGCTCGACGGCTACCGCTTTCTCTACCTGCTGCCGTTGACCGAGACGCAGCTGTTGGTCGAGGACACCCGCTATTCCGATGGCCCGGCCCTCTCCGACGCCGACCTGCGCGCCGCGTTGCACGAGGACTTCGCCGCGCGTGGCTGGTCTGCCACCGTGCTGGAGGAGGAGCGCGGCGTCCTGCCCATCGCTCTTGGCCACGACGCCCGCGCCTTCTGGTCGCGCATCCCGCAGGGCCAGCCAACCATCGGCATGCGCGCGGGCCGCTTCCATCCGCTGACCGGCTATTCCCTGCCCGACGCCGTGCGCACCGCCGGGATCGTCGCGCGGCACTGGCGGGACGGGGCCTCGACGCTCGACCGTCAATTGCGCGACGCGGCGATCGCGGCGGCCGAGGGGCAGGGTTTCTACCGCCTGCTCACTCGGATGCTGTTCCGCGCCGCCGAACCCGACGCCCGCTGGCAGGTGCTGGAGCGGTTCTACCGCCTGCCCCGCCCGCTGATCGAACGGTTCTACGCAGGAACGAGCACCTGGCCCGACCGCGCGCGTATCCTCGTGGGCAAGCCGCCGGTGCCGGTGCACCGCGCGCTGGCCTGCCTGACCGAACCTCGCCAACCCGCCCGACAGGAGGCCGTCGCCCATGACGCCTGACATTTCCGCCCCCCGCACAGCCGCCGTGATCGGCGCGGGCCTCGGCGGGCTCGCCCTCGCCATCCGGCTGCAAAGCGCGGGTATCCAGACGACCGTTTTCGAGAAGCGGGACAAGCCCGGCGGCCGCGCCTACGTCTACGAGCAGGACGGCTTCACCTTCGACGCGGGCCCCACCGTCATCACCGATCCCGATTGCCTGATGCGGCTGTGGCAGCTTTCCGGTCGCCGGATCGAGGAGCATGTGGACCTGATCCCTATCTCTCCCTTCTACCGGCTGTGCTGGGAGGACGGCACCGTCTTCGACTATGCTGACGACCAGGACGCCATCGACCGTCAGATCGCGGCGCTGTCGCCGCGTGACGTCGCGGGCTATCGCCGCTTTCTCGCCTATTCGCAGGATGTATACCGCGAGGGGTACGAGAAGCTCGGCACCGTGCCCTTCCTCTCCTTCTCCTCGATGATCAAGGCGGCACCGCAGCTGGCGCGGCTGCAAAGCTGGCGCTCGGTCTATGGCAAGGTCTCGGATTATATCGAGGACGAGCGGCTGCGGCAGGCGTTCAGCTTCCACTCGCTGCTGGTGGGCGGCAATCCCTTCGCCACCTCGGCCATCTACACGCTGATCCACGCGCTGGAGCGCAAGGGCGGCGTCTGGTTCGCCCGCGGCGGCACCGGCGCGCTGGTCGCGGGGATGGTCCAGCTCTTCGAGGAACTGGGCGGCACCATCCATCTCTCCTCGCCGGTCGAGCAAATCGAGAAGGAGGGCCGCCGCGTTACCGCCATCCACGCGCGCGACGCCCGTCACCCGGTCGACATGGTGGCCAGCAATGCCGATGTGGTGCACACCTATGGCGAGCTTCTGGGCGACCGTCCGCGCGCCGACGCGCTGGGGGCCAAACGCCACTCCATGTCGCTTTTCGTCATCTATTTCGGCCTGAAGGGGGAGCGTCCCGACCTCGCGCATCACATGGTCCTGTTCGGGCCGCGCTATCGCGAACTGATTGCGGACATCTTCAACGCACCGGAGCTGGCGGATGATTTCTCGCTCTATCTCCACGCCCCCTCCGTGACCGACCCCAGCCTCGCGCCGCCGGGGCATTCCGCCTATTACGTGCTCTCGCCCGTACCGCATCTGGGTACCGCCGATATCGACTGGGAGACCGCCGGCCCCGCCTATCGCGACCGTATCCTCGACTATCTCGACGACCGCTACATTCCGGGGCTGAAGCGCGACCTCGTGACCTGCCGCCATTTCACCCCGTTCGATTTCCGCGACGAGCTGAATGCCCATGTCGGCAGCGCCTTCTCAATTGAACCGATCCTGACGCAGAGCGCGTGGTTCCGCCCGCACAACCGCGACGACCGGATCGAGAACCTCTACATCGTCGGGGCTGGCACCCATCCGGGCGCGGGCATTCCCGGCGTGGTCGGCTCGGCCGAGGCGACGGCGGGCCTGATGATCGGCGATGCCGCATGATCGACCGCGTCGCCAAGCTCAGCCATGACAGCATCGCCAAGGGATCGCAGAGCTTCGCGCTCGCCGCCCGGCTCTTCGCGCCGCGGATGCGCGAGGATTGCGTCATGCTATACGCCTGGTGCCGCCATACGGACGACGTGATCGACGGGCAGGTCGCGGGCCACGGTCAGGATCCCCGCTACCGCGAGGGGCAGTCCGCCCGCCTCGACGCCCTGCGGGAGGAGACCGACGTCGCCCTGCACACAGACACGCCCGTCTCCGCCCCGTTCGAGGCGCTGCGCCGCGTCGCGCGCCGCCACGCCATTCCGGCCGCCCATCCGCACGCGCTGCTCGACGGCTTCGCGATGGATGCGGACCGGCGCAGCTATCCGACGCTCGGCGCACTTCACGACTATTGCTACCATGTCGCGGGCGTCGTCGGCGTGATGATGGCGCGCATCATGGGCGCGCGCGATCCGGCCACGCTCGACCGGGCCTGCGACCTAGGCCTCGCCTTCCAGCTGACGAATATCTGCCGCGACGTGATAGACGATGCCCGCGCGGGGCGGGTCTACCTGCCGACGGACCTGCTGGCCGCAGAAGGGATCGGCCAGGTCGACCCGGACGATCGGGGCCAGAGCGCGGGCCTGCACCGCGTGGTCCTTCGCCTGCTCGACGACGCCGATCGCTACTATGACAGCGCGTTACACGGCATTGCCGAACTGCCTGCCCGCCCCGCGCTCGCCATCGCCGCCGCGCGCCGCATCTACCGCGAGATCGGCGAGCGCCTGCGCGCCGAAGGCCCCGCCGCATGGGACAGCCGCATCTCCACCCCCACCGCGCGCAAACTCGCCCTTATCGCCTCCGCCGGGGCCGACACCGCCCGGCTGAAACTGCGCGCGCCCGCCCCGGCGCCGCGCCACGGCCTTTACACACGCCCCCACGATGTAGAGGCCGCGGGATGATCGCCGCCTTTAAGACCGGCTTGAAAGTCGTCGGCGTGCTGCTGCTCCTGCTCGTCCTCGTCGCCTGCGCGCAGATGTACCGCAACTCGGGCACCGATCCGCTGCCCCCGGCGCGGGACGGGGCGTTGCGCGTCGCCACCTACAATGTCCACTACATTTCCGCCCGGCGGCAGACCGGCGCCTGGTCGCTCGCCGATTGGGAGCGTCGCCGCGACCCGCTCGATGCCGCCTTCAAGCACATCGCCGCCGATCTCGTCGCCTTCCAGGAGATGGAGAGCCATTCGGGCCGGGAGGCCGATCAGGACAATCTCACCCTCGATTTCCTGCTGACCCGAAATCCCGGCTACGCCGCCGCCGCGGCTGGCGATCCGGTGGAGTTTCCCAGCACGCAGCCGATCCTCTACCGCACCGAGCGGCTGCAGATGACGGATCAGGGCTGGTTCTTCTTCTCCACCACGCCCGACATAATCTATTCGCGCACCTTCGATGGCTCCTACCCAGCCTTCGCCAGCTGGGCGGCCTTCACCGATCGCGCCACGGGGGCGGCGTTCCGGGCGGTCAACCTGCACACCGATTACGCGAGCGCCGACAACCGCCTGCAATCCACCGCGCTCGTGGCCGAGCGCATCGCGCCGTGGATTGCGGCGGGGGAAACCGTGCTGGTGCTCGGCGACTTCAACGCCCGCCTCGGTGCCCCGACGCTGGAACGTGTCGAAGAGGTCGGCATCACCTTCGCGCCCGTCGAGGGCGCGACCTATCATTTCAACCGCGGGCTCAACCTCTTCGGCGCGATCGACCATATCGGCTGGTCCGAGGGCGTGCGCCCGGTCAGCGAACCGACGGTGATCCGGCAGCGGTTCTTGGGCGAATGGCCAACCGATCACTACCCTTACCTGATCGACCTCGCCCTGCCCTGACCCTCACCTGTGACCGATCCAGCCGCGATCGTCGGTGAAGGCGCGCCCCTCCGACAGCCGCGCTGGTCCGTAGCCCGGTGGCAGATCGTCGAGCGGCAGCAGTACCCGGTCCGACGCGGCGAACAACACGTTGCGCAGCCCCCGCCCGCTGACCGGCCCACGCACCGCGATCACTTCGGGCCAGATCTCCCGCAGGATAGCGGCGACCCCGCGCGCCAACCGTCCATTGGTCTCGTCGATCAGGTTCACGTAGACCGGACCGTCCACCAGCGCCCGCAGCCGCGCGAAGGCCTCCCGTGTGACCAGATGCGCCGGGACCGAGCTGGAGGAGAACGCATCCATCACCGCCGCGTCGTAGCGCCGCGTGGTCTCGTTGAGATGTACCCGTCCGTCCGCATGGACTATGCCGAGCCGCCCGTTCCCCTCCCGCGCGATCGTCTCAGCCGCGCGTGGAAGATGCGCCCGCACTACCTGCGTCACCAGCGGGTCGATCTCGACCACGTCGGCCCGCGCGGCCTCGCGGCTCTCCAGTAGCCGCGTCGGCAGGGTGTAGCCGCCGCCGCCGACGAACAGCACCTCCGGCGCGTCGCCCAGATCGCGGTCCATCCGCGCCCAGATCCAGCGGACATAGGGCAAGGCCAGCTCCTCCGCACTGCCCGGCAGCGCGCGCCGCTCCGCCGCTTGCGTCGTGCCGTCCGAAATCAGCCGCACCTCCCGTCCCCGCTCGATCACGTGCAGACAGGACAGCCCCGATTCGAAAGCGCAGACCCGCGGCCCCGCGATCCCGACCAGCACCACCAGCCCCGCCGCCCCCAGCGTCGCCCCCGGTGGCAGGTCGTCTCCGCCGCGCAGGAAGATCAGGCACAGGATCGCCACCGCCCCGCAGGCCGCGAAGGTCGCGGTCGAGCCGATGGCGGGCAGCGTCACGAACCCCGCCAGCACCGCGCCGAAGATCGCCCCGACCGAGCCCGCCGCCAGTACGATCCCCAGCGACGACCCCTCGCGTCCCGGCCGCGCCTCGATGGCGAGCTTGGCCAGCAGCGGGGACGGGATCGTCACGAAGACCGATGCCGGAAAGAAAACGACGATCACGCTGAATACCATCCCGCCCGTCCCCCGCGCGCCTATCCCGTAGACGAGGCCCAGCAGGATCGGCGACACCGCCATCAACGCAGCCGTCGCGACCAGCGACAGCCGAACCGCCCGCAGCGCCGCCGCGCGCGGCCGCTCCGCCACGAACCCGCCGAGCGCACTGCCGAGCGAGAACCCGCCCAGCACCGTGGCAATCACGCTCGTCCAGGTCACGAGCGACGTTCCGAAGAATGGCGCGAGCACACGGCCCGCCGCGATCTCGTAGGTCAGCCCCAGCGCCGACAGCACCAGGATCAGAACGATGGTCGGGGCAAAGGGGATGGCACGCTCCTTCGGATATCTCGCGGTGTCGACCCGTCATATCGCGCCAGGCGGCAAAAGCCACGCGAGACACCGCCCGTTGGGTTCGCGGACGTGCAGCGACTTCGGGCAGGAAGGCGATGAAACCTGCAGCTGCTCCCACATCGAGGCGATCCGTGCGGGGCACCTCGGACAGCATCGACGCGATGTCGCATGCCCCGTTCTCGGCAGTCCGCGCCGCCGCCTATGGATGCGGTTCACCGGGCTGTGAAATCGCTGACCCAGTTTCCAAGCGATGCTACCCGCCACATCCGCCACCATTGTTCGTGCCGCATCGGCCGGTCGAAGCTGTATGTCTTGCGAAGCATCGAGATCGGCTATCGTGGCCCGTCCACAGCCGTTCAGGATGCGCGGGTGTGTCCAGCGGTGCCGTAAGCCTAGAGCGACAGCGCCTCCAGCAGCCGCTCCGGCGGCATCTCCTCCGCCGGGGCATCGACCTCCACCACCCCGCGCCGCAGCGTGACGTAGTGATCGGCGAGCCTCCGGGCGAAGTCGAAATTCTGCTCCACCAGCACGATGCAGATCTCGCCCGCGTCGCGCAGCCGGGCGATGACGTCGCCGATCAGGTCGATCACATTGGGCTGGATGCCCTCCGTCGGCTCGTCGAGCAGCAGGACACGGGGGCGCATCACAAGTGCCCGCGCGATGGCCAGCTGCTGTTGCTGCCCGCCCGAAAGATCGCCCCCGCGTCGTGCGCGCATCTGTGCGAGCACCGGGAACAGCTCGAACACCTCTTCGCCCACCTGACGCCGGTCCTTCGGCAACACGGCGAGCCCGGTTTCCAGGTTCTCCGCCACGCTCATCATCGGGAAGATCTCACGCCCCTGCGGCACATAGGCGATCCCGGCCCGCGCCGCCTTCGCAGCCGTCGGATGGCGCAGCTCCGCGCCGTCGAGCGTGATGGTCCCGCCCGAATAGGGATGCCGCCCCGCGATCGCCTTCAGCAGCGAAGTCTTGCCCATCCCGTTATTGCCCATCAGGCAGGTGACGCGCCCCGGTGCGGCGGTCAGCCCCACCCCGTGCAGGATGCGGCTCTGCCCGTAGGCGAGCGACAGGTCCCGAACCTCAAGCATGACCCCTCCCCAGATAGACCGCGACGACCTGCGGGTCCTTGACCACGTGGTCGAGGCTTCCCTCCGCCAGCACCGCGCCCTCGTGCAACACGGTCACGCGGCAATCGAGGCGGCGTACGAAGTCCATGTCGTGCTCGACCACCACCACCGCACGGGTGCGAGCCGCGCGCTTGAGCAAATCGGTGGTATGCGCCCGCTCCTCCACCGTCATGCCTGCCGCCGGTTCGTCCACCAGCAACAGCTGCGGGTCCTGCGCCAGCAGCATCCCGATCTCCAGCCACTGTTTCTGCCCGTGGCTCAGCGATCCCGCGCGGGCGTCCAGCACATCCGTCAGCCCCGTCTCCTCGGCCAGTTCCGCCACCCGCGCGTGATCGTCCTGCGACGGCGCGAAGCGCAGGACCGACCACCAATCCCGCGGCTTGGCGAGCGCGAGCATGAAGTTCTCCGCCACGCTCTGATCCTCGAACACGGTGGGTTTCTGGAACTTGCGCCCGATGCCTTCGCGCGCGATGCGCGCCTCGTCCATGCCGATCAGGTCGATGTTCCGGTCGCCCCAGATCACGGCCCCCGCATCGGGTTTCGTCTTGCCGGTCACGATGTCCATGAACGTGGTCTTGCCCGCGCCGTTCGGCCCGATGATCGCCCGCAGCTCGGCCGGGCCGATGGCGAAGCTCAGATCGTTGATCGCCCGGAACCCGTCGAAGGACACGCTGATCCCCTGCACTTCCATCAAGGTGCTCATGCCCCCGGCCCCCTGCGGTCGAAGATCCCGGCGATGCCGCGCGGCATGAACAGCGTCACCGCGACGAAGGAGAAGCCCAGCAGCACCAGCCACCAGTCCGTCCACTGGATCGTGTAGAAGCCCAGCGGGATCGACGGCGCGCCGCCCCCGGTGAACCAGCTCGACAAAAGCGACACGAAGGCCGCTCCGATCACCGCGCCGTAGAGCCGCCCGCGCCCGCCGATCGCCACCCACACGGCGAGGTAGATCGACGCGATCGGGGCCAGCTCCGCCGGGTTCACGATCCCCGCCTGCGGGTAGTAGAGCGCTCCCGCAGCACCCGAGATCATCGCCGTCACTACGAAGACGAACAGCTTGTACCGCTCCACCCCGTAGCCGAAGAAGCGGGTTCGGCTCTCGTTGTCGCGGATGGCGCGGATGACGCTGCCCATCTTGCCCGACACGATCCGCGCGCAGATCAAGTACCCGACCCCCAGCGCCACGGCCGAGGCGGCGAGGAACACGCTGGAAATCACGTCCTGCGACACCCGCTCGTATCCGGGGATGTTCTGCAATCCCGACAGGCCGTTATTGCCGCGCAGTCCGCTGTCGTTCTGGAACAGCCACAGCGACAGGGCCAGCGTCATCGCCTGCGTCAGGATCGACAGGTACACCCCCGCGACGCGGCTGCGGAACGCCAGCCAGCCGAAGACCAGCGCGATCAGCCCCGGCACCAGCACCGCCGCCATCAATTGCAGCGGCAGTGAATGAGCGAAGGCCCAGATCGTCGGCAACTCGTCCGAGCCGACCACGCCGAAGATCTGGCCGGCGATCCCGTCCGACACCTCCTGCGGCGTGGGCGGCAGCGGCTGCGCGGCCAGCGACGCCTCGACCACCCGCTCGGTCCGCGCATACATCAGCCACATCCCGATGGCGTAGCCGCCGATGCCGAAAAATGCCATGTGCCCCAGGCTCAAAATCCCGCAATAGCCCCAGACCACGTCCATCGCCACGGCGACGAGGCAAAGGCACAGCGTCTTGCCCAGCGTCTTGACGAAACTGGTGGAGATCAGGCCCGCCTCTGCCATCCCCAGCGCGCCCATGGTGAAGACGGTCAGGCAGATCAGGAAGATCAGCGTCGAGCGCCGCTCGGCGAACAGGGTCCGTGTCATCGCGCGGCCTCCATATCCTTGATCATGAACACGCTGTGAGGGTCGGTCACGTAATCGCCGAACGGCCCGGTCTCGGTGAACCCGTGCGCGGCGTAGAGCCCGCGCGCCGCCGCGAAATCGGCGTGCGATCCCGTCTCCAGCCACAGCGCGCCGTAGCCCCGCCGCTCCGCCTCCGCCAGGATCGCGCCCAAGAGCGCGCGTGCGAAGCCCTTCCCGCGCGCCTCGGCCACCGTGTGCATCGACTTGATCTCGCCCCCGCCCGAGGGCAGCGCCTTCAGCCCGCCCATGCCCATCAGCGCGCCTTCGTCCTCGGCGACCCAGACGGTCAGGTCCGGTCCGAACAGAGCCTCGACCGGCAGGCGGTGACAGCTCTCGGCCGGGGCCGTGCCGTCGCAGAAGGCGACGTGCCGGTCCACCAACGCGGCAAAGGCGGGGGTCGGTTCGGTCAGGATCTCGATGCGCATGGTGTCAGTCCCCGGCGGCCCGGCCCTTCGGCGCGACGATGCCGCGCGGCCGGAACTGGATGAACAGGATGATGAACAGGATCATGTAGGTCTGTGCGGCCAGCGTGTTGGACGGGTTCAGCCACTCGATGCCCTTTTGCATCCCGCCGATCAGCGTCGCGCCCGCGAGCGTGCCCCACACATTGCCCACACCCCCGACCACCACTGTCATGAAGCTCTGCACGATGTAGTCCGCCCCCATCTCCGACGTGACCTTGGCGTAAAGCCCGATCGCCACCCCCGCGATCCCCGCGATTCCGGAGCCGAGCCCGAAGGTCAGCATGTTGATCCGGTCGGGGTCGATCCCCATCGACGCCGCCATGCCGGGGTTCTGCGTCACCGCCCGCACCTCCAGCCCCAGCCGCGTGCGGTTGAGGATCAGCAGAGTCAGGCCCAGGAACACCAGCGCCAACACGAAGATCGCGATGCGGATATAGCTGATGGCGATCACGTCGTTCACCACCCAGGCCCCGTCCAGCCATCCGGGCGAGGTCAAGGGCCGCGCCTGCGTGCCGAAGACGTTCTTGGCAATCTGCTGCAGGGCAATGGAGATGCCGAAGGTCGCGAGCAGCGTCTCCAGCGGTCGATGATACAGCCACCGGATCACCAGCCGCTCCATCGCCACCCCCGCGGCGAAGGTCACGGCGAAGGCGAGCGGCAACGCGATCAGGATCGACAGCGTGTAGTCGGGCACGATCTGCTGCACGACATAGCCGGTATAGGCCCCCATCATGATGAACTCGCCATGTGCCATGTTGATGACCCCCATGACGCCGAAGGTGATGGCGAGTCCGATGGCCGCGAGGAAGAAGATCGAGGCCAGCGATAGCGCGTCGAGGCCGAGGTCGATTCCCTGGCTGATCGCGACCGCGCTCTCGGACTCCGCCAGCGCCGCCTCCGCCGCCGCCGTGACCTCCGCATCCGCCTCGTCATAGACGGTGTAGAAGGCGTGGCTCGCCACAGCCCGGCCCATCTCGATCTCGCTGACGAAAGGCGGCACGACACCGCGCGCGGCCAGCGCCTCGTAGGCGCGGCGGCGCATGTACTCGTCATCCAGCTCCGCCCGCGCGACGCCGCCCACGCGGTCGCCTTCCATGTTCTCGACCAGCGCCGCGACGATGTCGTCCCGACCGATCCGCGCCTGCGCCAGCCCGGCATCGACCAGCTGGGCATAGGCGTCCGTCACGCTCATGTCCTCGCCCGGCACCAGCACGCGGGCGATGTTCTCTCCCTCTGGCAGCGCCACCGCCACGCCCTCCTCGACGGTCAGGATGCGGTTCAGCACCGCGCGCGCCTGCAGGTCGGTCTCCCCGCCCAGCCGCGCAATGGCCTCGATCCGGGCTTGCGTCGTCTCGCCATGCGAGGCGACGAGCATATTCGCCAGCCGCGCCTTGCGCGCGCGCAGCGCGCCATCCTCCTCGCCATCGATGGACGCCATCAGCGGCGCGAGCTGCTCCGCCTCCATGTCCCGCGCCACAGCGTCGAGTGCCGCGACCCGCCGCGCCCGGTCGGGGGAAGAGAGCTGGAACGCCACCAGCGCCGATGCGATTTCCCGCCGCACGCCGCCATTCGGCTTCGACTGCTCGAATTCGTCCTCGGCCCCCTGCCCCGCAGGCGCGCCGGTCTCCACGTCGATCAGGTCGAGCCTGTCGTCCTCCGCCTCATCCGCGACGAAGAACATACCGTCCGCCCGCCGCCAGACCCGCTTGTCGCGCCAGGCCTCCAGAAACGACTCCAACCCATCGGGCGCCGCGTCCACCAGTCCGCCCAGCACCGGACCGACCGTCCGCCTGCCGGGGCTCAGCACCTCCTCGGCCTCCGCCTGCAACAGCGCCTGCAACCCTTGGGCCACGGCTGGCATCGCGATCAGGCAGGACAGGAAGGCGGCGAACAGGGCGCGCATCATGGGACTCATCCGGGGTGGGGAATTTCAAGATGTGGCGCGCACCCCGCGACCGGGGGCGCGCGCCGCTGCGATCGAGCGATCAGTAGTTGCTCTCGATCTGCACGCAGGTCTCGGTCTCGGTGTTGTACATGCCGCACTCAAGCTCCTGCCAGTCGGAGGTCAGCACCGCCGATTCGGGCAGGAAATCGGTCCAGGCATCGCCCGGCACTTCTTCCGTCTGCGAGATGATGTCGAACTGGCCGTCGGCCTGGATCTCGCCGATCAGCACGGGCTTGGACAGGTGATGGTTGGGCAGCATGGTCGCCGTGCCGCCGGTCAGGTTCGGGAATTCCTGCCCGTACATGGCCGAGCGGACCGCATCCACATCCGTGGTGCCCTCCTCCTCGACCGCGTTCACCCACATGTTGAAGCCGATGTAATGCGCCTCCATCGGGTCGTTGGTGACGCGATCCTCGCCCATGCGCTCCTTCCACGCGGCGACCCATTCCTCGTTCGCGTCGCTCTCGGCCGACTGGAAGTAGTTCCATGCCGCGAGATGCCCGACGAGGTCCGAGGTATCGAGGCCCGACAGCTCCTCCTCCCCGACCGAGAAGGCGACGACGGGAATGTCGTCCGCGCTCACGCCCGCGGCGGCCAGCTCCTTATAGAAGCCGATATTCGCGTCGCCGTTGATGGTGGAGATCACGCCGACCTGCCGCCCGTCCTCACCCAGCGCAATCACGTCCGCGACGATGGTGGCCCAGTCCGAGTGACCGAAGGGCGTGTAGTTGACGAAGATGTCATCTTCCGCGATCCCGTTCTCCTGCAGATAGGCCTCCAGGATGTTGTTCGTGGTGCGCGGGTAGACGTAGTCGGTGCCCAGCAGCGCAAAGACTTCGACGCCCAGCTCCTCCAGGAAGTAATCCGTCGCCGGGATCGCCTGCTGGTTCGGCGCGGCACCGGTGTAGAACACGTTGCGCGAGCTTTCCTCGCCCTCGTACTGCACCGGGTAGAACAGGAGGCCGTTCAACTCCTCGATCACCGGCAGCACGGATTTGCGGCTGACAGAGGTCCAGTTACCGAAGATCACGTCGACCTCATGCACGGTCAGCAGCTCCCGCGCCTTTTCCGCAAACAGCGGCCAGTCGGAGGCCGGGTCGACGACGACCGCCTCGATCTCGCAGCCCAGAAGCCCACCGGCCTCGTTCTGCTGCTCGATCAGCATCTCCATCGTGTCCTTCAGCGTGGTCTCGGAAATCGCCATCGTCCCCGACAGCGAGTGCAGCACGCCGACCTTGATCGGATCGGCGCAGTCCTGCGCGTGCGCGGCGAATGTGGTGAGGGCGAGGGCGGCGGCGGATACGCTGCCGAGAAGACGGGTCGTGTGCATGAGCGGAGGCTCCTCCTGTCGGTGCAGCCAGCCGGACCCGGCCCCTTGCCGCGAGGCGGGGCGCGCAATAGGTCAGAATGACAGCACGTTTCGCGTGTTGAGGTCGCCGGCGGGTGTCTCGTGCAAAGGATTTCCCGTCGGTGACCGTTCGTACTAGGCCGGTATCGGCACCACGGACGCTAGCACCGCCCAGACCCGCAATGCCAAGTCTTTCGAGCGATTTTTGTGCACCGCACCTAAATTTGCCTTCGTGTTGAGCGTGTGAACCGCGCCTTGCACAAAAGAATTGCACAAAGCGACGTCGAAGGACGCCCGATCTTAACTTCTCTTAATGCCCAAGCGTCTTTCCAGCGTCGGGCCACACCCTCGACCTGTGAAGTCGCTGCCCATATCGGCTAACTCAGGCCGGGACACGCCGCCTTCGCACCGCAGCGCAGCATTACCGTGATCGACGCCTCGGTATTGCCCTCGCGCAGACATCGCGCCGGCCCGCGGTTCATCTTCCGACGATTCCAGCACCACTGTAGAGTGGTGATCCCGGCAGGGTTCGAACCTGCAACCTGCCCCTTAGGAGGGGGCTGCTCTATCCAGTTGAGCCACGGGACCGCCGGGGCGGACACTGCCCCAGCGACGGGAAATCGTCAATTCGGGGCGAGGGCGGCCTTTCGGGGTTTTGCCTCGACGAGGGCTGCGGCAGGGTGGACGCACTCGCGCATCGTTTCCGCTCGTCAAAGGATCTGCCCATGCTGCTACGTCGACTCATCGCCCTCCTGTCGCTCGTCGCCCTACTGGGATGCGCGGGGGACGGCGCGATCACCGGGCGGGAGCGGGCGGGAACGCATCTCGCCCTCGTGGCGAGCCAAGGCGGACTGCTGCAGGATGCCGCGCTGCAGGCCTATGTTGAAGGGGTGACCGCGCGGGTCATCGAGGCCACGCCGCAGCGCGGCAGCGACTGGAACGTCTTCGTGCTCGACAGTCCCATGATTAACGCCTTCGCGCAGGACGGGCCTTTGATCTACCTGACGCGCGGCCTGATCGCGCTCGCCAATGACGAGGCGGAACTGGCCGCGGTCATCGCGCATGAGATCGCGCATGTGGAGGCGGATCACAACACCGCCCTGCGGCGGCAGCGCGACGCGGCGCGCAGGGACCTGAAACGCGAGTTCGGACGGGTCGCGCAGTCGGGTGGCCGACTCGATTCCGATCGGCGTGCGCAGCTTGCCGACCGGGCGCGCAGGAGCGTCGCCGCCTTCTCTCGCGAGCAGGAGGCGGAGGCGGACGTGATCGGCCTGACCTACCTTGAGGCTGCGGGCTACGATGCGCGGGCGATGGCCGATTTCCTCGACGCGATGATCGCGGACGGCGCGCTGGCCGCGCGGGTCGCGGGCCGGGCCTTCGACCCCGAAGCGCGGGCGGACCGGCTGGCCACGCACCCCTCGGGCGCCACGCGGCGGCGGATCGTCCTGTCGCGGATCCGCGATGGCGGGGGCGAGCGCGGAGCAGCGCGCCATCTCGCCGCGCTCGACGGGATGATCTGGGGCGAGGATGGCACGGACGGGTTCTTGCTGGCCGACGCCTGGGTCGATCCGGCGCGGGGCATCGCCGTGCCCGATTTCGGGGCCGAGCTTTTCATGCAAGGCGACACGGTCTTCGTTGAGCCGCGGGGCGAGGCGCTGACAGGGTTCCAGGCGGTCGGGGCCGTGCCGGGGGGGCCGCGGGCCTATCTGGAACGGGATTGGGCCGACCTGATCGATCGGACGCGCGGAGCGGCGCGCCTCGAATGGAACGACCGCCCCGGCTACAGCAGCCTGACGATCCGTCTGCCCCTGGGAAACAAGCCCGACAGCCCCGAGCTGTTCGTGCAGGTTCAGGCGCGCCAGGTCGGGCGTGAGATCGTGGAGTTCCTGACGCTGGCGGAGGCGGGGGACAGCGCCGCGATCACGTTGATGCAGCGGATGGCGCAGGCGACGCGCGCGCCCACGACCGCAGAACGTCGCGCGGCGGTACCCTTGCGGATCGCGCTGCGCCCGGTGCGCGCGGGGGACCGCCAGCAGGATATCGCGGCGGAGATGCAGGTGCCCGACCTTGCGTTGGAGCGGTTGCAGGCGCTCAACAACCTCGACGCGGGTGATGCGCTGGAGCCTGGAGACATGCTGAAGATCCTGGTGCGGTGAGCCTCGACGACCTGCACCGCCGCTTTCCCGGCGCGTGGCAGCCGTTGGATGGCGGACTGAGCCATCACGTCTGGCGCGCGTCCGCGCTGGGTGGCGACGTTGTCATCCGTGCACCGCAGGAGGGACCGACTTCTCCGCTGTTTCCACGCGACGCGGAGGGAGAGTGGGCCGTATTGCAGCACCTGGAGAGTACGGAGCTGGCGCCCGAGCCGGTGGAACGCTGCGAGGGCGCGCTGGTGACCCGCTACGTGCGAGGGCAGGCCTGGCAGGGCGATTTCGCGGCGGCGGGAGCGGTGTTTCGAAAGCTGCACGGGATGACACGGCCTGCCGGGCTGCGATGCATCGGGTCCGACCCGGTGGAGGCCGGGCGGGCCGTGCTCGCGGAATGCATCGACACGGCGTTGGTGCTGATCGCCCCGCCCCCGGTGGCCTCACCGGGGCCGACGGTGCTGCTGCATGGCGACCCGACACCCGCCAACATGCTTATGCGCGATGGTGCGGCGGTGCTGATCGACTGGCAGTGCCCCGCCGTGGGTCCTGCGGCGCACGACCTTGCACTGTTCCTGTCGCCCGCGATGCATCTGCTGCACGGCGGCGCACCTCCGGGCGAGGAGGACCGGGCCGCGTTCTTCACCGCCTACGGAGAGCCGGAACCGGACGAGGGGCTTGCGGCCGCGCTTCACTGGATGATCGCATGCCATTGCCAGTGGCGGATCGAGCAGGGGGAAGAGGCCTACCGCCCGGCGCTGGTCGCCGAGGTCACAGCGCTGCGCCGAGCAGCAGGCCCAAGATCACGCCGCCTGCGCCCAGCGCCACCCCGAGGATGAGTTGGCGGTTGCCGTGATCGCGCGGGCCATCATCCCGCACATCGCGCGGGTTGTTGGTGCGGATCAGCGCGCGTTCGGCCATGTGCGGCAACAGGGGCCCGAAGCGGGACAGGACGCGCGCCGTCTCCGCCAGGTCGCGGACCACGGCCTTGGGTCCGATATTGTCGCGGATGTAGCGCTCGACGACCGGCTGCGCGACCTCCCACATGTTCATGGTCGGGTCGAGCGAACGGCCCACCCCCTCCACCACCACCATGGTCCGTTGCAGCAGGATCAGCTCGGTCCGCGTCTCCATTCCGAAACGCTCGGTCACGTCGAAGAGATGGGCGAGCAGCCGCGCCATAGAGATGCGCGAGGCGTCCTGCCCGAAGATCGGCTCGGCCACCGAGCGGAGCGACTGGGCGAACAGTTCCATGTCGCGGTCGGGGGGAACGTAGCCCGCCTCGAAATGGACCTCGGCGACGCGCTGGTAATCCTTGCGCAGGAAGCCGAACAGGATCTCGGCATACACCCGGCGGGTATAGGCGTCGATCCGACCCATGATGCCGAAATCGAGCGCGACGAGATCACCGTCGGGGCCGACCTTGAGGTTGCCCTGATGCATGTCGGCATGGAAATAGCCGTCGCGAAGCGCGTGGTCGAGGAAGACCTGGATGACCTTCGCGCCCATCGCCGTCATGTCCACGCCGCGCGCGCGCAGGCCTTCGACGTCTCCCATATTGGTGCCCGACACCCATTCGGTCGTCAGCACCGTCTGGGCGGAGAGCGGCCAGATCACCTCGGGCACGCGGAAGCCGGGATCGTCGGCGGAGTTGGCGGCGAACTCCGCCCCGGCGGAGGCTTCGAGGCGGAAGTCGAGCTCCTGCTGCACGACACCGTCGAAATGGGCGATGACCGCCGTGGGCTTCAATCGCCGCGTCTTGGGCGACAGCACCTCGATCACGCGGGCGACGAAGTAGAACGCGCCGATATCGCGGGCGAAGGCGCGGGCGATGCCGGGACGGCGCACCTTGACCGCAACCTCGCGCCCCGTCGCCGCGACGCGGGCGCGGTGGACTTGCGCGATGGAGGCGGCGGCGACCGGTTCGCTGAACTCGGAGAACAGCGTCTCGACGGGTGCACCCAGTTCCCGCGCGACCTCGGCGCGGGCGAGCGTGGTGTCAAAGGGCGGCAGCTTGTCCTGCAACACGCGCAGCTGCGCCGACAGTTCCGGCCCCGTCACGTCGGGCCGGGTCGAGAGGATCTGCCCGAACTTGACGTAGGATGGACCCAGCGCGGTGATCGCGCGCACGACCGGCGGCTGGGCCGGATCGCCCTTCTCCCCCAGCCACTGGACGGGCCACATCACCACCTTGGCAAAGCGGCGCAGCCCGTCGGGGGCGCCCATTTCCCGCATCGCGACGTCGAGCGCGCCGGTCCGCTGGAAGGTCGCCCCGGTCCGGATCAGCCGCCAGAGGTTGGAGATCGGGTTCAAATCTTCCACCCCGAATGCAGGCAGGCGATTCCCATGGTCAGGTTGCGGTAGGCGACCTGTTCGAACTCCGCGGCGCGTACCATGCCCGCGAACGTGTCCTGATCGTGGAAGCGGCGGATCGATTCGACGAGATACTGGTAGCTGTCCGCGTCATTGGCGATCGCCTTGCCCATGCGGGGTATGACGTTGAAGGAATAGAGATCGTAGGCCTTCTGCATCATGTCGTTGGGGATCCGACTGAACTCCAAGCACATGAAGCGCCCGCCCGGGCGCAGGACGCGGAACGCCTCTTCCAGTGCCTTTTGCGGACGGGTCACGTTCCGGATGCCGAAACTGATGGTGTAGGCGTCGAAGCTGTTGTCCGCGAAGGGCAGGTCCATCGCGTCGCCCACCACCCAGTCGATGGGCGCGCCCTGCGCCTCGGGGCGTTGCTGACCTTCGATCAGCATGGATTCGGTCATGTCGCAGACCGTGGCCTGCCCGCCGCCGCGTTTCAGGAACCGGAACGCGACGTCGCCGGTCCCGCCCGCCACGTCGAGCAGGTGCTGGTGCGGGCGCGGGGCGAGCCAGTCCATCAGCGCATCCTTCCAGATGCGGTGGATGCCCATGCTCATCACGTCGTTCATCACGTCGTATTTCGAGGCGACGGAGGTGAAGACCCCATGCACGCGGCCGGCCTTCTCGCCCTCGGGCACGGTCTGATAGCCGAAATGGGTGGTCTGATCGTCGCTCATGGGCCTGCCTCTCCAGTCCGGTCTCTCGGGTGGCAACCTAGCGATTGGCGCAGGATTGGAAAGCGCGCGATATGGCCGCGTCCGCGGGGCTTGCACCCGCGCAAGCGCGCGGCCATCTCATCGGGCGAACCAGCGGAGGAGCCGATGCCCGAACTGCCCGAGGTCGAGACCGTGCGCCGCGGTTTGCAGCCCCACATGGAAGGGCGGGTGATCGCGCGCGCCGACGTGCGCCGCCCCGACCTGCGCTGGCCCTTCCCCGAGCGGATGGCGGAGCGGCTGACGGGCGCGCGCATCACGCGGCTGGGGCGGCGATCGAAATACCTGCTGGCGGACCTAGACCGGGGCGAGACGCTTATCGTGCATCTGGGAATGTCGGGCCGCATGACCATCGCGGCACCCGAGGGCGACGCAGTGCCCGGCCATTTCCACCACTACCATCCCGCGCCCGAGAAGCACGACCATGTCGTCTTCGACATGGAGGGCGGCACCCGGATCACCTTCAACGACGCGCGGCGCTTCGGCGCGATGGATCTGGCGGCGACGAATGCGCTCGACACGCACCGGCTGATCGCGGTGCTGGGGCCGGAGCCGTTCGACAATGCCTTTTCCGAGGCGTACCTGGCCGAGCGGCTGGCGGGGCGCGCGACGCCGATCAAGGCGGCGCTGCTGGATCAACGAATCGTGGCGGGGCTGGGCAATATCTATGTCTGCGAGGCGCTGTGGCGGTCGGGCATCGCACCCACGCGGCAGGCGCGCGACATTACGCGGCGTCAGATTGACACGCTGACCCGCGCGATCCGCGAGGTTCTGGAGGATGCCATCGCGGCCGGAGGATCCAGCCTGCGCGACTACCGCCAGGCGGACGGGGAATTGGGCTATTTCCAGCACAGTTTCGCCGTTTACGGGCGAGAGGGGGAGCCCTGCCGCACCCTCGGATGCACCAGCCCGGTAGAGCGGATCGTGCAGTCCGGGCGATCGTCCTTCCACTGTCCCGCATGTCAGGGATAGGCGGGGAAAGCACTTGCAATAAGCTCGCGGCCAATTCAAACCCGCCCGCACGCTCAGATGGCGAGGGAAAGGAATTTTTCGCATGGCCTACGAGATGCTGATCACCGAAGTGTCCGACTATGTCGGGCTGATCCGGCTGAACCGACCCGATGCGATGAACGCGCTGAACGCCCAGCTCCTGACCGAGCTGTCGGACGTGCTGGCCGCGTGGGACAAGGACGAGAACGTCCGCGCGATCGTGTTGACCGGCTCGGAAAAGGCGTTCGCCGCCGGGGCGGACATCAAGGAGATGTCGGAGAAGTCCTTCGTCGACATGTTCTCCACCGATTATTTCACAGAGCAGAGCGAGGCGATCATCCGCACGCGCAAGCCGATCATCGCGGCCGTGTCGGGCTTTGCGCTGGGCGGTGGATGCGAATTGGCGATGATGTGCGACCTCATCATCTGCTCGGACACCGCGAAGTTCGGCCAGCCCGAGATCAACCTCGGCGTCATGGCGGGTCTCGGCGGCACGCAGCGCCTGACGCGCATCGTGGGCAAGTCCAAGTCGATGGAGATGAACCTGACCGGCCGCTTCATGGAGGCCGAGGAGGCCGAGCGCTGCGGTCTCGTCAGCCGCATCGTCCCCGCCAAGGAACTGGTGGACGAGGCATTGAAGGCCGCGGGCAAGATTGCCGAGAAATCGCAGATCGCCGTGATGGCCGTGAAGGAATCCGTCAACCGCGCCTACGAGACCACCCAGCGCGAGGGCCTGCTGTTCGAGCGGCGGGTGTTCCACTCGCTGTTCGCGACCGAGGACCAGACCGAGGGCATGGCCGCCTTCACCGAGAAGCGGACCCCGAAATTCCGCGATCTGTGAGCCTGGCCCACGCCCGTTGACACACATGCCGCGCGGGTGTATCTGCGCGGCTCATCTTTGAAGCAAAGACCGGAATCAGACATGGCAAATACGCCTTCAGCGAAAAAGCGCGTGCGCCAGATCGAGCGCCGCACCGAAGTGAACAAGGCGCGCCGCTCGCGCATCCGCACCTTCCTGCGCAAGGTCGAGGAAGCGATCGCAGGCGGCGACCAGGACAAGGCACGCGAGGCCCTTCAGGCCGCGCAGCCCGAGATCGCGCGTGGCGTGACCAAGGGCGTGCTGCACAAGAACACCGCATCGCGCAAGATCTCCCGCCTGGCGGGCCGCGTGAAGGCGATGTCCGCCTGAGGCTTCGGCCCCCGCTGAGACCACACGCAGCAAAGCACCACGGAACAATCCGTACGGGACGCCTCGGCGAGGCGTCCCGTTTTCGTTGTCGCACACGTCAGGGTTGCAACGACGCAACGATGCGCACGTGAAGCAAGATGTTCCTATTCTGGTCCCGTTGCTCGAATCGAGGGGCCTGCCTACACCTTTTCGAACATCAAAAATCCCATGCACAGCGTTCGCAGCGCGACACCCCGCCCGGTCGATACCGCGCGGGGTCGCTGCTGACGTTGAGTAAAATAACCTAATATTTTTAACAGCTTAGGCAGGGGGTTTCCCTTGCCGCACGCGCCCGACTCGGACTAGTGTCGATCCTACGCCGACGCGAGAGTCGGCAGGACGACGAGACGGGGAGAACGCGCGTGCCACAGATCGAGCAGATGGGACCAAAGGACGCCTACGAGACGCTCCGGTCCGACTCTGAGGCAGCGCTGGTCGATGTCCGGACGAAGGCGGAATGGAGCTTCGTCGGACTGCCCGATCTCAGCGAAACGGAAAACCGTATGGCGCTCGTCCAATGGCAGCAGTTCCCCGACATGGCGCGCAACGACGCGTTCGTCGATGAACTGGTCGAGCAGTTCGGCGGGCGGATGCCCGAAACCGTGCTGTTCCTGTGCCGATCCGGTGCGCGATCGCAAAGTGCGGCCGCAGCGGTCCAGCAGCGTATGGAGGAGGCAGGCACGCCCATCCGCTGCATCAATGTCGCAGAGGGGTTCGAGGGCGACGTCGATGCCGAAGGGCATCGCGGTCGCCTCAACGGCTGGAAGGCCGCGGACCTACCTTGGCGACAAACCTGACGGAAACGGGGGCCCGCCTCACCAGCGGCCCCGGACGAAAACATGCCTGCCGGTCCGTTCTTCGGTCCGGTCTCGGAACGGTTTGAAGCGGGACGGAAAGATCATGTCGGACTTGGACGCCTGGGGGCGCATTCGCACGGATATGCGCCAATCGATCGGCAAGGAAGCCTATCAAAGCTGGATCGACCCGCTGTCGCTCGACAAGATCGACGAAGGCACGGCGCATTTCGCCGCCCCCACCAGCTTCATCGGCAATTGGGTGGAGCGTAATTACGGCGACCGCATCCGGTCCCATTTTGCGCGCGAAGGCTACGCGGTGAACCGTCTGAAATTCGCCGTAGCCCCCGCCGCCGCGCGCAAGGCGGCCACGCCTGCGGGCGAACGGACGCCCTCACCCCCCCTGCAGGACAGCGCCGAGACGGAGAGCCTGCCGGGCGCGCCGCTCGATCCGCGCTTCACCTTCGATCGCTTCGTCGTGGGCAAGCCCAACGAGCTGGCCCATGCCGCCGCACGCCGCGTGGCCGAGGGGCGTGATGTCTCTTTCAACCCGCTGGTCCTCTATGGCGGCGTGGGCCTCGGCAAGACGCACCTGATGCACGCGATCGCCTGGAAGCTGCAGGAGGAGAACCCGGATTTCCGCGTGCTCTATCTGTCGGCGGAGCAATTCATGTACCGCTTCGTCCAGGCGCTGCGGTTCAAGGACACGATCGGGTTCAAGAAGCTGTTCCGCTCGGTCGACGTGCTGATGGTCGACGATGTGCAGTTCATCGCGGGCAAGGAGTCGACGCAGGAAGAATTCTTCCACACGTTCAACGCGCTGATCGACCAGAACAAACAGGTCATCATTTCCGCCGACCGGGCGCCGGGAGAGATCGACGGGCTGGAGGATCGCATCAAGTCGCGCCTGCAATGGGGCCTCGTCGCCGACCTGCATCCGACGGATTTCGAGCTGCGGCTGGGCATCCTGCAATCGAAGCTGGACGCACACCGGGAGAAGGATCCGAGCATCGAGATCGACGACAAGGTCATCGATTTCCTCGCGCATCGGGTCAGCACGAACGTACGTGTGCTCGAGGGCGCGCTGAACCGTCTGTTCGCGTTCTCGTCCCTCGTCGGGCGAAAGATCGACATGGAGATGACGCACGAGACGCTTGCTGACCTGCTGCGCGCGTCGGAGCGGAAGGTGACGATCGACGAGATCATCCGCAAGGTGATGGAGTTCTACAACCTGCGCATGGCCGACTTGATGTCCGCCCGCCGCGCGCGGGCCATCGCGCGGCCGCGCCAGATCGCGATGTATCTCGCCAAGACCCTGACCTCCAAGAGCCTGCCCGAGATCGGGCGCAAGTTCGGGGGACGCGACCACACCACCGTGATGCACGCGGTCAAGCGGGTCGAGGAACTGAAACAGACCGACAGCCAGATCGCCGAGGAGGTGGAGATCCTGCGCCGGGCGCTCGAAGCCTGATCTCCTGCCAGCCGGGTGTACGAAGGCTCCGCCCCCTTGCCGGGAGTGGAGCCTTTGTCGTGCGGTGCCGCTCAGCCCCAGCCGCCGCCGCCCGGGGTCAGCATGCGGAAGGCCTCCCCGGCCTTCAGGCGCAGCTCGACATTGGGGCCGAGCCGCTCCTCCCCATCCGGGCGGATCACCGAGTTGATGCCGAGCGCGCCATCCTCCCCGCCCTTCGCACCGGCGGGCGGCACGATACGGTGCGAACTGAGGGTCGTCACCGTCACCGGCTCCAGGAATGTCAGCAGCCGGTCCATGCCGTCGCCCCCGGTCCACTCGCCCGCCCCGCCAGAGCCGCGTCGGATCTTCAGATGATCCAGCCGCACGGGGAAGCGGCGTTCCAGCACCTCCGGATCGGTCATGCGGGTATTGGTCATGTGGCTTTGCACAGCACTCGCACCGTTCCAGCCCGGCCCGGCGCCGCAGCCGCCCGCGATGGTCTCGTAATTCTGGAAAGCCTCCGTCCCCCAAACGAAGTTGTTCATCGTGCCCTGGCTGCCCGCGATCACGCCGAGCGCCTGGAACAGCGCGTCGGCGATGGACTGGCTGACCTCGGTATTGCCGGAGATGACGGCGGCTGGCTCAACGGGGTTCACCATCGAGCCGAGCGGAGCGATGATGCGGATGGGCTTGAGGCACCCCTCGTTCATCGGCATGTCGCGCCCGACCAGCGTTCGGAAGACGTAGAGCACGACTGCGCAGGCGATGGAGAAGGGCGCGTTGTAGTTGCCCTCGTGCTGGGGGGAGGTGCCGGTGAAATCGACCTCGGCCCCCTGCCCGTCCGCGTCGATGCGCACTGCGACCCTGATTCGCGCGCCGTGATCGAGGAGGTAGTCGCAAGTGCCGTCGCCAAGCTCTGCGATCACGCCGCGCACGGCCTTCTCCGCGTTGTCCTGCACGTGGCTGGCATAGGCGCGCACCACGTCGGCACCGTGGTCGGCGCAGGTCTCGACCAGCGCCTGCCGCCCGGTCTCGTTCGCGGCGATCTGCGCGCCGAGATCGGCGAGGTTCTGGTCGGGGTTGCGGCACGGGTAGCGGCCCGAGCCGAGGATGGTGCGGATGCCCGGCTCGTCCAGCGCGCCACGGGTTACGATGCGCACCGGGTCGATCAGCACGCCCTCCTCCTCGATATGCGTCGAATCGGGTGGGGCGGAACCGGGGGTGCGCCCCCCCACGTCGGCATGGTGCCCGCGCGACGCGGTCCAGAAGCTGAGCCGCCCGTCGACGAAGACCGGCGTGATGACAGTGATGTCGGGCAGGTGCGTGCCGCCGCGATAGGGGGAGTTGAGCATCCAGGCATCGCCCTCGGCCAGATCCGCCCCTGCGGTCGCGATCACGCTACGCACCGAATCGGACATGGAGCCCAGATGCACCGGCACGTGCGGCGCGTTGGCGACGAGGTTGCCCTCCGAGTCGAACACCGCGCAGGAGAAATCGTAGCGCTCCTTGATGTTCACCGATTGTGCGGTCAGGGCGAGGGTCGCACCCATGCGCTCGGCCACCGACATGAAAAGGTTGTTGTAGAGTTCCAGCCGCACCGGATCGGCGCGGGTGTCGCCATCGACCTGGGCGGGGGCGGCGATCCGCTCCAGCAGGAGCGTGCCCCGCTCATCCACCTGCGCGCGCCAGCCCGACTCGATCACCGTGGTGCCGGTCGGCTCGCTCAGGACGGCGGGGCCGTCGATCACGGCACCGGCGGGCAGATCGCCACGCGCGTAGAGCGGCACGGCGCCATGCGCGTCGCCGCGCCAGATCGAGAGGGTGTCCGCCGGGTCGGGCAGCGCGCCGCAGCCGATTTCGGGCGTGGCCTCGGCACCGGTATCGCCCACGGCCTCCGCCATCAGCATGTCGAAGAGGATCGTCCGCTCCGGCAGGTCGAAGCCGAATCGCGCCTTGTGCGCGGCGGCGAAGGCCTCTGCCATCGCCGGGGCCCGGCCGAAGGGCACGTCGATGCCCTGCTCGGACCCGTCATAGCGCAGGCGGGCGCGGCGCGTGACCGTGGCCTGATCGGGGGCGATGCCCTGTCCCGTCAGCTCCCGCAATGCACGGGCAGCCATCGAATCGAGCATCTCCGCCGCCTCTGCCGCGCGGTCGAGCGGGGCGTCGAATTGCCGCTCGTTCAGCGCACGGATATCGGCGAGGCCCATGCCATAGGCCGAGAGCACGCCCGCGAAGGGGTGCACCATCACGCGGGTCATGTTCAGCGCCTCGGCCACCAGGCAGGCATGCTGGCCGCCCGCGCCGCCGAAACAGGCAAGCGTGTAGGCGCGCAGGTCGTGTCCACGCTCGGTCCCGATGCGGCGGATGGCGCGGGCCATGTTGTCGACCGCGACGGCGAGGAAGCCCTCGGCCACCTGCTCGGGCGTCGGCGCGGTGTCGGTGGCGGCGGCGATCTCGGCGGCGAGGGCGGTGAACTTCTCCGCCACGACGTCGCGGTCGAGCGGCAGATCTCCGTTCGGGCCGAAGACGGGTGGGAAGTGGTCAGGCGACAGCTTGCCGAGCATGACGTTCGCATCCGTCACCGTCAGCGGCCCACCGCGCCGGTAGCAGGCCGGGCCGGGATCGGCCCCCGCGCTTTCGGGGCCAACGAGATAGCGCCCGTCGCGGAATTGCAGGATCGAGCCGCCACCCGCCGCGACCGTGTGGATGTCCATCATCGGCGCGCAGAGCCGCACGCCCGCGACCTCGGTCTCGAAGCTGCGCTCGTAGGCGCCCGCATAGTGGCTGACATCGGTCGAAGTGCCGCCCATGTCGAAACCGATCAGCCGGGTGCGCCCCGCCTCGGCCCCGGTGCGGGCCATCCCGACGATGCCGCCCGCGGGACCCGAAAGGATCGAATCGCGGCCCTGAAACAGGTCGGAATCGGTCAGCCCGCCGGAGGATTGCATGAACATTAGCCGGTCGGCCCCGTCGCCCAACGCGCTATCCACCCGGTCGATATAACGGCGTAGCACGGGGGAGAGATAGGCGTCCGCGACGGTGGTGTCGCAGCGCGGGACGATGCGGATCAGGCGCGAGGTCTCGTGACTGGTGGAGACCTGGGTGAAGCCGACGTCGCGCGCGATCTCCGCGGCGCGCTGTTCGTGCACCGGGTTGAGCCAGGCGTGCAGCAGCGCGATGGCCACGGCCTCGCACCCCGCCATGCGGGCCTGTTGCAAGTCGCGGCGCAGCGTATCCTCGTCGAGTGCGCTCAGCACCTCGCCCGCGGCATCGAGCCGTTCGGCGGCCTCGATCGTCCGTTCCTGCAATAGCTCGGGCAAGTGGATGTCGAGGTCGAAGAGTCGGGGCCGCGTCTGGTAACCGATGCGGGGCAGGTCGGCGAAGCCCCGGGTGATGACGAGCGCGGTCCGCGTACCCTTCCGCTCCAGCAGGGCGTTGGTGGCGACGGTCGTGCCCATCTTGACTGCGGCGACGCGGCCCTCGGGGATCGGCTCACCGGGGGCGACCCCGAGCATCCGGCGGATGCCCTCGACCGCCGCGTCGGCATAACGTTCGGGGTTCTCGCTCAACAGCTTGTCGGTGACGAGGGTGCCGTCGGGCCTGCGCCCTACGATATCGGTGAAGGTGCCGCCCCGGTCGATCCAGAATTCCCATTTCGCGTCGGCGCGGTTTGTCATTGCCCCATCTCCCGGTCGGCTCAAGAATGTGTTGCATTCATTTCTGAACGATGACAATTTGTCAACGTAATGATAGCGACATGTCAAAACAGGGAGTCAGACATGAAACATGCAATCGTCACCGCCGCGGTGCTCGCCACCGCAACGCCGCTTGCCGCGCAAAGCTGGGACATGCCCACGCCCTATGGCAACGCGACCTTCCACACTGTCAACATCATGGAATTCGCCGACGAGATCCGCGAGGCGACGGGCAGCGAGCTCGACATCACGGTCCATTCCGGCGGGTCGCTGTTCCCGCACGAGGAGATCAAGAACGCCGTGCGCTCGCGCCTCGCGCAGGCGGGGGAGTTCTTCCTGTCCCGACTGAACAACGAGAACGCCGCCTACGGGCTCGACAGCCAGCCGTTCCTCGCAACCTCCTACGAGGATGCCCAGCGCCTGTGGGAATTGCAGGAGCCGGTGGTCGCCGAGCTGCTGGCCGAGGAAGGGCTGATGCCGCTGTTCTCCGTGCCGTGGCCGGCGCAGGGTCTCTATACCAATGGCGAGATCGCGACGGTCGAGGATCTGTCGGGCCTGCGCTTCCGCGCCTATAACGCCCAGCTCGAGGAATTCGCACAGATCGCAGGCGCCGCCCCGGTGCAGGTCGAGGCGACCGACATTCCCCAGGCCTTCGCCACCGGCCAGGTCGAGGCGATGATCACCTCGCCGTCGACCGGCGCGAACTCGGCTGCGTGGGATTTCGTGACGCACTACACGCCGATCAACGCCTGGGTGCCGAAGAACATCGTCGTCGTCAGCCAGCGCGCCTTCGATGGGCTGGACGAGGAAACGCAGCAGATCGTGCTGGACGCGGCCGAGGCGGCCGAGACCCGCGGGTGGGAGATGTCGGCGGCGGAAGCCGAGGAGAAGACGCAGGTCATGGCCGATAACGGCATCACCATCGTCGAGCCGTCCGAGGAACTGGTCGCGGGCCTGCAGGAGATCGGCGCCCAGATGCTGACCACCCTGCGCGAGGGCGCGTCGGAAGAGGCGCTGGGCATCCTCGAAGCCTACGAGTCCGAGTAACGACGTCGCAGCCGGTCCCGCGCGTCACCGCGGGACCGGCCACCAATTCAGGGAGAACGGTGACATGCGACGCGGCCTCGACCGTCTATATGATCTCGCGGGCGCGATCGCGGCGCTCGCCATCCTCGCGATCTGCCTGCTCGTCTCGGCACAGATCGTCCTCAACATTCTCGCACGGCTGGGCGGACCGGGCTTGTCCTACACGATCCCGTCCTATGCACAGTTCGCGGGCTTCATGCTGGCCTCCGCCTCGTTCCTGGCGCTGGCGCACACGCTGCGGCGCGGCGGGCACATCCGGGTGGGGCTGCTGACAGACCGGCTGCCGCTGACGGCGCGCTGGGTGATGGAGATGCTGGCCCTCGCGCTCGCAGCCGCGATGACCGCCTTCGCGACCTGGTACACGGGCGCGCTGGTGCTCGAAAGCCTGCACTATGGCGACCGCTCGACCGGCATGGTCTCCATTCCGCTATGGACCGTGCAGGTGCCGGTGGCTGCCGGGCTCGCCATCCTGACCATCGCCTTCGTGCATACGCTGATCGAAAGCATCATGGCCCGCGGGCCGGTGATGATCGACGCCGGGGGTGCGGAATGAGCGATCCTCTCGTCGCGCTCGTCCTCCTGGGCGCGCTTCTCCTGTTGCTGGCGGGCGGGGTCTGGGTGGCGCTGGCGCTGACCATGACCGCCTTCATCGCCATCGCCGTCTTCGCCAATCCCGATCCGGGCTTCGTGCTGGCCACCGTCATCTGGGGCCATTCGCACAGCTGGGCGCTGACCGCGCTGCCGCTGTTCATCCTGATGGGGGAAGTGCTGCTGCGCTCCCGCCTCAGCCAGGACATGTTCTCGGGCCTCGCACCGTGGCTGGGTCGCGCTCCGGGGCGGCTGCTGCACGTCAACATCCTGGGCTGCGCGATCTTCGCCGCCGTCTCCGGCTCCTCGGCCGCCACCGCTGCCACGATCGGGCGGATGAGCGTGCCGGAGCTGACCGACCGCGGCTATCCCGAGCGGCTGATCATCGGGACGCTCGCAGGCTCCGCCACGCTGGGGCTGCTGATCCCGCCCTCGATCATCCTGATCGTCTATGGCGTGGCGACCGAGCAATCCATCGCGCGGCTGTTCGTGGCGGGCATCCTGCCGGGGCTGATGCTGGTGGTGCTGTTCGCGGCCTATGTCGCGGTGCGAGCACTGCTCGACCCCGACCTGATCCCTCCCGCGCCCGAGCGGGTCGCGCTGCGCGAGAAGCTGCGCGCCTCCCGCCGCCTGATCCCGGTGCTGGGGCTGATCGCGGGCGTGATCGGCTCGATCTACGCGGGCATCGCCTCGCCCACCGATGCGGCGGCACTCGGAGTCGTTCTGGCGCTGCTGCTGGCCGTCCTGTCGGGTGGGTTCGGCATGGCGGAGTTCCGGGCGGCGCTGATGAGTGCGACGCGCACCTCGTGCATGATCGCGTTCATCCTGATCGGGGCGGCCTTCCTGACCACGGCGATGGGCTACACGGGTCTGCCGCGCAACCTCGCCGCCTGGATCGGAGGCTTCGGCCTGTCGCCCTATGCGCTGCTGGCCGCACTGACCGTGTTCTTCGTGATCCTGGGCTGTTTCCTCGACGGAATTTCGGTGGTGGTGCTGACCACGGCGATCATCCTGCCGATGGTGCAGGCCGTTGGCATCGACCCGCTGTGGTTCGGCATCTACCTCGTCATCGTCGTTGAGATGAGCCAGATCACACCGCCGGTCGGCTTCAATCTCTTCGTCATCCAGGGGCTGACGGGCATCGACATCCTGCGCGTCGCGCGGGCCGCGCTGCCCTTCTTCCTGCTGCTGATGCTGGGGCTGGTGCTGATCGTCGCGTTTCCGGGGCTGGTCACGGCGCTACCCAATGCGATGTAGCGGATGAGCGGCCTTCTCGCCGCGATCGGCGGGCAGGCGCGATGGGTGATGGCGGGGGGCTGCGTCGCGGCCCTCCTGATGCCGGGGGCGGCGGCCGCGCTGCGCCCGGCCTTGCCGTTCCTGGTCAGCCTGGTGCTGGCGATGGCGATGGCGCGCATTGATCTGCGCCTCGTCTTGCGACGTGTCGCCCAGCCGCGCGTTCTGGCGGAAAGGCTGCTGACGATCGCCGCGATGATGCCCGTGGCCGCTATGGCCCTCTGGGCACTGGGGGCGGTGCTGCCACCCGACTGGCGCGCGCTGCCGGTGCTGTTCGCGCTGGCGCCGCCGATCGCATCCTCGGCCAGCATCTGCTTTCTGATGCGCTACGACGCGCAGCGGGCGGTGGAGGTCACGATCCTCGCCACCCTGCTGACGCCGCTGATCTCGCCACCTCTGCAGGTGCTGTTGCTGCCGGATTTGGGCGATGTCGCGGTCGGCGCGTTGGCGCTGAAGCTCGGCGCAATGATCGCGGGCGGGGTGGTGCTGGCCCTGATGATGAAGGCGGTTTTGGGCGAGGCACGCATCGCCGCCTCGGGCCGCAGCTTCGATGGCTTAGCGGCCTGCATCATGGTGGTCTTCGCCTTCCCGCTGTTCGACGGGGTGGCCGCGACCATGCTGGCCGATCCGTGGAGGGCCGCGGGCGTGGGCATCCTGTCGATCCTGCTCGGCTCGGCCACGATGATCGCGGTGCTGATGGTCGGGGAGCGGCTGGTGCCGCGCACCACGGCTGGCGTCTTCGCGGTGACCGGCGCCAACCGGACGGTCGCGCTCTACCTCGCCGCGCTGCCGTACGATCCGCAGCTGGCGCTGTTCGTGGCACTCTACCAATTTCCGATCTACTTCGCGCCGCTGGTGCTCGACTCCGCGGGGCTGGAAGCGCGCCCCGACCGTTGAGCCGGTCACGCCGTGGTGATTTGTCGCCGGGGTGCGCAGCCTTGACAGGGGTCGCGCACCCGCCATTTGCTTTTCAGGACAATGTATCCGCGGAGGCGACCCATGTTGAAGGCCCTGATGACCGGCGCACTGGGCGCCCTGATGATCGCCACGCCGCTGTTCGCGCAGGGTGTCGACGCAACGGGTGAGGACCGGGGCGAAGTCCGGCGGATCTCAACCCATATGGGCCAGATGACCGCTTCGTTCTATCTGGAGCTGGAGGACGAGGAGCCCGACGGCAACCTGCAGTTCGAGCCGTGGCAGATGCTCGACGACCTGTTCCGCGACGATGTGGTGTTCCTGATGCGGCACGGGCCGACCGACTGGTCCAAGCGCGATATCGAGAACGTCGCCCCGACTGATTGCTCCAACCAGCGGATCATGACGTCCTTCGGCATGGCCCGCATGCGGGAGCTGGGCACACTGCTGACCGCCAACGACATCCGATTCGGCGAGATCGTGACGAGCGAATGGTGCCGCAACCGCCAGACCCTCGACAATCTGATGATCGGGATGCAGCGCGTCGATCCCGAGTACGCGGACGCCGTGGACGTCGAGATCGACAGCAACGTCAACCTGCTGCTGTCCTTGCAGGGCGCCCGCACCGCCGAGCCGCTGCGTGAGCGGATCAGCGCATGGGAGGGGTCGGAAGACGGCCCGCTGCTCATCATCAGCCACTTCACCAATATCGACGAGGTGACGGATTTCCACGTCTACGAGGGCGAGATGCTGGTGATCGACCCCAAGCGGGAGAACCGCGTGCTTGGCTACCTGCGCTTGCGCAGCGCCGAGCCGGACGTGGGGCACTTCAACGTCTCGGACTGAGGGTAGCCCCGAGCGGCACGCCTAGAACCGCGTCGGCAGGTCGTTCCAGGGCGTCTCGGCGAATTGCGGGATGTTGCGGCGCAGCCAATGTTCGCTGGGCTGCATCAGCTTGCGGTAGCAGGACGCGACGGCGCCGCGCACCTCCTCGACCGGCCAGTCGGACGGCTGCACCTCGGGCGGCAGGTCGGGATGGTCGAGGATCAGGTTGCGCCAGCGATGGATCATGAGCACCCGTATGCCGATGGCCACCTCCTCCGAGATATCGTCGAGGGCCGCCACCGCCTGCAGATCCGCGCCGAGTGCCCGGATCGCGTCGAGCACCTCGGGACGGCACAACGCCGCGCGCCGTCTTGCGGGCAGGGTCAGCGGGCCGCGGCACAGGATCGCATCCGAGGGCAGGATGTCGGGCGGCGCGCCCTTGGACAGTGGCCACAGGAACAATTGGGGCGCCGGGCACAGGAAGCCCGCTTCGCGCAGCGCTTGCGCGCAATGATCCTCCTCGAGCCAGACCATCAGCCAATTGGCGCTCTCGCCCGGTCCGCTAGCGGCATAGACGCGCGGCACCAGTTCCGTCACGCGGGTCAGTTGCCGCTCGCTCATCCGGTAGATGCTGTGGCGCCCTTCGCGCCGCCTGCGAAGCCTGCCATCCGCGACCAGGCGCGAGGTCGCGGTGCGCACCGCGCCCGGTTCCAGACCGATGGCCACGACGATCTTCTGCAGTTCCGCGATGCCGAGCTCTCCGCCCCGCGGCAGTATCAGATCGGCGAAGATGGTGAGCAGCAGCCCGCGAATACGTAGATCGCCGACGCGCATTCTTTCCAAGACTTGTCGTTCGTTCTGCTTCACCGGCGCTCCTGACATTCGTTACTTAGAATATGTCGCGGATCCGATCGTGCAATCGCGAGTTTTCGCAACGCTGCGAAACCGCCCCCGACGGCAGGTCGTCCATTGAAATGGTGCGCCCGGTGGACCATTTGCCGTGCCATGTCTCTCGCCCAGCCCGCCCCCGAACCCGATCCGGTCCGTCCCGGGCCCGACATGCGGGTCCTCTGGGCGCTCGTCGGCGTCATCATGGCGATCGAGCTGCTGGCCCAGGCGCATGGCGCGGGCCTGCCAGGGCTGTCGCGCCGCTGGCTGCTGGCGCATGGCGGCTTCTGGCCAGTGCTGCTCGGCGGCGAGGGGGCGATCTATCCCGGCCAGGGCGCCGCGATGTTCCTCAGCTATGCCTTCCTGCATGGCGGTATCGGCCACGCGCTTCTCAACTGCACGATCCTGCTGGCGGTCGGGCGGCTGGTGCTGATGCTGGGCGGAGCGGGCCGGATGCTCGCGCTGTTCGCGCTGACCGCGGTGGCGGGTGCGATCGGCTACGCGCTGCTGGGAGGAGAGGCCTATGTGCCGATGGTCGGCGCCTCCGGCGCGGGCTTCGGCTTCATCGCCGCGTGGAAGCGGTGGGACTACATCGCGCTGAAGGCGCGCGGGCTCGACACGCGCCCGGTGTTGCAGTTCGGATTGGCGCTCGTCGCGGCGAGTGTCGCCATGCATTTCCTGTCCGCCGGGACCGTGGCGTGGGAGGGGCATCTCTTCGGCGCGCTGGCCGGTTGGTTCATCGCGCCTTCGGTCCTGCGCGGGCCGCGCCGCCGGCGCTGACCCTCACGCGGGCGTGACCCGTCCTGCGGATCCCGGTGACAGGGGCGGGCGTATCGGATATTAACACTTCGATCATTTCCAGAGTGTTAGCGTGGCCGCACCACCACGCTTCGGGGGCAGGAACTTGCACGACGGCACGTCAGACGATGCTACGTCTTCGCGCGACGCGGATCCGGTGATCCACGGCGCGGCCTGCGCCTGTTCCGCCTGCGCGGCGGAACGGGAACCGGCACCGGCACCGGGTGAGGTCACCGGCAACCTCGATGACTTCTATCCGCAGCCCACGGGCAACACCGCGACGCTGGGCCAGATGGCCGATTTCCTGACGACCGGCTTCTGGGGCAACGGGGTCGGCCAGCGGCACAATCTCGGCACGACGGGCCGCGATCCGAACAACGGCGTGTTGACTTACAACGTCATCGGTTTCACATCCCTGCCCTATGGCGGCGGCAGCGATGCCGACGGCATCAGCGCCGCGCGGGCCGAGCTGGTGCGCGATGCGTTCGACCTCTACGGGGCGGTGCTGGGCATCGAATTCGTCGAAACGAGGAGCGACGACCCCTCGGACACAGACTTCTTCTTCTCCGACAACAACTCGGGCGCCTATGCAGGCTCCCCGCGCTGGAGCGATGGGGAAATCTACTATTCCTACATCAACGTAGCGTCGAGCTGGTCGGGTGGCACCTCGACCTATGACGACTACACGTTGCAGACGATCCTGCACGAGATCGGCCACGCGCTGGGGCTGGGACACCAGGGCAACTATAATGGCAGCGGCGGCTATTCGCAGGATGCCAGCTTCGCGCTCGACAGCTGGCAGGCGACGATGATGTCCTATTTCTCCCAGTGGGAGAACACGGCCATCACCGCCGATTACGAGTTCCTGCAGACGCCGATGGCGGTCGACTGGATCGCGCTCGACGACATCTACGGCGAGTGGGGTTTCGGCACGCACAACGCCTTCACCGAAGACACGGTCTGGGGGTTCAACACTACCGTCACGGCGGAGGTCAGCCGCATCTGGGCGGAATGGTCGACCTGGGCGGGACGGACCGCCTCGACCATCGTGGATTCGGGCGGGATCGACACAATCGATGTGAGCGGCTTCGGCGCGAACCAGCGCATCGACCTGACGATCCAGGCCGAGGATGCCACCTTCCAGAATAGTTCCAATATCGGAGGGCGCGTTGGAAACCTGACGCTGGCCGTCGGTACGGTGATCGAAAACGCCGTCGGCGGTTCCGGCGATGATCTCATCATCGGCAATGCGGTCGACAACGCGTTGAGCGGCGGGTCGGGCGACGACATCCTTGTGGGCGCGGGCGGAAACGACCTGTTCGATGGCGGGGCGGGGCTCGACGTCGCGGCCTATGCCTACGAGCTGGCCAGCTACACGATCTCGGTGCTGGAGGATGCGCTAGAGGTCGTGGGGGAGGGCATCGACCGTGTGCTTGACACGATCGAGAGCCTGCGCTTCGCCGATGTGACCCTGGGCTATGGCACGGTGGCGGAGATGTTCGGCCGACCGATCCTCGCACCGCAGGACGACGCGGCGCGGGTCGCCGAGGACGAACGCGTGACGATCCGGGTGCTCGAGAATGACGGCAGCGCGGATCTGGCGGTAACGGCCATCGAGGGGGTCGCGCTGGAAAGCGGGGCGACGGTGCAGCTCGCCTCCGGCGCGATGGTGACGCTGCGGGCGGACGGGGCGCTCGACTACGATCCCGACGGCCGCTTCGACCTGCTCGACTCGGGCGAGACGGGAGAGGATGGGTTCACCTACACCGTGACCGATGCCGACGGCGCCCACGCCGATGCGACCGTGATGGTAGAGATCGCCGGCAAGGACGCGCCTGGTATCGACGAGGCCGTCGCCGCGACCATGCCGACGCTCAGCTCGGTTGTGCTGACACCGCTGACGGTTCTGGGCGGGACGCGGGCGGAGGCGTCGGGACATGGTCTGTCGGCGCTGCTCAACGGTGTCAGCCGCGCAGTCGGGGAGGGCAGCGTGTTGAGGCAGCGCGTGCTCGACGGGGCGGAGGCAGTCGCCGCGGCCTTGGCGGAGCCCGAGGAGGACGGGTTCGACTTCGGCGACGTCGCGGGGGCCGAGCCGTTCGGGGACCTGTCGGCGGATACCGTGACCGAGCCGTCGCTGGGCGAGGACGATGCCGTTGCAGCGGAGCCCGAGCCCGTGTCCGAAATCTGGACGACGATCGGGGACGACTTCCTTCTGTGAGCGTGAACCGGTTGGGTCAGTGCGCCTTACCATTTCCCCGCGGGGAAACCCGGTGAGGGTCTGCCCTTGCGCCCGGTTTGCCGCAGGGGCCGGGTCGGAAGCTTTCCCCGCGGGGAAAGGTTAACGCGCGTTAACCTTCGCGCCCCTAGGCAAGCGGGGCGGTCCCGCCTACCTCATGCCCGAACGAGATGAGGAGAGCATGATGAGCGAGACGGATCGCTTCCCCGGCTGGCACGGGACCACCATCGTCGCGGTGCGCAAGGGCGGCCGCGTGGCGGTCGTGGGCGACGGGCAGGTCAGCGTCGGGCAGACGGTGATGAAGGGTACGGCGCGCAAGGTCCGCCGCCTGTCGCCGGGCGGATCGGACGTAGTCTGCGGCTTCGCCGGATCGACGGCGGATGCGTTCACCCTGCTGGAGCGGCTGGAGGCGAAGCTGGAAGCCTCTCCGGGACAACTTGCGCGGGCCTGTGTGGACCTCGCCAAGGACTGGCGGACAGACAAATACCTGCGCAATCTGGAGGCGATGCTGATCGTGACCGACGGCAGCGACCTGTTCATAGTGACGGGCGCGGGCGACGTGCTGGAGCCGGAGCACGATATCGCGGCCGTGGGCTCGGGCGGGAACTTCGCGCTGGCCGCGGCACGGGCGCTGATGGATCAGGACATGGACGCCGAGGCGATCGCGCGGCGCGCGCTGGGCATCGCGGCGGATATCTGCGTGTACACGAACGGGAACGCGGTGGTCGAGGTGATCGGGTAGCGGTTGTGTTCTGGCCGGGGGAGGCTCCGGCTCGGGGGCCGGAGCGGCGGGGGGATTGTGCTATCGCGGACCTGATCCGGGGCCTCGATGAGTTGTGCGGCTACGCCATGGCGACGGAAGATCGACCGAGCGCACGGGCCGGGCCGCGGTGCGGCGATCCAACGGTGGAGCATGGCACTTTCTGGTGGCCAAGTCCGCAGGATCTGGCCCCGTCCCGCCTCCATCGGCCAAATCGCCGTGTCGGGGGGGGCACGCCGGAGGCGTGCCTTCGGCACGACCGATGCGCGGCGCCTTCGGCTTGAGTCCGCGCGGGAGCCGTTCGGCTCCTCACCCCCGCGCGGCCAACCGGACCAGCGTGTCGTCCTCGAAGCAGTAGACCCAGGTCTCGCCTGGTTCCATCGACGTGACGATCGGGTGATCCTCCCCTTCGGCATGGTGGCGGGCGTGGCGTTCGGGGGAGCTGTCGCAGCAGCCGACCGCGCCGCAGGTCATGCACTGTCGCAGGTGGACCCACTCGGTTCCGGCCTCGATGCAGGCGGGGCAGACGGCTCCAGCCTTCGCGCCCTCGGCAGGCTTGGGCAGGTGGATCATGTCGCGATGGGTGCAGGTTGTCACGTCGACGCCCTCCGGTCAGGTTTACAGACCCGGTAGGCCGACCTCGGCCCGACCTTCGTCGGTCTTCAGCGAGAAGTCGGTGCCGAGGTGCCGGTCCGCGCCCTCCCCCGCCAAGTAGGCAATGGCCTGCGCGACCCATTCGGGCGGGATGTGCGCGTCGAAGTCGAGCTGGCTGACAGGGTTGATGCCGGACGCCTTGATCTCCCGCTGCATGTCTGTGGCGACGGTGCCCGGCGACAGGCCGACCATGCGGATGCCCTGATCTCGATATTCCTTGTCCACGCACTTGGTCAGCGAGAGGACGGCAGCCTTGGTGGCGCAATAGTGGCTCCACCCCTCCAGCGCGCCGGTGGCGGCACCCGATGAGATGTTGACGATAGTGCCGCCACCTTGGGCAAGCATGACCGGCAGCGCCTCGCGGATGGCGGAGTAGACGCCCTTGAGGTTCACGTCGACGATATGGCCCCAGGCGGCGGGGTCGCTGTCGGCGATGCGGGCGATCGGGTCGATCAGGCCCGCATTGTTCACGAGCAGGTCGATGCGGCCGGTCCGGTCCTTCGCCTCGACAATCAGGGCGGCGACGGCGGCGTGGTCGGCCACGTCGCAGGCGATGGCATGGGCGGTGCCGCCCTGCCCCGTGATCTCGGCCGCGATACGCTCGATATCGCTGGTGCTGCGGGCGGCGAGGATCACGCTCATGCCTTGTGCCGCGAGGTGGCGGGCGGTCGCCTCCCCGATGCCGCGGCTGGCGCCGGTGACGATTGCGGTCTGTCCGTCGAGAGTCATGGGCGCTCCTTTCAGCGGGCGAGGTCGGCGGCGGTGACGGCGGCCACATCCTCGGCCATCAGGTCAGCCAGTTCGGCGAAGGCGGCATCTTGCGCGCGCGACAGGGCGGCGAGGCTGGTGCCGTCCATCGGGGTCTGGATGTCGAACGGCGCGGCGCGCTCGTAATCGCCGTCGCGGGCGGCGACGATGAAATACTGGCCCGAGAGGCGGTAGAGGCCGCGGGCGCCGCCCAGCGCCTCGGCCACCTGCACCTCCATGCGCAGGTCGGCCTGGCTGAGAAGCGGCCAGGGCTCGGCGGCGACGGCGGTGCTGGGCAGGCGCGTCGCGAGGCCCTGTGCAAGTTGCAGCGTCAGCGCGCGCGGCGGCAGGTCGGCCCAGAGGATATCGTTGCGCAGGAGGACGGAGCCGTCCTCCTGGATTTCGCCGATCTCCTCGCCCTGCGCGTAATAGGGCAGCGAGATCTCCCGAAGTTCGATTGAGCGGACGACGGTTTCGCGCTGTGCGGGCTCGGGCAGATCGGGCGCGCCGAGCAGGATGCGCGGCTCCGGCCCGCCAGTGCAGGCGGCGAGCGTGGCGAGGATCAGTGCGGCGGCGAGGCGCTTCATGGGCTTGGTCCTTTCGGGGCTCAGCGGCCAAGGATCAGGGAGTTGGGATTGCGCTCGATCTGGCGGACGAGGGCGGTGACGGCGCGGGCGGTGTCGCGGAACTCGCGGATCATGCGCAGGCCCTCCTCGTTGATCTCGGAGCCGGTGCCGTAGGCCTGCAGGGTCAGGTCGGACTGGGTGACGAGCGCGTCGAGCCGGGCGATCAGCGCGGGCACGTCGGTGGCGGCGAGCGTGATGGCGTTGGCGGCGCGTTCGGCGGCGCCGAGGCTGGTGCCGAGACCTTGCGCGACCTGGGCGTCCTGCAGGTCGGTCAGGGTGCGGGCGACGCCATCGAGCGCGGCGTTGAGATTGGCCGGGATCGCCTGCGTGTCGGGGCTGGAGACGAGCACATCGGCGCTGGCGAGCAGCGCTTCGGCCTGCTTGGCGAGCTGGTCGAGGTTCACCGCCTCGGCCTGTGCGGCGACGGCGTTGAGCCGGTCGATGAGCGGCGGCAGGCCCTCGCTCGCCTCGCTGACGGAGCGGGCGGCGGCGGCGGCGTCCTGCAGGGCCGCGCGCAGGGCGGTGCCGAGCTCGGCCTGGGCGAGATCGTCCAGCAGCACGCGCGCGCTGGTCAGGCTGCGGTTGATCGTGCCGGGCAGGGCCGTGGTCTCGGGATCCTGCAGCAGCTCTCGCAGTGCGGCGAGGGTGGCCTGCGCCTCGGACGCGGCGCCTTGCAGGGCGGGGTCGGCGACGAGTGCGTCGGCATTGTCCACGAGCGTGCCGATCTGGCCGGGCAGCGGAGCGGCGTCCTCGGTCAACTCGGCGAGGGACGCGGCGGCGCGGTCGGCGTTTTCGAGAGCGGAGGCGAGTTGGCCGGGGATGTCGGCCTGCTCGATGCTGAGAAGCGTGCGGCGCAGGCTGGTCAGCCCCGTCAGAAGCTCCGCCGGGATGGCCTGGAGCGCCTCGCCCTCCATCAGGGTTCGGGTGGCGGTGACGAGGCGGCTCAACTCCTCCGGCAGGGCCTGGGTGGCGGGGGCGGCGACGATGTCCTGCGCGGCGGCGACCAGCACATCGATCTCGGCCACGAGGGCCTGCAGCGTTTCGGGCAGGGCGTCGGCGTCGCGGGCGAGGGAGGCGATGCCCTCGGCGGCGGCGCCGCCCTGATCGACGGCGGTGCCGATGCGGTCGGGCAGGCCCGCCTGCTGCACGTCGGCCAGCAGGCTCTCGACCCGTTGCAGCGTATTCGCCAGCGCGGGCGGAACCTCGCGCAGCGCGGGGTCGGAGGTGATGGCACGGGCGTCGGCCAGGAGCCCTGCGAGGCGGTCGGGCACCTCGAGCGTGGCGGGATCGGTCAGCAGGGTCTGGCCGGCGGTGGCGAGATCGCGGGCGGAGACGAGCAGCGCGTCGAGATCGGGGGTCAGCTCGGCCGTGGCGCCCTCAACCTCGCCCGCGAGTGTGGAGATGTCGGCGAGGGTAGTCGCCAGCGCCTCGACCAATGCGGCCTCGCGCGCGTCTTCGAGCAGGCCCCGCAGGGCGGTGAGGCTCGCCAGAACTTCGCCCGGTGCCTGCTGCACGCCGTCGGATTGCAACAGCCCGCGCAGGTCCGAAAGCGTGCCGTTGGCCTGGGTCGGGATGTCCCGCAGCTCAGGGTCGTTCAGCAGCGAGGCGACGGCGGTCAGGGCGGAGGTGGCGGCGGTCAGCACGCCCTCGATCGGCAATTCGTCCAGCCGGGTGATCAGGCCTTCGGCGGTTTCGGCAAGGCCGCCCTGCTCGGTCTCGACCGTCGGGATGCCCGGGAAGGGCTGAATGTTGCGGTCGAGGCGGGCAGTGTCCTCCTCGCCGATCTCGGCCAGCTCGATCCGCTGTGCGCCGGTCAGTAGCGAGGGCGAGGAGAGGCGGGCGCGCAGGCCACCCTCGGCGATCAGCTCATCGAGCAGTTGCAGCGTCACGTCCTGCGCCGCGTCGGGCGGCAGGCCGAGGCGGCCGGGGATGACCTCGAACGCGGCGACGAGTTCCACCGTCCGTTCGCCCACGTCGCCCTGCAACCGCGCGGACAGGCTGGTGACGGCGCCCACCGGCACGCCGCGATAGAGCACCGGCGCGCCGACCTGAAGGCCACTGACCGAGCCGGGGAACACCGCCGACACCGTGACGGGAGAGCGCTCGAGCGCGTCGAAGAGCGAGGAGCGCGCCGCGGCCACGTCCGGATAGAGGCGGAAGCCGCGTTCGTCCTGCACCAGCGCGCCACCCTCGAACACGGTGTCGAAGGTCACGCCGCCGCGCAGCAGCGTGGTGATGCTGTCCACGTCGAGCGACGCCCCGCCCGCGTCCAGGTTGAAGCTGAACCCCGAGGAATCCCAGAACCGGGTGCCTTCGGTGATGAGGTTGGAATAGGGCTCCCTCACGAAGGCGGTATAGATGATCGTGCGTCCGTTGCTGGACAGTTGGAGATCTTCGACCTGCCCGACCTCGATCCCCTTGTAGAGGACGGGCGAGCCCAGCGCGACGGAGCTGTTGCGCTCGGTCCGCAGGGTCAGGCGCAGGCCGGGTGCGTCGAGCGGGGTCAGCGGCGCGCGCGGCAGGCCGTCGATCAGGCGCGCCGTCTCGCCGGGCTGTGCAGGAAGCTGCGCCGCGATGTAGGAGCCGCCGATGACGGTGGACAGGCCCGTGATGCCCTGGGCCGTGATCTCGGGGCGGACGATCCAGAACTGGCTGTCGGCGGTCACATGCTCGGCGATGTCCTGATCCAGCCGAATGCTGACCTGCACCTCGCTTAGATTGCCCGAGAAGCCGACATCCTCGACCATGCCGATGGTCACGTCGCGGTAGCGCACAGGCGTCTCGCCCGCGACGACGCCCGAAGCGTTCTCGAACCGCACGAGCAGCAGCGGCCCGCGCTCGGAATAGGTGCGGAAGGCAACGATGAGGGCCACGATCAGGGCAGCGAGCGGCACGATCCAGACGATCGAGAGGCGCTGCCAGATCGGGCGGCCGTCGGTCTCCTCGATCCGGGGGGAGGCGGGGCTGGAAGGGTCGCTCACGTCTGCGGCTCCTGTTTCAGCTCGGCATCCCAGATCATCCGGGGGTCGAAGGACTGCGCGGACAGCATCGTAAAGGCGACCGAGAGGGCGAAGCAAGCCGCGGCGGGACCGGGCGTGACGCTGGCCGCCGCGCCAAGCTGCACCAGCGCCGTCAGGAGGGCCACGACGAAGACATCGACCATCGACCAGCGGCCGATGAACTCGATGATCTCGTGCAGGCGGATGCGCGCGTGCCGGTCGAGCCGCGAGGGCCGCGCGACGGAGATGGCCAGCAGGCCGATCACCGCGAACTTGCTGAGCGGCACGACGATGGAGGCCACGAAGATGATGAGCGCGATGCCCACGGCACCACTGTCGATCAGCGTGACCACGCCGCCGAGGATCGTATCCTCGTGCACGGTGGCGAGCTGTCGCGTGGCGAGCATCGGGTAGAGATTGGCTGGGATGAAGGCGATGATTCCGGCGATCCACCAGGCCCAGACGCGTTGCAGGCTGAGCGGCTTTCGCGAGTGGAGATGCGCATGGCAGCGGGTGCAGCGCTCGCGCCCCGCCTCGTGCACCAGTGCGCAGCGGTGGCAAGCGATCAGCCCTGCTGCGCGGGCGGTGAGCACGGGGGTGGCGTGGCCGGCGACGCTCATCCCTCGTCGTCCAGCATCGACCAGATGGCGGCGGAGTCGGTGATCTGACGCTCGAACGCGATGATGCCGACGGCGATGCAGAAGGCCCAGAAAGCGGGGCCAAAACCGATCGTGGCAAGCTCGGCCACCTTCACGAGTGCCACGGCGGTTCCGAGGATAAAGATCTCGGCCATCGACCAGGGGCGCAAGGCATCCGACCAGCGAAAGGCGCGGGCGGCGTGGCGAGGCCGCGGACGGCCGAGCCGCAGCGGCACCAGCGCGTAGAGCAGCAGCGCCACCCGGATCAGCGGGATCGCGATGATGCTGGCGGTCACGGCGAGGGTCAGCGGGATCAGCCAGCCGTCGAGGAAGGCGGCGGCGACCTCGATCAGGTTGATCTGGTTGCCGAAGCCCATCTCGCTGATCGACAGGAACGGGAAGAACAGCGCCGCCACGATCAGGATCGCGACGGCCAGC
This sequence comes from Roseobacter sp. HKCCA0434, assembly GCF_032464675.1. Taxonomy (NCBI): domain Bacteria; kingdom Pseudomonadati; phylum Pseudomonadota; class Alphaproteobacteria; order Rhodobacterales; family Roseobacteraceae; genus Roseobacter; species Roseobacter sp. HKCCA0434. Next base: position 81,327 of record NZ_JAWDKL010000002.1, read on the forward strand.
GAGGTTGCCAGCGTCCGGTCGAGCGACACAGTCTGCCCCGATACCAGCACATGCCCGCAGCGCACGCAGGACGCCTTCCGCCCCGGTTCGAGATCCGGCACGTCATGCAGCGCATCGCAGGTGGGGCAGGCAAGCAGGCTCATGGAGACGGAGGATAGCGGATGTGGCCCGCGGTTCCAGTCGCGAGATGGCACCGGCAATCACGAAATTCGTGAACGGGGATGGATATTTGCGCGAATCCGAAGGACGCGCGGCGGCCAGGTCGGACCGCCGCGTTCCATGTCACAGCACGTAGCGGCTGAGGTCGGTGGAGCGGCTGAGTTCGCCGAGGTGCTTCTCCACGAAGTCGGCATCCACCGTCACCGTGTCGCCGGAGCGGTCGGGGGCGGTGAAGCTGAGTTCCTCGAACACGCGTTCCAGAACGGTGTAGAGACGGCGGGCACCGATATTCTCGACATTGCTGTTCACCTCCGCCGCGATGCGGGCGAGGGCGGCGATGCCGTCCTCCGCGAAGGTGACGGTCACGCCCTCGGTTCCCAGAAGGGCGGTGTATTGCCGGGTCAGGGCGTTGTCGGTCTCGGTCAGGATGCGGACGAAATCGGCCTCGGTCAGTGCGCGCAGTTCCACCCGGATCGGCAGGCGGCCCTGAAGCTCGGGCAGGAGGTCCGACGGTTTGGCGACGTGGAAGGCGCCGGACGCGATGAAGAGGATGTGATCGGTGCGCACCGGGCCGTGCTTAGTCGAGACGGTCGTGCCCTCGATCAGCGGCAGCAGGTCGCGCTGCACGCCCTCGCGGCTGACCTCGCCGCCGCGATTGTCCTGACGGGTGGCGACCTTGTCGATCTCGTCGATGAAGACGATGCCGGACTGTTCGACCACGCCCACGGCCTCGCGCGTCAGGGCCTCGTCGTCTAGCAGCTTGTCGGCCTCCTCGGCGATCAGCAGCTCGTAGCTGTCGGCGACGCGGAGGCGTTTCTTCGTCTTGCGCCCGCCCATCTTTCCGAAGAGCGCGCCAAGGTCCATCATCTGCGCACCACCCGGCGGCATGCCGGGAATGTCCATGCCGCCCAGCGGGTTGGAAGTGTCGGCGACCTCGATCTCGATCTCGGTATCGTCGAGCAGGCCGTCGCGCAGCTTCTTGCGGAACATCTCGCGGGTCTGTTCGCGCGCGCCCTCGCCCGCCAGAGCGGCGATCACGCGGGCCTCGGCCGCGTCATGGGCACGGGCCTTCACTTCCTCGCGCCGGTAATCGCGGGTCATGACGATGGCCGCGTCCACGAGGTCGCGCACGATCTGTTCGACGTCGCGGCCGACATAGCCGACCTCTGTGAACTTGGTGGCCTCGACCTTGATGAACGGCGCGCGGGCGAGCTTGGCGAGGCGGCGCGAGATCTCGGTCTTGCCCACGCCGGTCGGGCCGATCATCAGGATGTTCTTGGGGTAGACCTCCTCGGCCAGCGCGTCGTCGAGATGCTGGCGGCGCCAGCGGTTGCGCAGGGCCACGGCCACCGCCCGCTTGGCGTCGGCCTGGCCGATGATGAAGCGGTCGAGCTCGGAGACGATCTCGCGCGGGGTCAGGTCGGTCATTGTCGGTCCCTTTCGTTGCGCCCTGCACATATGACGGGGGCGCGCGGACGCAAGACCGGATCAGGGGGCGGGTTCGAGGATCGAGACGGCGAAGAGGTCGTCCGGGTCCGTCATCCAATCGGCGATGCGCCAACCCGCAACGCCTGCGAGCCCGGCGAGGCTGTCGCGGGTGTATTTGTGGCTGTTCTCGGTGTGGATGCTCTCGCCCGCCGCGAAGGCGATCTCGGTGTCGCCGAGGCGCACGGTCTGGGCGTGGCGGGAGACGAGGTGCATCTCGATCCGCGCGGCATCGGCGTTCCAGCGCGCCTCGTGTGCGAAGCCGTCCGGGTCGAAATCGGCCCCGGCCTCGCGGTTGAGACGGTGCAGAAGGTTGAGGTTGAAGGCAGCGGTGACGCCCGCCGCATCGTCATAGGCGGCAGTGAGGGTCGCGGGATCCTTCACCAAGTCCACGCCGAGAATGAAGCGCGCGATGCCGGGCCAGTCGCGGATGCGTGCGAGGAGCGCTGTCGCGTCTGCCGGTTCAAGATTGCCGATGGTGGAGCCGGGGAAGAAAGCGACCTTGGGCCGGTCGGCGATCCGCGGCGGCAGGGTCACGGGAGACATGAAGTCGCCGGTGACGGGCAGGATCGGCAGGGCGGGATAGGCGGCGCGCAGCCCCTCGGCCACCTGCGCCAGGAAGGTGGCGGAAATGTCGATCGGGACATACGCCGCGAGGTGATCGAGCCGGTCGAGCAGGATGCGCGTCTTGACGCTGGCCCCGCTGCCCAGCTCCACCAGCGCGGCGTCGTCGGGCACGGCGGCGGCGAGGCGGTCAGTGCCCGCGCGCAGGATCGCGGCCTCGGTGCGGGTTGGGTAGTATTCGGGCAGTTCGGTGATCCGCTCGAACAGCGCGCTGCCCGCCGCGTCGTAGAACCACTTGGCCTCCAGCGTCTTGGGGCTGGCGGTCAGCCCGGCGAGGGCGGAGGCGTGCAGCGCGGGGTCGTCGATCAGCAGCTTGTCCATGCTCAGACGTCCCGTGCGAGGCGCAGGCCCATCATCTGCCAGCGCTGGTGGGGATAGAAGAAGGTGCGGTAGCTGGCGCGCATCTGGTCGCGGGGCGTGGCACAGGAGCCGCCGCGCAGCACCATCTGGTTGACCATGAACTTGCCGTTGTACTCCCCCAACGCGCCTTCGGGCGGGCGGAAGCCGGGATAGGGGGTGAAGGGCGAGGCGGTCCATTCCCAGACGTCGCCCCAGACCCCGTCGCCGGGAAGCGGGCGCAGGGCGAGGTCGTCAAGGAAGTTGCCCGCGATGGACCGCGCGGCGAAGGCGATCTCGTGCTCGGCCTCTGTCGGCAGGCGGGCACCGGCCCAGCGGGCGAAGGCGTCGGCCTCATAATAGCTGATATGGCAGACCGGCGCATCGAGGTTCACCGGCTGCGGGCCGCGCAGCGTATAGGTCCACCATTCGTCATCCTGCCGCCACCAGTAGAGGGGCGCGTCCCAGCCCTCGCGCTGACGGACGGCCCAGCCTTCCATCAGCCAATGGGGCGCGTGGTCGTAGCCGCCATCGTCCATGAAGGCGATCCAGTCGCGGTTGCTCACTGGACGATCGGCGATCTCGTAGGGCTCCAGCCAGGTCTTGTGGCGCGGGCCTTCGCAATCGTAGGCGAAGCCGGGGCCCGCGTGGCCGATCTCGACCAGCCCGCCGTCGTGGCGGGTGAAGGATTGCGGCACCTCGGCGGAGGTGGGGCGCGGCTCGGGCTCGCGATAGGTGGGCAACAGTGGGTTGAAGCTGAGACCGTGCAGCAGGTCGGTGACGAGCAATTCCTGGTGCTGCATCTCGTGGTGGCAGCCCAGCTCGACGAGCTCGGCCACGTCCGGGCGCTCCTCGTCCATCAGGTCGCGCAGGGCGTCCTCGACATGGGCACGGTAGTCGCGCACGGCCTGTCCGCCGGGGCGGGAGACCAGCCCGCGCTTGTCGCGCGCGTGGCGGGGACCGGCCTGCACGTAGTAGCTGTTGAACAGGAAGGCGAAGCGATCGTCGGGGGAGGTGTAGCCGGGCTGGTGCGGTTTGAGAATGAATTCCTCGAAGAACCAGGTCGTATGGGCGAGATGCCATTTGGCGGGGCTCGCATCCTCCATCGACTGGAGCATCATGTCCTCGGGCGTCAGGGGTGCGGCAAGCGCATCGGTCCGCGAACGGGTCGCGTCGAAGAGGCTGCGGATGCGAGCGGGATCGGTGTCGGCGGGGCGGGTGGCCTTGGCGGTGCTCATGGCGGAACCTCCTGATTCGTCAGCCCGACAGGTAGGACGGCGGCGGGTTCGGCCTAGCGGATTCGTTACACCCTTTCGTGTCGGTCCGTATGAATTGTAACAGAATTCTAGCGTGGGCGCAGGAGATCGAGGCCTAGCGCGATGTCCTCGGCCAGAGCGGCGGCGTCCACGTCGCGACGCTCGGCAGAGACGCGGAGGCCCAGAAGGTCGGACTGGTAGCGCCGGGCGAGGCGGGCGGGGTCGAGCGTCGGATCGACGTCCCCAGCGTCCTGCGCGGCGGCGAAGAGGTCGCGGAACCGGGACTCCATGCGCGCGAGGTAGTCCGACGCCTTCTCGCCCAGCGCATGAGAGGCGGCGCCGGTTTCCAGCACGGTCTTGGCCAGCATGCAGGCGCTGGCAGGCGCGGTGTCGCAGGCGACCACCAGGGCGGGATAGGCACGCAGGGCGGCGAAGGGGCCTTTTTCCTCGGCCAGTGTCGCAAGGCGCGCGGCCCCGTCCTCGGCGTAGCGGTCGAGGGCAAGGGCGTAGAGCGCTTCCTTCGAGCCGAAGGCGGCGTAGAAGCTGCCGGGGCGCATGTCGAGCGTGCGTTCGAGATCTTTCATCGAGGTGCCCGCCCAGCCTTGCCGCCAGAACAGGTCGCGCGCCCGGTCGATCAACGCGTCGCGGTCGTGATTGGGCTGGCGGGGCATGGCAAACCTTTCTTGAGCATTTGTTCAGATATAATCTTGAACGATCATTCAACAACACCATTTCGGGGGTCAGGCAAACCAGAGGAGACCTGCCATGACCGATTTCCCGTCCCACGACCTCGACAGCGCACCCGAAGGCTCGAAGCCTTTGCTGGAGAACGGCCAAAAGGCCTTCGGTCGCCTGCCTGGCCTGCACAAGGTGATGGCGGAAAGTCCGCAATTGCTTGAAGGCTATCAGGTGCTGCACCGGCTCTTCACCGAGACCGCCTTCGATGCGGAGGAGAAGACCGTGGTGTGGCAGACGATCAACGTGGAGCACGAGTGCCATTACTGCGTGCCCGCCCATACTGGCATCGCGAAGATGATGAAGGTCGATGACGCGATCACCCAGGCGCTGCGCGACGAGACGCCGCTGCCGACCGCGAAGCTGGAAGCGCTGCGCACCTTCACCTTGCGGATGCTGCGGGGACGCGGCCATGTCAACGAGGCGGAGATGCAGGCATTCTTCGATGCCGGTTACGACCACCGCGCGGTGCTCGACGTGATCCTGGGTCTCGCGCAGAAGGTGATGTCGAACTACACCAACCACGTCGCGGAAACACCGCTCGACGCGCCGGTACAGCCGCTGGCGTGGGAGCGCCGGGGCGCGCCGCTGGCCGTTTGAGGGACGCGCGCTCCGACAATTCGTGCGGGCCGACGCAACGGCCCGTGCGGTCCCCGCGTTGACGTCCGAATGGACGTTCGACCGGGGGCCACATGAACGACACGCGCGAGACCATCCTCATCACCGGCGCGGGCGGCAATATCGGGCAGGCGCTGTCTGCCCGGTTGGGTGAGCGCTATCGCATCATCGGGCTGGACCGGCCGGACGAGGACGACCCGGACGACAACGTGGGCTGCGATCTCGCCGATCCCGCCTCGGTCGCCGGAGCGATGGACGAGCTGATCGAGCGGACGGGCGGGCGGATCGCCTCTGTCATCCACCTAGCCGCCTATTTCGACTTCTCGGGCGAGGAGCGGCCGCAATACGAGGCGATCAACGTCGAGGGAACGCGCAACCTGCTGGAGGGTCTGGCGCGGCTCGACGTAAGCCAGTTCGTCTATTCCGGCACCATGCTGGTGCACGAGGCGGTGCGGCCCGGCGAACGGGTGGACGAGGACACGCCGCTCGCCCCCGGCTGGGCGTACCCGAAGTCGAAGGCGCGCGCCGAGGAGGTCATCCGCGAAGTCGCGCCGCGCACGAACCCGGAGATGGGCGTCGTGCTGCTGCATCTCGCCGGGCTCTATGACGACGAGACGGCGGTGCCGACGCTGAGCCACCAGATCGCCCGGATCTACGAGCGGAACCTGAAATCGCATGTCTATGCGGGCGATCCGACCGCTGGGCAGTCCTTCATCCATCTCGACGACATGCTGGACCTGTTCGAGCGCGTGGTGGACCGGCGCGACCGGCTGGGCGGGATCGAGGTGATCCTCGCGGGTGAGGAGGAGGCGGTCGGCTATGACCACCTTCAGGACGCGATCGGCGAGTTGGTGCACGGCGAGGACCACTGGCAGACGCTGAACGTGCCCGCCCCGCTCGCCAAGGTGGGCGCAAAGGCGGAGGTGATGGCGGAAAAGCCGATCCCGGATGCGTTCGACGAGGGCGAAAAGCCGTTCATCCGGCCCTTCATGATCGAGCTTGCCTCGGACCACTACGCGCTCGATACCGCCAAGGCGCGAGAGGTGCTGGGCTGGGAAGCGCAGCATTCGATCCTCGACGGGCTAAAGAGCATCGTGGCCGCGCTGAAGGCGGACCCGGCGGGGTGGTACGAGAAGAACGGCATCCATCCGCCCGCCTGGCTGGTCGCGGCGGAGGCGCGGGTGGACGACCCCGAGGCGCTGCGCGCGGCGCACGAAGCGGAGTACCGCCGCGACCACCGGGCGAACCTGTGGGCGCATTTCGCGAATATGGGGCTGGGTGCGTGGCTGCTGACTTCGCCGCCGCTACTGGGCTACGGCGACAGCTGGCTGGCATTGAGCGACGTGGTCGCGGGCCTCGCGCTGATCGTGGCGGGGTTCCTGAGCCTGAGCTGGCGGCTGCCGATGGCGCGCTTCGCCGCCGCGGGGATCGGAACCTGGGTGCTGTTCGCACCACTGTTGTTCTGGACGCCGAACGGTGCGGCCTACGTGAACGCGACGCTGGTGGGGATGCTCGCCATCGGCTTTGCCTTGGCCTTGAAGCCGGTGCCGGGGGTGGCGCCGGTCGCCTCGCAGACCGGGCCGACGGTGCCCAAGGGCTGGGACTATTCCCCGTCCGACTGGGCGCAGCGGATCCCGGTGATCGCGCTGGCGGTAGTGGGGCTGATCGTGTCACGCTACCTGACGGGCTATCAGCTCGAAAGCCTCGACGGAGTGTGGGAGCCGTTCTTTCCCGGCACGCGCGATGGGCTGAACGGAACGGAGGATATCATAACGTCGGAGGTGTCCGAGGCGTGGCCGGTGCCCGATGCGGGGATCGGCGGGCTGACCTATGCGCTGGAAATCCTGGTGGGGGTGATCGGCTCCTCCCGGCGCTGGCGGACGATGCCGTGGCTGACGCTTCTGTTCGGGCTGATGATCGTGCCGCTCGGGGCGATCTCGATCTTCTTCATCGCGATTCAGCCGATCGTGATCGGCACCTATTCGACGCTCGCCCTGATAGCGGCGGCGGCGATGGTGGTGCAGATTCCCTACGCCGTCGATGAGCTGGTGGCGACGATCCAGTTCCTGCGGCGGCGGGCGAAAGCGGGGCAGCCCTGGCTGAAGATCCTGTTCACCGGCGACACGGATGCGGGGCCGGACGCGCGCGAGGACGACGATTTCGAGCGTCCGCCCGGCGTGATCCTGCGCGACATGCTGACAGGGGGCATGACGTTGCCCTGGTCGCTGGCGGCCTCCATCGGGGTCGGAGCGCTGCTGATGCTGTCGCCGCTGTGGCTGAGCTGGGAGAGCCCGGTCGCGGGCGCGCTGCATATCTGCGGGGCGCTGGCGGTGACGGTGGCGGTGTCGGCGCTGGCGACGGTGATCCGCATCGCGCGGTTCCTGAACGTAATCGTGGGGGCGGTGCTGATCTTCGCCCCGCTGGTGACGGGGGGCAGCGTGCTGGCGTATCTTACCTGCTTCGTCGGTGGGCTGGCGCTGATCGTCCTGGCGGTGCCGCGGGGGCCGGTGAGCGGCCGGTATGATACGATGGACACGTGGGTGCGATGAGGGGCTTGCGCGGAATCAAGGGCGCAAGCCCGCCGCGCATCGCCGGGCCGCCCCCCGGCACGGCGATTTTGTCGGTGGAGGCGCGACGCTCGTAGGTTTGACGGATTTGGTTGGCATAAAGTGCCATGCACATCGGATGGATCGCCGCACCACGGCCCGCCGCTGCGCTAACCACAGCGAGTAAGGAAGACCGCCGGTAGCGACGTCCACATGATCGCAACCAAGGAAACAATACTCAGCATCAGGGTCGTGCGTGGCATCAGCCCCTCCCCCCTCGGGGCGCGGACGACCAGCGCCGCCTGCAGGCCAACCGCCGCCAGCGCGGCGAGGATCAGGGCGGGTCGGGCGAGACCCTCGCCGAATGGCCAGCGGGGCGAGCAGGTCAGGCCCTGCAACCCGTAGATCGCGCTGAAACTCGCCAGCCAGACCGTCAACGGCAGGGAGAGGGCAAGGATCTGCCTCATGTCAGCCATCCGCTGAGGAACGCGACGCCGAGGCCGACGACCGCGATGCCGGAGGTGTAGTCGGTCCAGAGGAGGGCCGTGCGGACCTCCCCGTCCTTTCGCGGGCCGTGATAGCCGCGCATGGCCCGGACGGCGAGGAAACCCGCCATGATCGCGGCGATCGTGGCGTGCAGCGCGACATATCCGCCGATCACCCAGAGCGTCGCGTCATAGGCGTGGCGCGTGGGGTCGGGCATCGCGACGAACAGGGCGAGTGCGGCGGCGGCGAGCGCCATTCCGCCGAGCGCCGCCAGTGCCAGCGGCACCATGCCACCGGGGCGGGCGAGTGCCAGTCGCAGCGACAGGGGACCGACGGTGGCGGCAAGGGCACTCAGGAGCGGCCAGAGCAGCCCCGGCGCCAGCCATTCGGGCGGCGGCCAGTTCGGCGCGACGGTCCACAGGAAGGCGAAGCCGAAGAGCAGGGAGCCGAACAGCGTCGCGTCGGCCAGCAGCAGGAACAGCGTTCCCCACCAGCCGGGGGGATCGGGCACCTCGCTCGCCGGGCGCAGGGCGAGGCCGTGGCCGACATCGAGCGGCCCTTCCTCCCCTCGACGGCCCAAGCCCCAGACCCAGTGCAGCACCATCGTGAGCACGCCCAGCGCGGCGAGCGGGACGAGCCAGTAGAGCTTGAGCAGCATGCCGAGGAACATCAGGCCCGTCACCGCCGCCATCTTGAGCGGCAGGGCGGTGTTGCCGGGATAGACGACGAGATAGGCGGGCTCCCCGCTCGCCGGGTCGAGGGTCAACGTCTCGCGCCGCTCGCGCGGACAGTCGCCAAGATAGCCCTCACCCCGCATGATGCGGTTCGGCAGATCCGGGTCGGCATGGAGCGGATCGCGCCCCAAGACGCGCGGCAGGCTGAGAAAGTTGTAGGACGGCGGCGGCGTGGGCATGGCCCAGTCGAGCGTGCCCGCCCCCCACGGGTCGCGCGAGCCGCGGGCCGAGACGATGGCGTTCGCCACCACGTCGATCAGGATCAGCACGAAACCGATGGCCATGACGAAGCTGCCGATGGAGGAAACGAGGTTGATCGCCTCCCACCCCTGCCCCTCGTCATAGGTCCAGGTGCGCCGCCGCATTCCCAGCAGTCCGACCCAATGCACGGCAAGGAAGGTGACGTGGAAGCCGAGCACCACCAGCCAGAACGCCGTCTCGCCCAGCTTGAAGAAACGACGCCGCCCGGTCACGTGCGGCAGCCAGTAATAGACCGCCGCCAGCATCGGAAAGACGAAGCCGCCGACCAGCACGTAATGCAGGTGCGCCACGATGAAATGCGTGTCGTGCACCTGCCAGTCGAAGGGAACCACCGCAACCATCACACCGGTCAGCCCGCCGATGACAAAGGTGGCGAAGAAGGCGAGGATGTAGCCCATCGGCAGGTTCAGCCGCGGCTCGCCGTTCCACAGGGTGCCGATCCACGCGAAGATCTGCACCGCCGTCGGCACCGCCACGAGTGTCGAGGCGGCGGAGAAGAAGGCGAGCCCCATATGCGGGATGCCGGTGGTGAACATGTGGTGGACCCACAGCCCGAAGCTGAGCACCCCGAGCGCAATCGCCGCCGCCACGATCCACCCGTAGCCGAGCACTGTCGTGCGCGCCATGACCGGCAGGATGGTCGAGACCACGCCCGCCGCTGGCAGGAAGATGATGTAGACCTCCGGGTGGCCGAACAGCCAGAACAGGTGCTGCCACAGCAAACTGTCGCCGCCCGCATCGACCTGGAAGAAGGGCAGGCCGAAGGCGCGCTCCAGCTCCAGCAGGACGGAGCCGAGGATCATCGGGGGGAAGCCCGTCAGGATCATCACCGCCGTCACCAGCGCGTACCAGGCGAAGATCGGCATGTCCGACAGCCGCATCCCCGGCGCGCGGTAGCGCAGGATCGTCACCGTGATCTCGACCGCGGCGCAGATGGCCGAGATCTCGACGAATGTGATGCCGAGCAGCCAGAAATCGGTGTTGATGCCGGGCGAAGCGGCGGAGGCGCTGAGCGGCGGGTACATGAACCAGCCACTGTCGGGCGCGATGCCCGCGACCAATGCGAAGATCAGCATCGAGCCGCCGAGGATGTAGCACCAGAAGCCGTAGGCGGTCAGGCGCGGATAGGCGAGGTCGCGCGAGCCGAGCAGCTTGGGCAGCAGGTAGACGGCCATCCCCTCGAAGAGCGGGATCGCGAACAGGAACATCATGATGGTCCCGTGCATGGTGAAGACCTGCGCGTAGCCTTCGGGGCCGAGGAACTCGGACCGCGGACTGGCGAGCTGCGCGCGGATCAGCATGGCGAGCACGCCCGCCACTGCGAAGAAGAAGAACGCGGCGCAGAAGAACATGCGGCCGAGGTCGGTATGGCTGACGGTGGTGAACCAGCCGCGCCAGCCAGGATCGGACGCCCAGATTCGGTCGAGCGCGTGGTGGCGGCGGATCGCGCTCTTCATTCGAGGTCTCCTGCGAGGAAGGCGGCCCAGCCTTCGGCATCATGGGCGATGACGAGGAAGCCGTGGGCGCGGTAGCCGGGGCCACTGTATTCCGAGCTGATGCCGCCATATTCGCCGGGGGCGTCGGCTTCGATCCTCAGCACGTTCACATGGCCGGGAATGGCATCGAGCTTGCCCGCGAGGCGCGGCACCCAGAAGCTGTGGATGACGTCGCGGGTCGTGATCTCCACATCCACGGGACGCCCGGCGGGGATGTGTAGGATCTCTCGCGTCGTTTCTCCAGGGCGATCCGCATAGCCGAATTCCCACGACCATTGGCGCGCCTCGGCCCGGACAGTGACGACTTCCGGTCCCTGACGAGGCAGCAGCACCTCTCCCACGATCAGGCCGTAGGCGAGCAGCGCGGCCAGCACGCTCATCGGGAAGGCGAGGCCGAGGCCAACGATCCAGGTGCGGGGGGTCGCCGCCCCCTGCCGACGGAACGCGAGCGTCAGCAAGACCATGACGAAGGCGAAGATCAGCGTGGCGCCCGCCAGCATCACCCACCACAGCGTCGCGATGGTGCGCGCGGCGGGACCGGCGGGATCGACGGTGGAGAATGTGCCCTCGCATCCCGCGAGCGAAAGCGCCAGAATGACGCCGAACCCCGTGCGGAGGCCCCGATGACCGAAAAGATGGAGCAGCGCCCCGAGGAGGAGCTGGTGAACCCGATCACCCAGCTTCCCGGCTATGACGAGACCGAGTCGCGCATGGGCATCTGGGGCCATCCGCTGCACGCGATGAGCGTGTCGTTTCCGGTCGCGCTGACCTTCTGCTGTTTCGGGGCCGATGCGCTCTACTGGTTGTCGGGGGAGGCGTTCTGGGCGCGGGCCGCGATCTGGGCGGCAGGCACCGCGTTCCTGTTCGGCCTCGCCGCGGGCGTGACCGGCATGGCGGAGATGGCACTCGTGCGCGGCATCCGCATGCGTGCGCCGGTCTGGACGCATTTCGTGATCGCGGTGTTCCTGCTGTCCATGCTGGGCGCGAACTGGGGCTACCGCCTCGACGGGTGGGAAAGCGCGGTGCTGCCCTACGGCATCCTTCTGTCCGGGTTCAACGTGCTGCTGGTGATCGCGACGGGCTGGCATGGCGGGGCTCTCGTCTTCGCCTATCGTCTGGGAACATCGAAGGGCAGCTGAACGCCCCTCGGTTCGCTCAGCCAGCCGGGAACGGGGATCTCGATGAGCTCGGGCTTGGCCAGCACCAGCGTCAGGATGATCAGCACGATGCCCGTGAGGATCCATTGCGGCAGGCGCGCGGCGGGTGCGCGGTGGACGCCCGGAACCTGCGTTATCGCCACGATGGTCCGCCCGACCCAGACGTGGAAGGTGACGAGGGCGGCAACCCCCACCAGCTTGGCGAAGAGCCACAGCTCGAACACCTCCCGCACGAAGATCAACAGCCCGCCGGACCCGATGGCGAGCACGGCCGCAGGCGTCGTGATGCCGATATAGCCGTAATGAGTGAGCCGTCGGATGCGGGTGTAATCGTCCTGCGCCACGACCCCTTCGTGCCGCGCCAGCAGGTTTGGCAGCGCGAAAAGGCCCGCGCACCAGATCACCAGCATCGAGATATGCAGCGCCTTGAGATGCGGGACGGCGGGGACGAGGACCTCGATCATGCGGGGGCCGTCCGGCGCCACGCGGCCAGTCCTGCGCGCGCCCCGAACAGGGCATAGGGCAGGCCCGCAGGCACCCACATCAGCAGGCCGCCGAGCTGCTGGTCGGCCAGCGGGCTCAGCCCCCAGGCCAGCGGCGCGGACTGGTGCGCGGCGTAGAGCGCGTCGGGCGCGAAGGTCAAGAGCGCGCCGAGCAGGCCCATCTGCATCCACGCCCCGAGGATGGCAAGCGTGGCATGCACTGGCGGGGTGTCGAAGTGCAGCGCCGCGCGCCAGAACCAGACGGACGTGACGAGCAGGGAGAGCTGCATCCCCCAGTAGACCGCCACGTTCGACAGCGCCGCGTCATAGGCCGCGGGCAGGTGCCACGCCCAGAGCGTCGCCGTCGCGACCAGGAGAGGAACGGTCGGTCCGCGTGCCGCCCGACCCGGCCAGGCCTGCGCCAGAAGCGGGGCGGCCACCGCCACGAGCAGGACGTGATGCACCACGCGGGCGGAGAAGAGCGCCGAGGACAAAGCGCAGAGCGGCGAGACGAAGGCGAGTACGAGCACCGCCACGCCCACCAGCCCTGCTCGCGATCCGCGCAGGGCGAAGGCGAGCAGCGCCAGCCCCGCAAGCAACGCGGGGTCGAGATTCCACGCCCCGGCCAGTGCATCGGGCAGCGGCGCAGGACCGCAATAGAGCCTGTCGAGAGTGTCCCAGAACGTCATGTCCGGCCCCCCTCCTGCCGTCTGCGCGATCTGCCTCCTGTCTACTCCGCCAATCTGGCGGGGGCAAATGCCCCGGCGGACCGGATGGCTACCACAGGATCGCGGCCTCGACCTCGGCGCGTGTCGCGTCCTCGATCAGGATGGTGTCGGGGCCGAGGTCGATGAGGATGTTTATCCCCTGCTCCGCGATCGCCGCGGACTGACGATCGGGATCCGTCAGGCCATGCGCCCCGAGATCGATGAGATCGTCGCCCGCTTCGAAACCGGTGATGGTGTCCCTACCGTCACCCGATGCGAAGACGAAGGTATCGGTACCGTAGCCGCCGTCGAGGATGTCGGCTCCGCTCCCACCGATCAGCGTGTCATTTCCGTAATCGCCTTGCAGCGTATCGGCACCGGCGCCTCCCGACAGAACGTCGTCATCGTACCCGCCATCGACGAGGTCCGCGCCGTCGCCGCCTTCGAGCGTGTCGCATCCGTATCCGCCTTCGAGGCGGTCGTCGCCGCGTCCGCCGGCAAGCTGGTCGTCTTGATAGCCGCCATCGAGCGTATCGTCGCCATCGCCGCCATCGAGCGTATCACTGCCGTAGTCGCCTTCGATGCGGTCGGCCCCGTCGCCGCCGTGGAGCGTATCGTTCCCGTAGTCGCCATCGAGTTGATCGTCGCCCGAACCGCCCGCCAGGTAATCGTCATCGCGTTCGCCGTCGAGCCGGTCGTTCCCCTCGCCGCCAACCAGCGTATCGCGCCCGTTGCCGCCATAGAGCCAGTCGGTCCCGGCACCGCCGTCAAGCAGGTCGTCATCGTCCTCGCCATAGAGCCGGTCATCGCCCAGTCCGCCCTGCAACAGGTCGTGGCCGCGACCGCCCTTGAGCCGGTCATTGCCTGCGCCGCTGCCCAGGATGTCGTCGCCACCGTCACCGTAAAGCCAGTCGTCGCCGTCTCCTCCATAGATGTTGTCATTGCCGTCTTCGCCGTAGATCCGGTCGATGCCAGCATCGCCGGACAGCAGATCAGCCCCCGCGCCACCGTAGAGCCGATCATCCTCGGCGCCGCCATAGACCGTATCGTCGCCTTGCCCGCCAGAGATCCAGTCGTGACCCGCCTCGCCCATCAGCAGGTCGTCGCCGTCCTCGCCTCTCAGGATGTCATCGCCGACGCCGCCCAGGATCAGGTCATTCCCGTCCCCGCCATAAAGCCGGTCAGAGCCCAGACCGCCGTTCAGGATGTCGGAAGTCGTATCCCCACGCAGGTAGTCGTCCTGATCGCTGCCTTCCAGCAGCTGGCCCGGTTCTGCGACTTCTCGCCAGTAATCCATGGCAGGGGGGATTCTCGGGTCGAGAAGCGGCGATAGACTGTCAGGGTGAATGCCGCGATGTCCGCGCTGCACGAAGAAGGTCGCGTCGTCATCCAGCAGATGGATTTCGAAGCCCGCGTGATAGTCGACCCCTTCGATTTCGATGACGGGGGTCTCGTAGGTGAACCAGACCGACCGCGCGTGGATCTTCAGGTGTTCGTAGGGATGTCCGGGATACGGGGTCGAAACCGGGAATGCGACCCAGTCCTGCCCCTGCTGACCTTCGGAGAGTAGCTGGCCGACGATCTCCACCCGATCCTCGTCCGGATTCAGATCGGCGATGTGAAAATTCGTGGCCCCCGCCTCGATGCGGAAGATGTCGGCACCCTCGCCGCCATAGAGCACGGTGTGGTCAGTCGGATCGCCCCCCGCGCGCATCAGAAGAATGTCGTCACCCGCGCCGCCGTGCAATTCGTCGTTGCCCTGCCCGCCGATCAGCGTGTCATTGCCGCCCGCGCCATGAACCGTGTCGTCGCCCGCGCCGAGGTCGATGCGGTCGCCAAAGGCGCTGCCGGTCAGTATCTCGTCGCCGCTCTCACCGCTGTGCTCGCCGATATCGAGATCGGATTGCAGGTCGAGCCCGGCCGTCTTGGCGATGGTGAGGAAGGTGGTCGCGTAGGGGTCGAGGGTGATGGTGCCGTTGCCATCCGTCAGATCGATATTCGCGAGGTTCAGGTGCGCCTCGGCTTCGTGATCCTCGAAGGCATTGGTTCCGCCGTTATGTGCGTTCAGCGTGGCGAGCACCGCCGTTCCGTAAGGCCCGATCATGTCGGTCAGCGAGATCTGCTCTTGGAATGTCTCGGCTGTCGTGTTGGTCAGGATCAGCGTGATGTTGCCGTCATCGTCCTCGAAATGCTTGACCTTCAGCGCGGTCGTCCCCGAAACAGCACTATCGTAGAAGGTCTTGCCGGTCAGCGTATGGCTGGCGAGTTGGAAGAACTCGCCCGCGAGCGTCAATTCGGACGAGCCCGGCTCGCCTGCCAGATCGTTTTCGTTGTTCTGCTGCAGTGGCCAGACATTCGCACGGTCCACCCCGTTTCGCTGGAAGAATTCGAGGAAGTCGGCGAGCATCGAGACCTGCAGCAGGCCGTCGAGACCTCCCGGCGATCCGACATTCCATTCGGAGACATGGAATTGCAGCGGCTTGCCGGCGGCCGCTTCCCAATCGTCCATGAAATCCGCGCGCGTCTGGTTGTTGCTCGAAGCCGAGAGCGCATGAGGTTTGTTCGGATAGTAGTGCTGGATCACCGCATCGATCGCGGCGAAACCCTCGGGCTCGAACTGGTCGATGATCGCCTGGTTATGCTCCTGAATCGCGGTATCCCCGGACCTTCGACCGCCCTGTACCGCGATGGTGATCTGGTCGCGCACGCCCTTCTGGCTCGCGTAGTCGTCGATCATGATGGCCAGTGCGTTGGCATATTCGCCGTAGACATGGTCGTGCGCATTGACGTGTTGGTCGTAGAATTCGTTGCCCAGCTCGAACACCGCATCGCCGATCGCGCCGTATTTGCCGTCGATCAGGTCCTTGGCATAGGCGAACACCTGTTCGAGCCCCGCATAGTCGACGGCCTCTCCGGTCACATGCACCTTTTCCTTGCCATCGACATAATAGACAGAGACGGACTGAACGAAGGCGGGATTGCTGGGCAGGACGAACGTCATCGGCAAACCGCGTGCGTTCGCCTCGGCGACGAAGTCCGATACGGGCATGAGGGTCACCTCTTTGCCCTTGTTGTCGATGCCGGACGTCGCGTCTGGATTGTTCACATCGAAGGTGTGTTCGGTGACCGCCCCGCCGGGATAGCGCAGGTGGGTGATGCCGAGCCGGTCCACGACCTCATCCAGCGTGTGTTCGTCGGCGGTTCCGAAGACATCGCGGTGGAACAGAAGGTTGCCACCGAACATTTCGTCCTCGAGTGCCTGGTCGGCGGATTTGGGACCTCGGGTCAGTGTGACGGGCATGTGGGGTCCTTTGCGTTGGTGGGGATGCTTCGCGGCGCAGCATAATCGGCTGCGATGCCGGGTCCGTGCGGTTGGCTACGGAACGGAGCGAAAGAAATCGTGGCGCGACGCTTGTGATCGGAGCCGCGCCTGCCGTGCGGATGGCTCGGCTTTCGCGAGCCCCCAGCGGATTGGGGCGGTCGGCACGCCAGATCGGTCTGATCGGGGTCGGCAGAGGCCGCGCAACACGTGCCGACGGGATTCGGCGGACATGCTGAGCGCCGATCCGGCCGCGCCGCCTAGCGGGCGACCGGCCGACTTGCGCAGCGGGCCGCCTTAGCGCAGCGCCTCGGGCAGCCACATCGCGATGGCGGGGAAGGCGATCAGCAGGAACGCCATGCCCAGCATGGTCAGGCAGTATGGGGCGGCGCCCAGCATGACCTCTCCCAGCGTGCCGGACTTGCGCGCGCCCTGCACGACGTAGAGGTTCAGTCCCACCGGCGGGGTGATCAGGGCCATCTCGATCAACACGATCATCAGGATGCCGAACCAGATCGGGTCGTACCCCTGCGCCACAACCAGCGGCACGATGATCGGGATGGTCACGACCATCAGGCTCAGCGTCTCGATGAAGAAGCCGAGCACGATGTAGAGCACGACCACCACGAAAATCAGGCCGAGCGGGCCGAGGCCGAGGCCGTTCATGAAGGCCGTCAGTTCCCGCCCCAGCCCGGCGGAGCCGAGCGTGAAGTTCAGGAAGGATGCGCCGATCACGATCAGCATGATCATCGAGGTGATGCGCACGGTGCCCAGCAGGGCCTCGCGTAGCATGGACAAGGATACGCCACCGAACAGCGCGGCGACGGCGAGCGCCCCCGCGACGCCGACCGCCGCCGCCTCGGTCGGGGTGGCCCAGCCCAGATATATCGAGCCGACGATGAGGGCGAAGAGGATCAGGATTGGCACCAGGTCGATCAGCGCGCGCAGCATCTGCGACAGAGGGAAGGTCCGCCGCTGCCCGCCCAGCGCGGGTCGCCACAGGCACAGCGCCGCCGTAACCGCCATGAAGGCGAGCGCCAGAGTGATGCCCGGCACCAGACCGGCGAGGAAGAGCTGCGGGATCGAGCTTTGCGTCAGGAAGCCGTAGACGATCAGGTTGATCGAGGGCGGGATCATGATGCCGAGCGTACCGCCCGCCGCGATGGCGCCGGAGAACAGCTTGGGGTCATAGCCCAGCTTCTCCGCCTGCGGCATGGCGACGGTCGCCACCGTGGCCGCGGTCGCGACGGAAGAGCCCGAGGTGGCCGAGAACATGGTCGCCGTCGCCACATTGGCATGGACCAGCCCGCCCGGCAGCCAGCTGACCCAGCGATCGAGCGCGGCATATGTCCGGGTGGCGACGCCGGAGCGGACCAGCACCTCCCCCAGCAGGACGAAGAAAGGGATGGCGATCAGCGTGGCGGAGTTCGACGAGCTCCACACCATGTTGCCCAGCCCCCGGCTGAGGGGGAAGGACGAGAAGAAGGCATCGATGCCGAAGCCCAGCAAGAACAGAACGATCCCGACGGGAATAGACAGCGCGAGCAGGCCCAGCAGCCCGGCGGAGATGTAGGCGATCACAGCAAATCCTCCTCGGCGAAGGCGCCGACGAAATTTTCGGTCTCGACCCCGCGTCCGCGCAGCACCAGCGACAACGCGGCGAGGGTGACAGCGCAGGACATGAGCGCGAACCAGACCCAGCCCGCGAACCAGGGGAGCTGTACCCAGGCGAGCGGGGTTTCGAGCGGTGTATTGGCAGTGGACCCGTTGGCGAGGGAGCGGGCGAGCACCGGCCACGCCTTGACCGCGATGGCGACGATCACGGCGCTCATCACAACCATCGCAAAGACATCGAACAGTGCGCGCAACGTATCGCCACAGCGCCCGCGCAGCAGGTCGATGCGGACATGGCCCAGTTCCAGCAACGTGTAGGCCATGCCCCAGGAGGTCGCGAGCGCCATGGCGTAGCCCGCGATCTCGTCCGTGCCTCCGAAGGAGGAGCCGAGCTGGCGCGCCACGATGTCGAGCACGACGAAGCCCGCGCATCCCAGAAGGCCCAGCCCCACGATGAGGGCGATGAGGCGGTTGAGACGTCTCAGCGCCTCGATCACCCTCAGTTCCATTGGCTCGTCTCCTCCCTCGGCGCGGCGGTCACTCGATGGTCACGCCGACAGTTGCGCCGACGCTGTCGTTCCAGCGGGCGGTCCAGTCCGCGCCCGCGCGCTCGGCCCAGTCGGGCAGCACCTCGGTGGTCAGGATCTCCCGCGCGCGCTCGAAATCGGCGTCGCTCGCCTCGACCAGAACCATGTCGCGGGCGTCGCCCGCCGGGCAGTCGCCATTGCCGGTCAGGCAGGCAATATCGTTGACCAGCGCGTCCTGCGCGGTGGCCCAGGCGGGATCCTCGAAGCCTGTGGCGATCTCGCTCTCGATCAGGCTCTGCATCTCCGCCGACAGCGCGTTCCAACGGTCGAGGTTGATCGCGGTGACGACCGGATCCCAGCCGCCGAGGGGCAGAGGCATGAGGTGCGTGGAGACCTCCCACCACCCGGCGGAATAGCCCGAGCCGGCGCCGGTGACGGCACAGTCCACGACGCCGTTCTGAAGCGCCCCCGGCACCTCGGCGAAGGAGACGTTGACGCCCTCGGCGCCCAGCGCCTCCAGCAGCTTGGCGGTCATCCGGCCCGAGGCGCGGACCTTCAGCCCCCGCATGTCGTCTAGGCCATCGATCTCGGCATTGCAGAACACGACCTGGGGCGGGTAGGGCGCGATGGCGAGAACGTGGGAATTGAAGCGCTCACGGTAGATATCCGCGACCATCGGTCGGGCGGCGTCGACCATCGCACGCGCCTCGTCGGCACTGAGCGCCACCAGCGGCACGTCGAGGCCCTCCAGTTCCGGCGCATCGGAGACCGCGTAATCGGCCACCGTCATCGCGACGTCGTAGACCCCCTGCCCCAGCAGCGGATAGACGTCGCCAAGGCCGAGCCCCATCTGGTTGTGTGTGGTCAGTTCGACCTCGATCCCACCGTCGGAGGCGGCGGGCAGCGTCTCGGTCCAGAAGGGGGCTTCGTACTCGTTATGGAGCGGCAGGCTCGACCAGCTGCCCACCACGGCGAGGGTTTCGGCGGTGGCAGGGGCCGCGAGCACGGTCGTGGCCGCGAGGATCGTCAGGGTCTTGCGCATCATCTCAGTCTCCTTGTCGGGTCGTTTCTAGTCGGTTTTCAGGATCGTCGTCTCGGCTTCTTCATCCACATCCGAGATCAGCATGTGGCCGGGGGCATGGGTGATACAGAGCGGCAGGCGCGCGTTCAGCAGCACGTTCTGCGGCGTCACCCCGCAGGCCCAGTAGACGGGCACCTCGCCGGATCGCAGTTCCACCGGCTCGCCCCAGTCGGGGGTGGCGAGGTCCGGGATGCCCAGCGCCGCGGGATCGCCCACCGCGATCGGTGCGCCATGCGCCTGCGGGAACCGTGCGGAGATCGTCGCGGCGCGCGCGACGTCGCGGGCCGGAATTGGCCGCATCGTCACGACCATGTCGCCACGAAACGGTCCTGCCGGGCTCAGCGCGATGGATGTGCGGTACATCGGCACGTTGCGCCCCGCCTCTAGGTGGCGGACGGGAATGCCGTGCCGGATCAGCGCCATCTCGAAGGTGAACGAGCAACCCAGCGCCACCGCGACCATGTCGTCGGTCCAAAGCTCGCCGATATCCGTGACCTCGTCGGTCAGGGCGCCGTCGCGGTGGACGTGATAGCGTGGCACGTCGGAGCGGATGTCGATGTCGCGCCCAAGCGTACGCAACAGCGGATCCCCGCTGTCGCCGACGCCCACGACGGGGCATGGCTTGGGGTTGCGCTGGCAGAACCGCAGGAAGTCCAGTGCATGCCGTTCAGGGAGTATGGCAATATTGCACTGGAGCTTGCCCGCCGCCAGACCCGCCGTGTGACCACGATAGTCCCCGGCGCGGATCACGCGCCGAACGTCCGCGGCGGACAGGTCCTTGAGCTCGGAATGGGTGGTCATATGCGGCACCTTCATGGGTCTGACATGAAGGTTCCATGACGGAGACTATCCGTGCAAATTATCAATTCTGATTAGATGCGATAGAATGACTCTATCAGTCGGAGGTTTCTCGCATCCAAGACGCCGCCACATCCTGCGCGATCTCTGCCCCGGTCTCCGCGAGGAAACTGCGCGGCTCGGTCAGCCAAGACGCCGTGAAATCGAGCGTCATCGGGGCAAGCCCCGCGTCGAATTCGACGATCCGTCCCGCCGCAACCGCATCGGCGGCGAGCGTCCTGGGATAGGGCCCGACGCCGATGCCGGCGGCGATCATCCGCAGGCTCGCCGACAGGGAGGCGGAGGTGTAGACCCGAACCTTCGGCCCGACCCGGCGCGACAGCTCAGCCATCAGTTCGCGGTAGGGGCGCGTGCGGGAGGAGTAGGAGATGACGGGCTCGGCGCCGAGTTCCTTAGGCTCTGCCCCGGCAGCGCGATACCAGCCGAGGTCAAAGGGCGGCAGGCTCGCGTTCTCCACGGAGAATTCGGAGACCGGTCCCATAAGGAAGGCGATGTCGAGCCGACGCTCAACCAAGGCATCGCGCAGGTTCAGCGAGATGTCGACCGTCAGGTCCAGATCGACGCGCGGGTAGCGGGCGGAGAACGCGGTCAGGAAGTCGGGTAGCCAGGATTGGGCCACCGTCTCCGACGCGCCGACGCGGAACAGGCCTTCCGTATCGGAGGGATTCGCGACGCGCTGGCGGATCTCCTCCTCCACGAACAGCATCTGTTCGGCATAGGACATCAGGAGTTGCCCGTGCCGTGTCAGGACGAGCGCGCCCGGCCCACGCTCAAAGAGCTGGACGCGCAACTCGTCCTCCAGCGTCGCGATCCGGTTGGAGATCGCGGGTTGGGACAGGTGCATCCGCTCGGACGCCTTGCGAAAGCCGCCGAGCCGGGCGACCCAGAGGAAGGTCTTGATCTGGTCGAAGGTCACGAGTGATCGCCTTTTGCTATCGATTTGCCCTCCCAGCGATAGCCAAGCGCGGATCTCGCGTCACGTCCCCCGTTCCGCCAGCCGCGCGAGGCAGGATCGCAGGATGCGCGCTTCCTCCCGCGTCAAACGGGCGGCGAGGCGGTCGTCGTAGCGGCGGGCCTCCTCCGTCAGGTCGGCATAGATCGCAGCGCCGCTCCGCGTAAGGCACAGCGTCGCGTTGCGGCGGTCTTCCTCCTGCACCTCGCGCGCGACGTGGCGACGGCTTTCCAGCGCGGCGACGGCGCGGCTGACCTTAGTCTTGTGCAGATCGGCACGCGCGCATATGGCGCTGGCCGTCATGGGACCGTAGCGGCCCAGATGAAACAGCACTCGCCATTCGGTGCGCAGCATGCCGTAGCGATCCTTGTAGTGCCGCGAAAAGCCCTGCCCCGTCGCCTCCGCCGCGCGGTTCAGCATGTAGGGCAGGAAATCCGCGATCTCGAAATCGTCCCCGTCCACTCGACGCTCCGCTTGTTGGTTACATTTCCAACCAATATCCCGGATGCAGCGACGGAGGACAAGATGAGCGACCTTTCCTACATGCCCGGCTTCGGCAATGATTTCGAGACGGAAGCCCTGCCCGGTGCGCTGCCGCAGGGGATGAACTCGCCGCAGAAGGTGGCCTACGGGCTCTATGGTGAGCAGCTGTCGGGCACCGCCTTCACCGCGCCGGGGCATCAGAACGAGCGGACATGGTGCTACCGCATCCGCCCCTCGGTCCGTCATACCGGGCGCTTCCGGCGGATAGAGCTGCCCTATTGGAAGAGCGCGCCGCTGGTTGATCCGGACGTCACCAGCCTCGGCCAATATCGCTGGGACCCAGTGCCCCACTCGGACGAGGCGCTGACTTGGCTGACGGGCATGCGCACGATGACCACGGCGGGCGACGTCCACACGCAGGTCGGCATGGCGAGCCACATCTACCTCGTCACACAAAGCATGGAGGACGCCTATTTCTACTCCGCCGACAGCGAGCTGCTGGTCGTGCCGCAGGAGGGCACCCTGCGGTTCTGCACCGAACTCGGCGTCATGGAGATCGCCCCGCAGGAGATCGCGATCCTGCCGAGGGGCCTCGTCTACCGGGTGGAGGTGGTCGAAGGACCCTGCCGCGGCTTCGTCTGCGAGAATTACGGCCAGAAATTCGCGCTGCCCGGTCGCGGGCCGATCGGGGCGAACTGCATGGCGAACCGGCGCGACTTCAAGACGCCGGTGGCCGCGTTCGAGGATCGCGAGGTCCCCTCGACCGTCACGATCAAATGGGCGGGCCAGTTCCACGAGACCGAGATTGGGCACAGCCCGCTCGATGTCGTGGCCTGGCACGGCAACTACGCGCCGGTGAAATACGACCTCAACACCTATTGCCCGGTCGGCGCGATCCTGTTCGACCACCCCGACCCGTCGATCTTCACCGTGCTGACCGCGCCCTCGGCGGTGGAAGGGACGGCCAATATCGACTTCGTGCTGTTCCGCGACCGCTGGATGGTGGCCGAGGACACGTTCCGCCCACCCTGGTACCACAAGAACGTCATGTCCGAGCTGATGGGCAACATTCACGGCCAGTACGACGCGAAACCTCAGGGCTTCGTCCCCGGCGGAATGAGCCTGCACAACATGATGCTGCCCCACGGCCCAGATCGCGAGGCGTTCGAGAAGGCGACCGAAGCGGAGCTAAAACCGGTGAAGCTCGAGGAGACGATGTCCTTCATGTTCGAGACCCGCTTCCCGCAGCACCTGACCCCCTTCGCCGCGAAAGAAGCCCCGCTTCAGGACGACTACATCGACTGCTGGACCTCGCTGGAGAAGAAGTTCGACGGCACCAAGGAGGGGCGCTGATGCTGATGCGCTCCTGGATCGGTGGCGCGAACGACCCCAATGGTGCGTTCCCGCTCAACAACCTGCCCTGCGGTGTGTTCGAGGATGGGCGCGGCGCCCGCTGTGGCGTGGCGATCGGGGCGTTCGTGCTGGATGTAGGGGCGATTGCGCTCGACCTGCCGGACGGGCTGTTCGAGGCGCCGTCCTGGAACGCCTTCATGGCGGCCGGCCCGGAGGTCTGGGCGCGATTCCGGACGGAGTTGCAGGCCGCTTTGGCCGAGGGCAGCGCGCGGGAGGGGGAACTGACGCAGAATCTGGTGCCGCTGGACGCCGTTCGGCTGCTGATGCCCTTCACGGTGTCCGAATACACAGATTTCTACGCCAGCCGGGAGCATGCATCCAATGTCGGCACGATGTTCCGGGGGCCGGAGAACGCGTTGCCGCCGAACTGGCTGCATATGCCCATCGGCTACAATGGCCGCGCATCCTCCGTTGTGGTCTCGGGCACGCCGGTCCGCAGACCGCACGGTCAGATCCGGCCCGGTGGCGAGGGGATGCCGGTCTTCGCGCCCAGCGCGAGGCTCGATATCGAGCTGGAACTGGGCGCGGTGGTCGGCCAGCCTTCGGACGGGCCGCTGAGCGTGGGCGAGGCGGATGCCGCGATCTTCGGCTACGTGCTGCTGAACGACTGGTCGGCGCGGGACATCCAGGCATGGGAATACGTGCCGCTCGGCCCCTTTCAGGCCAAGGCGTTCGCCACCAGCATCTCGCCCTGGATCGTGCCCGCGGCAGCGTTGGAGCCGTTTCGCGTGACGGGCCCGCAGCGGGAAGTGCCGCTGCTCGACCATCTGGTCGAACCGGGGCCGATGAACCACGACATCGCGCTGGCCGTGAGCCTGACGCCCGAAGGTGGCGAGGAGCAGATCATCGCGCGGACCAACGCGCGCGGGCTCTACTATTCCCCGGCGCAGCAACTGGCTCATCACGCGTCGTCAGGCTGTCCGATGCGGGTGGGCGACCTGCTCGGCTCCGGCACCATCTCGGGGGCGGAGCGGGACCAGTGCGGCTCGCTGCTGGAGATGACATGGGGTGGAGAGCGGCCCCTGACGCTCGCCGACGGGTCCGAGCGGCGCTTCATCGAGGACGGCGACACGCTGGCGCTGCACGGACACGCGCAGGGCAAAGGCTACCGCATCGGGTTCGGCATATGCACAGGAACGATTCGTCCAGCGTGAGGGGAAACTGGCGCACCCATGAGGATTCGAACCTCAGACCTCTGCCTTCGGAGGGCAGCGCTCTATCCAGCTGAGCTATGGGTGCGTCGTCAGGTCTCTTACTGTAAGCGTCGGGGTGACGCAAACGGTTCTTGGGGCGCGAGATGGCGGTGAACGTGGTGATGGTGGCACAGGCCGGGCGTGTGGCGTTCGAGGCCGCGCTCGCCGTCGCCACCTGGGTGCCCGCACCCGGCTTCCGCTTGTGGATCGCGGAACCGGCGCCGGGGCCGCTCTGGCCCGAGGACCCACAGGTCGCGGGCGAATTGCGTGACTGGTTGGTGGACCGATCAGACCGGATGGTCACGTTCGAGAGCCGCCATTTCGGCGCGACCTACCCGCATGGCAACAAGATCGAGGCGCTGGGTGCCTTGCCGGAGGCCGAGCCGTTCGTGTTCTTCGACAGCGATACGGTGTTCCTGCGCGGGATGGATGGCGTCGCCTTCGATTTCGACCGTCCGACGGCCAGTCTTCGGCGCGGTCCGAGTTGGCCGAAGGTCTTGCCGGAAGGCCCGACACGGGCGGAGATCTGGCGCGACCTTTATGCGCGGTTCGGGCTGAAACCGTTGACCGATCCAACCGTGCCGCCAGACCGATGGGATCATTGGGCCTATTTCAACGCCGGCTGGGTATTTGGTCCATGTCCGCGCCGGTTCGGGGAAGCCTGGGCACGATATGCGACCGCGATCCGCGATGCGCCGGAAGAAGTGCTGGAAGGGCAATCGCTGGACCCGTGGCTCGATCAGGTGGCGCTGCCGCTGGCGATCCGCGCGACAGGAGGCGATGTGCGACGGATCGACGGGCTCGATGGCGACGTGACCTGCCATTGGCGGACGCTGCCGCTGGCCTATGCGCGGGAGCCGCAGGCGGTGATCGACAGGATCGAGGCGGCGGCGGCGCGGCCCCGGCTCAAGAAGCTGCTGAAGCGGCACCCCGCCTTTCACCGAATGCTCTATCGCGGCGGCGGGGCGGAGGTGCGGGCGCTGGTCGGAGACAGCGATGTCGCCGACGAGGCGGTCCTGCGCCGCCGCCTGCGCGATGCGTGGTTGTGGATGCGCTGAGGAGCGCGGCCCCGGCACTGGGGCCGGGCCGTGGACCACTCCGCAAAACCGGCCTCAGCCGTCGCCGTGGCCGGGCACGTCGATCATCCGACCCAGGAAGCTGCCGGCGAAGATGTGGACGTGCAGGTGCGGCACTTCCTGATGGCCGTCTTGGCCCGCGTTGCTGAGCATCCGGTAGCCGTCCCCCGCATCCGGGGTCACGCCCATCCGGCGGGCGACCTCGCCGATCGTGCGGATGTAATCGGTGATCTCCGCCTCCGTCGCCTCGGCGGCGAAATGGTCGAAGGTCACGTAGGCCCCTTTCGGGATCACGAGGACGTGCTGGGGTGCCTGAGGTGCGATGTCGTGGAAAGCCAGCGAATGCTCGGTCTCCATCACCGTCTTGTTGGGAATCTCACCCCGCAGGATTTTCGCGAAGATGTTCTGATCGTCATAGGCGTAGGGCATCGGTCACTCCTGTCAGTCGAATATCAGGTCGTCGCGGACCAGTTTCCGTGCGCGATCGGTGGGAATGTCGAGAAAGCGGGCGATCCGTTCGGCCACGACGTCCTCGTCGTCCCGCGGGCCGATCGCGTAGAAATGCGCCAAGCCCAGGTCGCGCAGCGCGTCGCTGTCGTCGCGCCATTGCCGGTCGAGCGTGCGCAGGAGCGGCCCCGCCTCCGCAAGCCCGGCCTCGGGCGGCAGCAGGCCGACGCGGTGGGCGTGGCCTAGCAGGTATTCGTCGTCGATCTCGGTCGCGATCTCCAGCACGCGCAGGATGCATTGGTCGCCCTGAAGGTCGCGCAGCGCGTCGCTGTTGTTGGGGTCGACGCAGATCATCAGGCGGTTCGTCCCGTGATACTCGAACAACAGCCGCAGCATCGCGCGCCGGTGGCGCCCCCGCTTGGCCAACGAGCCCTCGATGCCACCCAGAGGCGGCAGGACGCCCGAATCCTCGTCGAACACGTAGCCATGTCCCGGCGGGCCGCCCGAGCGCGCGGCGGCGGAGGTGAAGCGCTTGCCAACGTGGTACTTCTTGCACACCGCGGCCAGCACCTCGTTACCGCGCCCGATCTGGCCGCCGCGTTCCCAGAAGCGCGGCGCGTAGCGGCGCCCGACCCGCCCGCGTCCAGTCACGTAGCGATAGAGGCTCGACGCCGTGTCGGAGGTCCGGATCGCTTCCATCGGCTGTGCGTAGAGGACGCGCAGACGCTCGCGCAGGGTCTTCGCGTTTTCCGACACCTTGCGCACGAAGAGATGGCTCTGCCCGCGGATCAGGTCGTAATGGTCGTCGTGGAAAACCAGCGGCATCCCGTAATCGGAGAAGGCGAGGAAGGTCATGGGCCGGTTGACGACTTCCTCGCGCGGGGTGACGTGCATGACGAGAGTCTGGAAGAAGGTCTCGTCAGGAATCCAGGTCGTGGAGAAAAAGCGCGGGATGTCGCGCCGCTTGGCGATCAGGTCCAGCACGCGGTCCACCGTCCGACGCCGCATCAGGCACCATTGCGAGCCGATCATGATCCGCAGCCCCTGCGGCACCGGGCGGCTGAGGCCCAGCGCCTGCTGAGCGCCAAGTGCCGCGTAGAACAGAGGCTTGCGCTTGCGCTCGTTGAAGAAGTGGCGGTAGTGCAGCCGCTCCTCCTTGATGCCGGTCTTGATCCAGTCGCTTTCGTAGAAGTCGTGATGCTCGACGAAATCGCGGTCGTTGCGTTCGAGGAAGTCGGCGATCCAAGCGCGCGGTTTCGCGGGCATGCAGTCGCCCGATATGAAGTAGAAATGCGTGGCATCGGGGAAGGCGTCGCGCGCCGCGTGCAGCGCATTGAGCGTGGCGCGCACCAGACTCCACTCCCCCCAGCCGCAGCGTACCCGCTTCGCGAAGACGACGTTCTGATCGTCTTTCAGGGACGCATGGATCGCGGCCCACACGGCGTCATCGGCATTGCGGTCCACGTGGATCGCGATCCGGTCGCCATGCGCCGTCAGCATCTGGGCCTGCTGGATCACGCCAGGGGCGTTCTTGTGGCAGAGCAGGATGTAGGCGATCTGGACCATCGCCCTTTGATGCCGACTGGCGCGGGTCGGGGCAAGGGCGAAGGGGCGCCGCCTTGACTCCGCCCGTCCCGCGGGGTCTTACCAAGGGGAACAGCGTGTGAGGCACCCATGCCCTATCCCGGCACCTGGATGACGCAGAGCGGCTCGGTCGTGTACCGGGTCGTGCCCAAATGCGCCTGCTCGACCATCGGGCAGATCATGTACTATTCCGATCACGGCGAGTTCTTCGACGGGGACATCCACGACGCGAAGGACGGCATTCACAAATGGGCGCTGGAGGCGAGCCAGCCCTTGCTGGAAAAGGCCGTCACGGATCGCGAGATCTACGCCTTCACCGCCGTGCGCAACCCCTATACGCGGGTGCTGAGCTCCTTCTTCGACAAGATCGCGGGCATCCAGCGCAACGGCAAGCGCTATCGCGGCAACCTCGTGCCGATGCTGACGAAGCGCTACGGCGTCGATGTCGAGGGCGATTTCGACCAGGTGAAGAGCTTTCGCCGGTTCTTGCTGTTCGTGCGCGACACCATTCGGTTCCGCAAGCCGATGGACCCCGACATCCACTGGTCGGCCTGCGCGGGCCATGCCTCGACGATGGTGCGCAATGGCGGGCGCTACAGCCATATCTTCCCGATCGAGCGCTTCAACGATGGGATGCGGGTGGTGCTGGACAATATCGACGTGGCCCATCCAGTCGACCTCGACAGCATCCCCCGGTTCAACGAGAGCGCGGACCACGGGCCGAAGCAGGCCTTTCCGATCGAAGACTATTTCGACGACCTGTCGAACTACATCATGCAGGACATCTACCGGCGCGACTTCAACCTGTTCAAGTACGCCAAGGAGCCGAACCGCAACCCTCCGGTGAAGGAGATCGATCTCGATGAGGTTCATGCGCGGCTCGCAAAGTAACCCGGCCTTGCCGAGCTTGAGGGAGATCGACGGCGCATCCCGCCGCCTGCGCGGGCGGATCGTGAAGACGCCACTGCTCGAATTGACCCACGGGCCCGCCGCCAACCTGCTGCCAAAGGGCGCGCAGGTCTGGATGAAGCTCGAACTGTTTCAGCAGGCGGGCAGCTTCAAGACCCGCGGCGTGCTGCTGGCCATCGATGCGATGAGCAGTGCCGAACGTCGGGCCGGTGTGATCGCGGCCTCGGGCGGGAACCATGCCTTCGCCGTCGCCACCGCCTGTGCGCGCGAGGGGATCGACGCACTAATCGTGATGCCCGAGGCCGCGGACGCGCGCACGGTCGCCCGCTGTGACGATCTGGGCGCGACGATCCGACGGACACCGGGCGCGCGCACCGACCTCGCCCTGCTCGACCAATTGGCGCAGGAGACCGGGCGCACCAAACTGCACCCGTTCGACACGCCGCACATGATCCTGGGGGCCGCGACCTGCGGCTACGAGATCACGAACAACCTGCCCGAGCTCGACGCGATGATCGTGCCGGTCGGAGGCGGCGGGCTGATCGCGGGCATCTCCCGCACGTTCAAGCAATTCTGCCCGATGACCCAGATTATCGGGGTGGAGCCGGAGGGTGCCGCATCCATGACCCGGTCGCTGGAGGCGGGTCAGCCTCTACAGCTCGACACCGTCGACACCTGTGCCGTCAGCCTCGCCGCCTCGCGGGCCGAGCCGCTGACATTCGCCGCGGCGGCCGAGCATGTAGACCGCATGGTGACGCTTGCCGACGGCACGATGATCGACGCCATGCGCGCGCTCAGCGATTCCCTGGGCCTGATGGTGGAGCCGGCCTGTGCCGCCAGCTTCGCCGCGCTGACAGGTCCGCTCGCGGCCGAGATGGCAGGTAAGAAGGTCGGGATCATTGCCTGCGGCTCGAACCTGTCGCGCGCGGGTTACGCTCGGATCATCGGCGAGGGCTGATTTCCGGCCCGATCCGTAGCTTTTTGCACTGCAGCACCTTGAATTCCGATCGTTCAATCCAAACTGAACGATCATGGTTCAGGATTGTCGCGCCCGCTTCATCGAAATGATCGCCGCCTTCACGGCGGCCGAGGGCTTGTCGCCCATCGCGGGGCGGATCTTCGCGCTGCTCTATTTCGACGGGTCCGAACTCGCGCTCGGCGAGATTGCGGAACAGCTCGACGTCAGCCGGGCCAGCGTCTCGACCAATGCGCGCCTGCTCGATCGGATGGGAATGCTCGAGCGGGTGGAGAGGGATGGCGACCGGCGCGACTATTACCGCGCCGCGCCCGACGCGTTCCGCGCGTCCATGACGGGAATGATGGGCCGAATGCGCGGTATCGTTACCGAGACGCGGGAGATCGCGCAGGCCGTGGGCGCGTCCGACATCGCCGCGAGACTGGACCATTTCATCGAGATCCACCGCCAGGTGGCAGACGCACTCGAAACCGTGGCGGCGACGCTGCCGGAACCGGACAGGAAGATCTTCGCGTGACCGACGACAACAGACATCAGGCCCTGGAATTCGAGGACGAGAAACGCGCGGGGCTGTCGGGCTGGGTGGCCTTCGCCTTCGTCTTGGCGCTCGGTGCGTGGATGGGCAGCGGTTACTACATGCCCACCGAGGAGAAAGCCGTCGAGCAGACGCAGGAGCGTCGCCTTGCCACCGTGGCCACCCGCGACAGTCGGGCCGAGATCGTCACGCAATTCTTCGTGGCCGAAGGCCAGGCCCTGCCCGACCGCGAGACCATCATCCGGGCGGAGACGTCGGGCGAGATCGCCGAGGTCAATCTGCGCAAGGGCGCGAGCGTGGTCGACGGCGACCTGATCGCATCCATCGACGTCGCCGACCGGACGGCACAGCTCGAACAGGCGCAGGCGGAGCTGGACCGGACAACACGCGAACTGACCAACGCGCGGGAGTTGCTCGAGCGTGGCGTCGCCACGCAGGACCGGGTGACGGCGGCGGAGTCCGCGCAGGCCGCGGCGCAGGCCGGGCTGGCCAGTGTCGAGCAGGGGCTGGACGACACCGTCATCCGCGCGCCCTTCGACGGTGTGCTCGACGACATCATGGTCGATGCGGGAGAGTTCGTGCAGGCCGGTGGCGAGGTTGCGCGCATCATCGACACCGACCCGCTGACCATCGAGGTGCAGGTGCCCCAGCAGGCCGTGCGCGGCATCCGCGCGGGCCAGATGGCCAGCGTCGCCTTCATCACGGGCGAGGAGCGGCAGGGCGAGGTCACCTACGTGTCGGGCAGCGCCGATGCCGAGACCCGGACCTTCCAGGCCGAAATCGTCGTGGACAATCCCGATGGCGATATTCCCGCGGGTGTCAGCGCCCAGATCCGCGTGCCCGTGGCCGAGACGGAGGCGCATTTCATCAGCCCCGCCGTCCTGTCGCTCGGCACGGACGGCACGCTCGGGGTCAAGACGGTCGATGCGGAGGCGACGGTCGTCTTCACCCCGGTGGACATCGTGCGCGCGCAGACCGACGGCATCTGGGTGTCGGGCCTCGCGCCCGAGGCCCGCATCATCACCATCGGCCAGGGCTTCGTCAGCGCGGGCGAGCGGGTGGACCCGCGCGACGAGGCCGAGGCGAGCGAGGAAGAACAGCGCGAGGCGGAGGCGGTGGCGAGCGAATTGCCCGATCTGCCCACCGGCGAGGCCACGCGATGAGGGGGCTGATCGACGCCGCTTTCTCCCGCAGCCGCGTCGTACTGATGCTGCTGATGTTCATCCTGACGGTCGGCGCCATCGGCTATGTCACCATCCCCAAGGAAAGCTCGCCCGAGATCCCGATCCCGACGATCTATGTCGTCACGACGCTCGAGGGGATCAGCCCCGAGGACAGCGAGCGCCTGCTGGTGGAACCGCTCGAAAGCGAACTCGGCTCCATCGAGGGGCTGAAGGAGATGACGGCGAGCGCGGCGGAGGGCTATGCCTCGGTCACGCTGGAATTCGACCCCGGCTTCGACAGCGAGGAGGCGCTCGACAAGGTGCGCGAGGCGGTGGACCGCGCACAGGGCGAACTGCCTGAAAACGCGACCGAACCCAGCGTGAACGAGGTCAACACCGCGCTCTTCCCGATCCTGACCGCGATCCTCTCTGGCCCGGTGCCCGAACGGACCCTGATCGGCATCGCCGAGGATCTGCAGGAGGACATGGAATCGCTTGAAGGCGTGCTGGAGGTCGATATCGGCGGCGCGCGCGAGGAACTGCTGGAGGTCCTGATCGACCCAACAGTCTTCGAAACCTACGACCTGACCTTCGATGAGCTGATCAGCCAGATCAGCCGCAACAACCGCCTGATCGCGGCGGGGGCCATCGACACGGGCGCCGGACGGCTGGTGCTGAAGGTGCCTGGACTGATCGAGGATATAGAGGACGTGATGGACATGCCGGTCAAGGTGCGCGGCCAGACCGTCGTCACCTTCGCCGACATCGCCACCGTTCGCCGGACCTATCGCGACCCCGAGAGCTTTGCCCGCATCGACGGGCAGCCCGCGCTCGCGCTGGAGGTCAAGAAACGCGTCGGGTCCAACATCATCGAGACGGTGGCCCAGGTGAAGGCGCTGATCGAGCAGTCCTCCGCCGACTGGCCGGGGACCGTGACCATCGAATACATGCAGGACGAGAGCGAGCAGGTGGAGACCATGCTCAGCGATCTGGAGAACAACGTCATCGCCGCCGTGGTGCTGGTGATGATCGTCATCCTCTTCGCGCTCGGCATCCGCACGTCGATCCTCGTAGGCCTCTCTATTCCGGGCGCCTTCCTCGCCGGGGTGACAATCCTGTGGTTCATGGGCTTCACCATGAACATCGTGGTCCTGTTTTCGCTGATCCTCGTGGTCGGGATGCTGGTCGACGGCGCGATCGTGACGACCGAGCTCGCCGACCGGCGGCTGCAAGCGGGCGACAGTGCGCGCGCGGCCTATTCCTACAGCGCCAAGCGGATGGCCTGGCCGATCATCGCCTCGACCGCGACGACGCTCAGCGTGTTCTTCCCGCTGCTGTTCTGGGAAGGGACGGTGGGCGAATTCATGAAATTCCTGCCGATCACAGTGATCGCGACGCTGGGTGCATCGCTCCTGATGGCACTGGTCTTCATTCCCGTCCTCGGTGGCCTGATCGGCAAGCGCCAACCGCAAAGCGCAAAGGCCCGCAGGCAGCTCGCCCTGGCCGAGGATGGCGACCCGCGCGACATGACCGGCTGGGCGGGCCGCTACGTACGCGCGCTGCAATGGGCGATCCTGCGACCGGGGCGCACGCTGATCTTCGCGATCATCGCACTCGTCTCCGCCTTCTTCGCCTATGGGCAGTTCGGTGTCGGTGTGAACTTTTTCCCGTCGGTAGAGCCTGATTTCGCGCAGGTGCAGATCCGGTCGCGCGACAACTTCTCGATATACGAGCGTGACGCGCTGGTCCGGCAGGTCGAGGAGCGACTGCTCGACTATGACGAGATCCAGAGCGTCTACGCCCGCACCACGATCGGCGGTCAGGGCGCGCAGTCGAGCGAGGACATCATCGGGACCATCCAGCTGGAGTTCACCGAGTGGGATACCCGACGCCCGGCCGTGCAGATCGGCGAGGATATCCGTCGAAACATGGCCGACATCGCCGGCGTCGACGTGCAATACGCGGTGCAGGAAGGCGGCCCCGGCGCCGGCAAGCCCATCGCGCTCGACGTGCTTTCGCGCAACGGGGCTGACCAGATGGCCGCGGTCGATGCGATCCGGGCGGAGATGGAGCGGATAGGCGGCTTCACCGATGTCACCGACGACCGCCCGATGCCGGGTGTGGAATGGCAGCTCGACGTCGACCGGGCCGAGGCCGCGCGCTTCGGCGCGGACGTGACCTTGCTGGGCCAGGCGGTACAGCTTCTCACCAACGGGATCGAGGTGGCCGAGTACCGCCCAGACGATGCCGAGGGCGAAGTGGATATCCGCGTGCGCTTCCCGGCTGACGAGCGCACGCTGGAGGAGCTAGAGGGCCTGCGCATCCCGACCAGCGCCGGGCTGATCCCGGTCCGCAATTTCGTGACCTTCGTCCCTGCCCCGCGCTCGGGTACCATCCACCGCGTCGACCAGCGCCGCGTGATGACCATCGAGGCGGACGTGGCGCCGGGCCTCTTGGTCAACGATCAGATCGTAGCCTTGCAGCAGGCCATCGCCGGTATGGATCTGCCCGCATCGGTCGAGACCCAGTTCGGTGGCGAGGCGGAGGAGCAGGCCGATGCGATGATCTTCCTCGTCGGCGCGTTCGGGGCGGCCATCGCGCTGATGTTCCTGATCCTAGTGACGCAGTTCAACAGCCTCTACCAGGCGCTGGTGGTGATGAGCGCCATCGTCTTCTCCATCGCCGGGGTGCTGCTGGGCCTGTTGATCACCGGACGTCCGTTCGGGATCGTCATGGGCGGTATCGGGGTGATCGCGCTGGCCGGGATCGTCGTGAACAACAACATCGTCCTGATCGACACCTACAACGACCTGCGCCGCGAAGGTCAGTCCCCGCGCGAGGCGTTGCTGCGGACGGGCGCGCAGCGTCTGCGCCCCGTGGTGCTGACCTCGCTGACCACGGCGCTTGGGCTGATGCCGATGGTGCTGGGGATGAATATCGACTTCCTCACCCGGACGATCGAGTTCGGGGCCCCCTCGACCCAATGGTGGACCGAGTTGAGCGCCGCTATCGCCGGGGGACTGGTCTTCGCCACGGTGCTGACGCTGATTGTGACGCCCGCGATGCTGGCGCTCGGGCTCAAGGTCTCCGAGTGGCGGGCCCGCCGCCGCGCGCGGAAGGCGGACCGGGCGGCAGGCGGTGCTGTGCCTGCGGAATGAAGGCGCAGCCCCGGCCCGCAGGCCGGGGCAGGGTCGCGATCAAAGGCCCGCGTCGGCGAACAGGGCCTTGAGGTCGCGCTCGGGCCGGGCGCCCATGTGGCCGATCACCTCGGCCGCCGCGATGCACCCCATGCGGCCCGCATCCATCAGGGTGCGCCCGGTGACGAGCCCGTTGAGCAACCCGGCGGCGAACTGGTCGCCCGCACCGGTCGCATCCACCGGCGTCACGCGGTGCACGGGCACGGTCACCCGTTCGTCGCCCTGGATGGCGATCACGTCGTCGCCCGAGCGGGTGCACACGACCAGAGGGCAGGCGGCGGCGGCCGCGTCCAGCGCATCCTCCAGCCGGTCGGCCTGGTAGAGCGTCGTGAACTCGGCTTCGTTGCCGATGACGTAGTCCATCTCGCCCGAGATCAGCCGTTGGAAATCGTCGCGGTGCCGGTCCACGCAGAACGGATCGGACAGCGCGACGCCCGCCTTGCCGCCGCCTGCGTGGATGGCGCGCGCGGCCTTGCCGAAGGCCTCCTTCCCCTGATCCTTGTCGTAGAGATAGCCTTCGAGGAACAGCATCTGCGCATCGGCGAACACGGCTTCGTCCACGTCGTCGGGCCCCACCTCGGAGGAGATGCCGAGATAGGTGTTCATCGATCGCTCCCCGTCGGGGCTGACGAAGATCATCGAGCGGGAGGTCGGCAACTCGCCGCCATCGATGGGGGTGTTGGGAAACTCCGTCCCGTCCTTCATCATCGCGTCGGCATAGAAACGGCCCAGCGCATCGTCGCGCACGCGTCCGACGAAGGCGGTGGAGCGGCCCATGTTGCCCAACCCCGCCAGCGTGTTCGCGACCGATCCGCCCGGTGCCTGCACGCGGTTCTCCATCGCGGCGTAGAGCGTCTCGCCCCGCTCCCGCTCGACCAGCTGCATGATGCCCTTCTGGATATTCATGTGTTCGAGGAAGCTGTCGTCGCATTGCGCGAGCACATCCACGATGGCGTTGCCGATGCCGACGACCTGATATCGCTTGGTCATATGGTCTTGTCCTCGAATGTGCAGATGTCGTTGATGAGGCATTGCGCGCAGTCCGGCTTGCGCGCCTTGCAGGTATAGCGGCCATGCAGGATCAGCCAGTGATGCGCGTGCTGCTGGAACTGGACCGGGGTGCGGTCCTCGATGGCGCGCTCGACGGCGACCACATCCTTGCCCATGGCGAGACCCGTGCGGTTGCCGACGCGGAAGATATGCGTGTCCACCGCCTGCGCGGGATGGCGGAACCACATGTTGAGCACGACGTTCGCCGTCTTGCGGCCCACTCCCGGCAGGCTCTCCAATGCGGCGCGGCTCGACGGCACCTCGCCCCCGTATTCATCGACGAGAATCCGGCTGAGCTTGATGACGTTCTTCGCCTTGTTGCGGTAGAGGCCGATGGTGCGGATGTGCTCGATCAGGCCGTCCTCGCCCAGATCCAGCATCTTCTGCGGCGTGTCGGCGATGGCGAACAGGTCGCGCGTCGCCCGGTTCACGCCCTTGTCGGTGGCCTGCGCGCTGAGGGCCACGGCCACGACCAGCGTGTAGGCATTCACATGGTCGAGCTCACCCTGGGGCTCCGCGCAATCGTCGCGGAAGCGGGTGAAGACCTCGAAGATCTCCCGATATGACAGCGGGCGCGGCATGGCAGTCCTCTTGCCACGCCGCGCCTCTGCCGCCAAGCCCCCCGCTCAGCTACCCGAAAGCCATGCGTCGATGCGGTCGCCGTTCAGCGCGACCCAGTCGTCGACGACGAAATCCATCCCGATCTCCTTCACCTGCACGAGGAAGATCAGCTCGGTCAGTTCCTCCCCCGACAGGCCGAAATTCGACAACAGTGTCGCGACCTGAGGGTGGCTGTCCCGCAAGCGGGAGGAGAACCCGACCTGCACATCCTTGATGAGGTCCGCCGTCTCGATCCGGCTGTCTTCCAGCCAGGTGTCACTGTCGGCGGAGGAGACCTTGATGTAGTTGGCCGGATCGTGCGGCGGCTCCTCCAGCACGGTGATGTAGTCGAGCGCGAACCAGACATGCGGCTGGTAGCAGTAGAAGGCGACGGGCTCCCGGCTGGCCTGACGATCGAACAGGATGTCCTGGAATTCCCCCTCGCCCATCAGCATCCCGTCGAGATGCTGGTCCAGCCCGTAATCGCGCATCTTGACCTGCATGACCTCGGTCGAGCCCCAGCCCTCGGCCCCGATCCAGATCTCGCCACGCCCGTCATCGTCGAGATCGAAGATTTCCCGCCCGCGCTCGGAGATCAGGTCCTGCACGGTGTTGATGTCGTACTCGTCGGAGACGTAGCGCGGCACGCACAGCGCATCGACACCGTCATAGCGAGCCTCCGACAGCACGATATCGCCGCTTTCCAGCATCGGCTCGACCCATCCGGCGTGGTTGGGCATCCAGATGTCCGAATGGATATCCACCGACCCGTCGCCTGCGGCGATTCCGGCGAACAGTTCGGGGTTCGTGCCCGAAACCAGCTCGGTCTCGACGCCCAGCCGCTCCTCCATGATGGTGGAGAGCATCTGGCCGATCAGCTCCCCGGCGAACCAGTTTGGTTGACCGACCCGGATCACGTCCTGTGCGTGCACCAGCCCCGGCGCGAACGATGCGATTACCCCCACAAGCACCGTCGTAATCGTTCTGCGCATTCCAAAACTCCGTCTTTCACGGGATCAGTATGAGCGAATCACAGTGACCCGATTTCCCGATAATCGCGATTCGGAGACTTATCTTCCCGGCTTTGCCCCTTACGTCGGGTTAATCTCCGGTCGCATGCGTTTCACAACCTCAAGTTTAAGGGAAATGGCTCGGTTCGCGAAGGTCGAAAACCGACGCTTTGCGCATCATTCGGGTGGTTGCAGCCAGCCGCCCCGACGATATTGCACGTAGAGGCGAGAATCGGAGACCGCGATGAACAAGGGCGCGCATCACTACCGGCTTATGGCCGACCTGCTCGAACGCATCGCAAGGCAGCCGGAGGAGCCACGCTCGCTGGCCGAGCTGGCGGATCTCGCCGACATGAGCCCCGCGCATTTTCAGCGAACCTTCAGCCAATGGGTCGGCGTCAGCCCGAAGCGCTACCAGCAATATCTGAAGCTGAACCTCGCACGCGACCTGTTGCGGGAGCGTTCGACCGTGCTCGACACCGCCTACGGCACCGGCCTGTCCGGACCGGGGCGACTGCACGATCTCTTCGTCCGGTGGGAGGCGATGAGCCCCGGCGACTACGCGCGAGGCGGCGAGGGCCTGACGATCCGCTGGACTTGGGCCGATAGCCCGTTCGGCGAGGTGCTGGCGATGGCGACGGATCGCGGTCTGTGCGGTCTCGCCTTCGCGGCCGAGATCGGGCGGGAGGCCGCGTGGAGCGACCTGGCTGGTCGATGGCCGCGAGCGCAGCTCGTCGAGGGGCCGGAAACCGTCGGGCCGCTGGTCGACGCGGCGTTCGGTATCGGCGGCCAGGTTCCGGTGCATCTGATCGGCGCGCCCTTCCAGATCAAGGTGTGGGAGGCCCTGCTGCGCATCCCATCGGGCCATGTCACCACCTATTCGGATATCGCGGCCAAGATCGGCTCGCCCAAGGCGGCGCGCGCGGTCGGTACGGCGGTCGGGCGCAACCCGGTTTCGTTTCTCGTGCCGTGCCACCGCGTGATCGCCCGGTCGGGTGCGCTGGGGGGATATCACTGGGGCGTGCCGGTCAAGCGGACGATCCTCGCTTGGGAGGCGGCGCGCCGCGATGCGCGCGAAGACGCGGCCTGACCATTGACCAAAGGTCAACTCGACGCATGATCTTCGACATGACCGATCACATCGAAAAACCCTGCGGCGACCTCGCCCTCCAGACCATCGCGATGCCGGCCGACACGAACGCCAATGGCGATATCTTCGGCGGCTGGCTGATGGCGCAGATGGACCTCGGCTCTTCGGTCGTGGCCCGCACCCGCGCACGCGGCCGGGTGGCGACCGTGGCGGTGGAGGCGATGACGTTCCACAAACCCGTCCATGTCGGCGACGTGGTCAGCATCCATGCCGAGCTGGAGCGGGCCGGAACCACCTCCATGCGCATCCGTACCGAGGTCTGGGTGACGCGCCAGCCTTCGGGCGAACAACTCAGGATGACCGAAGGGGTCTTCACCTTCGTCGCCGTCGACGACAACGGGGCCAAGCGCCCTCTTCCCGTGGAGGATTGAGATGAACCGGATCACGATGGCGCTGCTGTTCGCGCTGATGTCGGGCACTGCGATGGCACAGGAGTTCCCGGAAATATACCGCGTGGTGGGTGTCGAGGACGATGACGTGCTCAACATCCGGGCCGAACCCGACGCCGGGTCCGAAATCCTTGCGGCCTATGAACCCGATGCGGACCGGATCGAGGTCACCGCAGCATCGGACGATGGCGCCTGGTTGCGCGTGAATATCGACGAGGGTACCGGATGGATCGCCGCACGCTTCGCCGAACCGCAGGAAGATGCGCCCTTCGCGATGAATTGCGCCGGGACCGAGCCGTTCTGGAGCGTGAATATCGAGCGCAACTCGGTCATCTACCGAACCCCCAATCGCCGCGATGCACTCGAAAGCCCGCAACTGCACGACCTGTTCGAGGGCGCCCGCCTGCCGCGTGCGATCACTGGCGAGCAAGGCGAGTACGCCTTCGCGTTGGCCATTACACCGGGCGAATGCTCCGACGGCATGTCGGACCGGATGCACTCGCTTCACGGAACGCTCATACTGACCGGACCGTCCGAGCATATCGTGCAGGGAGGGTGCTGCTCGATGCAGCCCTGATGCTCATTCCACGACCCGCAGCGTCAGGTTGATCCGGCCGCCCCCGGACAGGAGGGTCGAGGTTCCGGGAAAGATCCGGTCGACCCCGTGATGGGCGAGCCGCGCCGCGCCGCCCATCAGCACGACGTCACCACTCTCCAACCGCACCGAACGGGTGGGCGCGCGCCGCTCGACCCCGCCCATGCGAAAGGTTGCCGTATCGCCGAGCGAGATCGACAGGACCGGATAGGAGAAATCGCCCTCGTCCCTATCTTGGTGAAGCCCCATCCGCGCCTCGGCATCATAGTGGTTGATCAGACAGCAATCGGGCGCGCGGTCCAGCCCGGTCAGATCATGCCACAGGCTCAGGACCTGATCAGGGATCGGCGGCCATGTCGATCCGTTCGGGTGCCGGTCGGCATAGCGATAGCCACGCGCGTCGCTGACCCAGCCGAGCCTGCCCGCGGCACTCATCCGCACGCGCATTGGCCGCCCGCCCGGCGTCACGTGCCGCACGAGCGGCGCGTCGCCCACGATGGCCCGCAGGCTGTCGCGCAACCGTTCCTGCGCGGGTCGCTCCAGCAGCCCTTTCCAGAGCTTGAACCCGGCGATTTCGAGCGGTGGAGGATTCTCGTCCATGTTGCCTATATAGTGTCGCGAACCGCTCCAGCACGCCGAGGACCGCCCGATGACTGAGACGAGGAACGCGCAGGTCAAAGACGAATTCGCCACCTCCGTGCGCGAGGCCGCGTTCGGGCCGATGCCGACGAAGATGATCGACTATTTCCGCACGCTGGCGAAGGTCGAGGAGCTGGCGGCAGGAACCGAGCTCTACGTCGCCGGAGGTGACCGCTACGATTTCTTCGTCGTCCTGTCGGGCAAGATCGAGATCCTCGACGGCAGCGAGGATGGCGACGGACTCATCGGAATCGCCACCGAGAACGCCTTTCTGGGCGAGCTTGGCCTTCTCAGCGGTCAGACACCGTTCCTGACCTGCCGCGTGGTCGAGGATGCCTGCGTCCTGCGCCTAGATGCGCAGGAGCTGCGCCGTGCCATCAACGAGGTGCCGGAGGTGGGCGATGTCATCGTCTCCGCCTTCTCCGCCCGGCGCGAGATCCTGATGAAGGCCGCGACGGCGAACCTCACGATCCTGGGGCCGGAGGGGAACGGCAACGTCATGCGCGCGATGGAGTTCGCGACCCGCAATCGCATCCCGCACCGCTGGCTGGACAGCCGGTCGGGGACGGGCGCGCGCATGGTCGAACGGTTGTCGCTCGACCCCGACGACATCTCGGTCGTGCTGCGCGGCGATCAGGTGGTGCAGACGCCGGACAATCCCGGCATCGCCTGGGCGCTCGGCATGAACCTGGAGGTGGACGACGGTATCACCGCCGACCTCGCCGTCATCGGCGCGGGGCCAGGGGGCCTCGCCGCGTCGGTCTACGGGGCGAGCGAGGGGCTCGACACCATCACGGTCGAGAACACCGCCATCGGCGGACAGGCCGGCACGTCGAGCCGGATCGAGAACTACATGGGCTTCCCGACGGGCATATCCGGCTCCGACCTTGCCTATCGCGGCCAGATCCAGTCGATCAAGTTCGGCGCCCGCTTCGCGGCGCCCCGCTCCGTCCGCGGGCTGGAGAAGACGGCGGCAGGCTGGCGGATCAAGCTGTGCAACGGCAACGACATCTGCGCCAAGGCGATCGTCGTCGCGACCGGCGTGCAGTACCGCCGCCTGCCGCTCGACCGGCTGGAGGAGTTCGAGGGCGCAGGCGTCTACTATGCCGCGACCGAACTGGAGGCGCGTTTTTGCAAGAATACCGAGGTGGTCGTCGTGGGCGGCGGCAACTCCGCCGGGCAGGCCGCGATGTTCCTGTCGCGCCACGCGAAACACGTCCATGTCGTGATCCGCGGCGCCAGCCTGCGCGACACCATGTCGAACTACCTGCTGCAGCGGCTGGAGAGTGATCCGCGCATCACCATCCACCCCTTCACCGAAGTGGACCGGCTGGACGGCGACACCTCGCTGGAGAGCCTGACCCTGCGCGATAACCGCTCCGGCGAAACGCGGCCGGTCGAGAGCCGCGGGCTCTTCATCATGATCGGCGCGGCCCCGCATACCGAGTGGCTGGCCGATCAATGCGCGCTCGACGAAAAAGGCTTCATCCGCACCGGGCCCGAGGTCGGCGGCCGCACCCCGTTCGAAAGCTCCTGCCCCGGCATCTTCGCCATCGGCGACGTGCGCGCAGGCTCGGTCAAGCGCGTGGCGAGCGCGGTGGGCGAAGGCTCGGTCGTCGTC
The DNA here is from genome assembly GCF_032464675.1 of Roseobacter sp. HKCCA0434. Taxonomy (NCBI): domain Bacteria; kingdom Pseudomonadati; phylum Pseudomonadota; class Alphaproteobacteria; order Rhodobacterales; family Roseobacteraceae; genus Roseobacter; species Roseobacter sp. HKCCA0434. The sequence continues at coordinate 122,790 of NZ_JAWDKL010000002.1, forward strand.
TCGGCCGTCCACCAGCACATCGCGGCGCTGAACGAGGAGCAGGAGTATCAGGGAGCGGTATGAGCACCGCTCCCCAATCTCTTAGATAAGCCCGCCGCGTTTCGCTTCCTGATAAGATCCCGGATGCCGTTTGCCGGTCTTGATCTCGCTGATCCTTCCGCCGTTGCAATCCAGACCGGCGGCAATCCTGCTCTGGAGTTCGCCATCATGCAATTTCGGCCACACGATCGTCACCGCTTCTTCAAACGTGACCTCATGCGAGCTTGCGCGAGAAAAATCTTTAGGCATGTCAACCTCTTACTTACTTCCTCATGCAGCAGGTCGTTGACACCATCCCACATACCGATAAACGGTAGGCTGTTACTGAGCGGGTGTCTTAGACCTGCTTCGATTTAAGGACGCGTGGCTGCAACCGCGCGTCCTTTTTCTTTTATGACTCCGAATCGGGAACATTTGGAGTCCGAATCTTAAGAATTTGGCAAAATGTTGCTCAGGAGGATTGCCAAACCACCAATTCTGGTAGGTGCGTGCATCACGTGACTTCGGGGCAGCGGCCAACTTGCCGACCCGCTTGCGACCCCCGCGCGCGCTTCCTATATCACGCTCCAGTGAAGGGTCGGCCCCGCCAGCGGGGTCGGCAGGGATGGGGCGCGGGGGCCTCCGAGCAGGACCCGGACCCCAATATCGCCAGTAGAAGGACGGATTTTAATGTCTAAAGTTATCGGTATCGATCTCGGCACCACGAACTCCTGCGTCGCCATCATGGATGGCAGCCAGGCCAAGGTGATCGAGAACTCCGAGGGGGCCCGCACGACGCCCTCTATGGTCGGCTTCACCGAGGACGAGCGCCTCGTCGGCCAGCCTGCCAAGCGTCAGGCCGTGACCAACCCCACCAATACCCTGTTCGCCGTGAAGCGCCTGATCGGGCGCAACATGAACGACCCGATGGTCGAGAAGGACAAGGGCATGGTGCCCTACGATATCGTCGAGGGCCCGAACGGCGACGCCTGGGTCGAGGCGCGCGGCGAGAAGTACTCCCCCAGCCAGGTTTCGGCCTTCATCCTGCAAAAGATGAAGGAGACCGCCGAGCAATATCTGGGCGAGAAGGTGGAAAAAGCCGTCATCACGGTCCCCGCCTATTTCAACGACGCCCAGCGCCAGGCGACGAAGGACGCGGGCAAGATCGCGGGCCTCGAAGTGCTGCGCATCATCAACGAGCCGACGGCGGCCGCGCTGGCCTACGGTCTCGACAAGGAAGGCTCGAAGACCATCGCGGTCTACGACCTCGGCGGCGGTACGTTCGATATCTCGATCCTCGAGATCGACGAGGGCCTGTTCGAGGTGAAGTCGACCAATGGCGACACCTTCCTCGGCGGTGAAGATTTCGACATGCGGATCGTCGAGTACCTCGCCAACGAGTTCAAGAAAGAGCACGGCATCGACCTGCGCAACGACAAGCTCGCCCTCCAGCGTCTGAAGGAAGCTGCCGAGAAGGCGAAGATCGAGCTGTCCAGCTCCTCTCAGACCGAGATCAACCAGCCGTTCATTTCGATGAATCCCGACACGCGCCAGCCGGTGCACCTGGTGATGAAGCTGACGCGCGCCAAGCTCGAAAGCCTCGTCTCGGACCTCATCGCGCGTTCGATGAAGCCGGTGAAGGCCGCGATCAAGGATGCTGGCCTGTCGATCGACGATATCGACGAGGTCGTGATGGTCGGCGGCATGACCCGCATGCCCAAGGTCTATGAGGAAGTGTCCAAGCTTTTCGGCAAGGAGCCGCACAAGGGCGTGAACCCCGACGAGGTCGTCGCGATGGGCGCCGCCATCCAGGCCGGCGTGCTGCAGGGTGACGTGAAGGACGTGGTCCTGCTCGACGTGACGCCCCTGTCGCTCGGCATCGAGACGCTGGGCGGCGTGTTCACCCGCCTGATCGACCGCAACACCACGATCCCGACGAAGAAGAGCCAGATCTTCTCGACCGCCGAGGACAACCAGAACGCGGTGACCATCCGCGTGTTCCAGGGCGAGCGGGAGATGGCGGCAGACAACAAGATGCTCGGCCAGTTCAACCTGGAGGACATCCCCCCCGCCCCGCGCGGCCTGCCGCAGATCGAGGTGACCTTCGACATTGACGCCAACGGCATCGTTTCCGTGTCCGCAAAGGACAAGGGCACGAACAAGGAGCAGAAGATCACCATCCAGGCGTCGGGCGGCCTCAGCGACGACGACATCGAGAAGATGGTCCGCGAAGCCGAGGAGAATGCCGAGGCCGACAAGGAGCGTCGGGAACTGGTCGAGGCCAAGAACCAGGCCGAAAGCCTGATCCACTCGACCGAGAAGTCGCTGGAGGAGCACAAGGACAAGGTCAGCTCTACCACCGTCGAGGCGATCGAACTGGCCACCGCTCAACTCAAGGAAGCGGCCGAGGGTGACGACGTGGGCAAGATCAAGTCGTCCATGCAGAACCTCACCGAATCCGCCATGAAACTGGGCGAGGCGATCTACCAGGCCCAGCAGGCCGAGGAAGACGGTGGCGAGGACGAACCCCGCGCCGCCGACGAGGCGATGGACGAGGATGTGGTCGATGCCGACTACACCGACGTCGAGGACGACGACAAGAAGGCGTCCTGATCGTGTACTAGAAACAATTAGGGCCGATCGTCAGATCGGCCCTTTTGCATTTAGCGGGACGCCCGCAGGCGATCTTCCAATATCGCGTGCATCTGTCCCAGCTTGCGTGGCCAGCCAGACCGCCTCTCCATCACGGACATGGCACGGCCACCCGGCGGCGTATTTGAGATTATGTCGTCGACTGCCGGATCCGCGACCCTCTCCTTAGCGGCATTTTTCAACCACTCTGCTGCGCGAAGGTCATCGAAGCGGTAGCCCAAGCTGTCCGCCGGATGTCGCCCTTCCAATGCATCGAGCAGGCCGCTCATGATTGCCGGATGGGTCGCAATGCTTTTAAAGATGGCACTGTCGCTTTTGATGCTCCATCGATTCAACCTATCCAATGGATCGACCGTATCATCGACACCGGTGAACGAACTTCCCCCTCCGTATTCGCTGATATCTTTCAGTGGCGAGTTACCGGTCAGCCCCAGCGCGTCGGCCATCTTGGCGCGGTAGCTCTCATCACTGACCCAAGGATCGTAGCTGTAGCGCGGCAGATCGGTCCGGAGGCTGCTCCAGTAGTTCTGTGCGTGGACCTGTCGAAGAATCGTGTGGACAGCGAGCCCCGTGAGACCCTTCGCAAACTTCTTTTCTACCCGATGGACGAAACTGGCCAGCATGTTGAGCGGATGACGCAGGAATATCACGTCCGTACGTGATTTCGCGGTGCCATCTTCACGTGCACGGACGCGCTCTATTCCTTCTGGGGTCACGCCTTCGAAATTGATCAGGATCCGCGGCGCATCCACTTTGACGAGATCCCTGCGGATCAATCGATCCAACGAACGATTGTTGAGGTGCATCCACTGGTCGGGCGCATGGTGCCTGTACCAAGCGATAAAAGCGTGGTGTCCGGATCGTTTTGTGGAAATGACGTTGAGATATTCCGGCACCAGCGTGCTCCCTGGGTTGTCGCGTCTAGGAAAGTGATCCTTTTATGCCTACATAACGGCCAAATCTATGCAACAGACAGAGCTTTCCGATGCGAAAGCCACGGAACAGAGCCGGAATGAGCAAACGCGATTATTACGATGTTCTCGGCGTGGCCAAAGGCGCGTCGGAGGCGGAGATCAAGAAGGCCTTCAAGAAGAAGGTTATGGAATACCATCCCGACCGGAATCCCGACAATCCGGAGGCCGAGACCAAGTTCAAGGAAGCCAACGAGGCGCATGACGTCCTGAAGGACGCCGAGAAGCGCGCGGCCTATGATCGCTTCGGCCACGCGGCCTTCGAGGGTGGCATGGGCGGCGGCGGTGGACGCCGGGCGCAGGGCGGCGCGGACTTCTCTTCCGCCTTCTCGGACGTGTTCGACGATCTCTTCGGCGATTTCATGGGTGGCCAGCGTGGTGGCGGTGCGCGCGGGCGCGGCGGCCAGCGCGCGACGCGCGGCTCCGACCTGCGTTACAACATGCGCATCACGCTCGAAGAAGCCTTCGAGGGCAAGCAGAGTCAGATCACCGTTCCCGGCTCCACCACCTGCGACGTGTGCGACGGCACCGGCGCGGAGGGCGGGGCGGAGCCTGCGACCTGTCCGACCTGCTCGGGCATGGGAAAGGTCCGCGCGCAACAGGGCTTCTTCACCATCGAACGGACCTGCCCGACCTGCGACGGACGAGGTCAGATCATCAAGAATCCCTGTCGCAATTGCGGTGGTGCCGGCCGGGTGGAGCGTGAGCGGACGCTCAACGTCACCATCCCGAAGGGAGTCGAGACCGGCACCCGCATCCGGTTGAGCGGCGAGGGCGAAGCGGGCCTGCGCGGCGGCCCACCGGGCGATCTCTACATCTTCATCGAGGTGGCGAGCCACCCGATCTTCGAGCGGGACGGCGTCAACCTCTTCTGCCGAATTCCCGTACCGATGGCGACAGCCGCGCTCGGGGGAGAGATCGAGGCGCCCAATCTCGATGGCGGCCGCAGCCGGGTGAAGGTGCCGGTCGGCGTGCAGTCAGGCAAGCAGCTGCGCCTGCGCGGCAAGGGCATGCCGCAACTGCGCGGCGCCGGATCGGGGGACCTCTATATCGAACTGGCGGTCGAGACCCCCGTCAACCTGACCGCGCGGCAGAAGGAGCTATTGGCCGAATTCGCCAAGGAGAGCGCGCGCAACCATCCCGACAGCGAGGATTTCCTGTCCAAGGTCAAAGGATTTTGGGACGGCATGCGCGGTACGGGCTGAGCATTTGAAAGGCGCTGGCGACAGCGCCTTTTCTCTTGCTAGATTTCCGATTGTTTTTATCGGGATTGACGTGTCTGACAAAATCGCTCAGATTACACGCACGCCCCAGCCAGTCTTCGATCAGCCCGGGTCAGTTCCAACCGGAGTGTGCCCATGACCATCCTGGCCGATACTATTCTCACCCATGACGCGCGCAGCCTGACCGGGCCGGACGGGATCGCGCATATCGTGCTCGACGGAAAGATCTACACCCTGCGGATCACGCGGCAGGGCAAGCTGATCCTGACCCGATGAGCATCCACGCCCCCGACATGACCCCACCCCGAGGGGGTGCGGCGGTCGGCCATCTGGCCGAACTGCCCCGGCTCGAGGCTGCTGCGATCTGCTATCTGCGGCTGTGGTGCAGCGGACCGGACGGGCGTGCAGACCTGTCGCTGGCCTTTCACGATCTAGCCCCCGATGCCGCGCCGGAGCGGGAAGCGCGTTTCGCGGACATGGTTCGCCTGATGCTCGACACTGCACGGCGACCATTGCAGCGACGTCATCTGGGCTGTGCGTGCATTTCGGGCGACGAAAGCGCCTTCGGCCACATGATCGCCTGTGCCGCGATGGGAGAGCGCGAGGATGCGATTCTGCTTGCCTCGCTGCTGGTGCGACCCGATGCCTGGCTGCCGCTTGCGATCCGGGCCGAGCAGGTGGGCCTCGATCTGGCACGCATGCATACGCCGTCCCCCCGGCTGCCGCGAACCACTCATCGCAACTCCCCGACTCGGTTCAACTGATCGCGGTTGGGATCGGTCCTCAGCCGGCGAGCAGCATCTGCGTCATCCGGCGCGTGGCGAAGTCGCGCGCCGGGCTCATCCCACGAAGATCCGGGAACAGCGCCTCGACCTCCGCCCGCGCCTGCGGGTCAAGCGCACTCATCGCGACGTCGCCGGTGAACAGGCTCTCGGCCCACATGCCACCGGCGCGCAAGACCTCATGACCCTCGCACATGATGTGGAGATAGGAGACCGGGGCCGTCGGCACGACCCGCTCGACCCCTTCGCGCCCGAGAAGGGCGATGGCAGGGGCCAGCATCTCCGCCTCACCCCCGATGGTCACGACGCGGGCGCTGCGGATCAGGACACGGTGCTGCGGTGACACCACGAGGTCACGTGCGGGCAATCCCGGACCCAGGGCACCGGCCCGGATGCGGATCGGGGCGAGCTGGGGATGGGACGCAAGCTCCTCCACCGTCAGATCCCGGCGTCCGGCCCAGATGATCGGGCGCAGGCCGTTGTCGCGCGTCACCACCAGATCGCCCGGCATCAGATCCTCGATCGCGCGTGGGCCGGTGGGCGTCACGATAGCGGTGCCGGGGGTGAAGCAGACCACATTGGTGTTGTCGAAGAACAATTGGTCCGGATCGACGTTCTGCAGCCGCAGCCCGCCCGCGAGGTCGAGCACACCATCCGCCGCGTCGCGGCGAAGCAGTTCGAGCGGGTTCGGCTCCCCGTCGCCGGGATTGGCCGCATTGAACGCATCGAGCGTCGCGCGGTTGTAGTAGGCGGACAGGTCGATGAAATCATTGTTGGTCTGGTCGTCGTCGTCCAGCACCTGATCGGGCGCGTTGTTGAAGTCCGTGATCAGGTCGGCTGTGCCGTCCGCGACGAAGGTGTCGAAGCCGGTTCCGCCCGTCAGCGTGTCGACACCGGCCCCACCGTCGATGGAGTCGTCTCCGGCATCGCCGGAGATCGTGTCGCTATCAGCACCACCCAGGATCGTATCGTTGCCCGAACCGCCGCGGATCGAGTCGGCCCCGCTGCCACCCGTGATGCTGTCATCACCGCCTTGGCCGAAGATCGTGTCGGCCCCGTCACCGCCGCTGATCGTGTCGTTGCCGCCGTTCGTGTCGGCAGCGATCGGGCTGAAGAAGACATCGGTGATGAAGATCGCCTGACCGCCGGAGCCGTCGTTGTTGAAGTCGATCTCGATGCGCTGCACCGGTCCGCCGATATCGACGAGGACGGACCCCTCGGCATTCGCGGGCGCGACGTTGCCGCCCGTGCCGGTGGCGGTATCGGGTTGGCCGTCGAAACCGCTATTCGGCGTATCACTCAGGATCGGACGACCCGTCGTCCCGGCGGTGAGGGTGACCGGTACCGGGTTTCCATCCGCATCGAACGCACGGATGACCACGCGGTCGATGAACGTCCCGGTGTCGATATCGTTGATCCGGAACGAGACGTCGCGCACCTCGTCTGAAAACGCGGCGTCGGAAGCCGAGAAGTTCAGGGTGGCCGTCGACGTATCCGCCGTTTCCGTCCCATCGCGGTTGCCGCGCAGGCGGCCGGCGGAATTGGCGTTGATGGCGAGATTGCCGTTGTTGATGCCGGTCGTGTACTGCTGGTCGGTCTCGAAGGTAAACCGCTCGCCGCTGCTTTCCTCGACATAGTCGAAGCGCACGACGATGCCGCCGGTATCCTGGATACCGGCATTCGGCGTCGAATCTTCCGCGATGACATCCGCATCGTCGATCTGCCCACCGTCATCCGGATCGGGTAGCTCGCTCCACCGATAGGCGAGCCGTGTCGGAATAAGCTCGTCACCATAGAGCAGATCGGCCCCGCCGCCGCCGCTGACACTGTCGTTACCCTCGTCGCCGGCCAGCGTGTCGGCCTGCGTCGATCCGGTCAGCGTATCGTCGCCACGTCCACCGCGCAGGGTTCCGGAGGTTGTCGTGTCGAGCACCAGCGTGTCGTTGCCACGATTCTCGGTGCCAGAATAGGCGAAGCCGTCGAAATCGAGGCTGGTGATCGTGGCGTTCTGACCGACGGTGAAGTCGGCGTCGCCTTCTTCTGGGATGAAGTAGAAATAGGCGTTCCCATCGGTCCCGGCGAAGACGCCGAAATTGCCGCCCAGCGTCTCTCCGTTCTGGGACAGCGTCATGGAGCCCGCCTGCCGCTCGACCGTGTCGGTCGTGTTCGATCCGGCGGCAGAGTTCGTGACGGTGATCTGCTGGTTCGCGTCCGCGCCCTGCGTGGAGGAGCTGTTGAACGTATCGTCCGCCACGCCGTTGTTGGGCAGGTCGGAGATGTTCAGCGTCGCCGTGCGGCTGACCAGGTTGTAGGTCTGCGTCGTCCCGTTATCGATGCGGAAGATGTAGACGTTGCGAAGCGTCAGGTTCGGCACGGTCCTCTCCTCTCACGGTCAAACGATTCGGGTTTGTGGATTCGACGCTCCAACTACCTCCCATTCAAATAAGGTGAAATTCCGAAGAGTCTCTTAAGGCGCCGCGAAGTTTCGCAGCGTCAGTGGGCATTTGATCATAAAATCATCGCTGTAAGCTCGGGCCGGGCCTGTCTTGCGACAACAGGTCGCGCCCCGGACCGGGATCAGCCCACGCGGCAGGCCGCCATCAGCGCCATGTGCAGGATGTCGTTCACCGTCGCGGTGGTGGAGGTCAGCTTCACTTGTCGGTCGATGCCGGTCAGGATCGGGCCGATCACCGTCGCGCCCGCCAGTTCCTGCATCATCTTGACCGAGATCGACGCGGAATGCCGTGCGGGTACCACCAGGATGTTGGCCGGACCCGACAGGCGCACGAAGGGATAGTTCTTCAGCACCTCGGCGTTCAGCGCCACGTCCACGGTCATCTCGCCATCGTACTCGAAATCGACCTTGCGCGCGTCGAGCACCTCGACCGCGTGGTGCATCTTCTCCGCCCGCTCAGACACCGGGTAGCCGAAGTTCGAGAAGCTGGCGAAGGCGACGCGAGGCTCCATCCCAAGGCTGCGGGCAACCTCCGCCGCACGGGTGGCGATGTTGGCGAGATCCTCGCGGTCGGGCCATTCGTGGACCAACGTGTCGGCCACCAGGATCAGCCGCCCGTTATGCAGCACGGCGGAGATACCCACGGCCCCGTCGGCGGCGGTCGCGTCGAAGACCAGCCCGATCTGGCTGAGCACCTGCGCCCCTTTGCGCGTCGCCCCCGTCACCACGCCATCACCCATATCATGCGCCAGCATCAGCGCCGCGAACACATGCCGGTCGCGGCTGGCAAAGCGGTAGCAATCGCGCTGGTCGTAACCCTTCCGCTGCAGGCGGGCGTAAAGGTAGTCGGTCATCTGCTGCAGGTTGTCGACGGTGCCCGCATTGACGATCTCCAGCTCCTTCTCCGCGCCTTTCTGCCCCGCATCGGCGAGGATCTTGGCGACCTCGTCCTGCCGTCCGACCACGATGGCCTGCCCGAGGCCCGAACGGCGATAGGTCAGCGCGGCGCGCACCACGCGCGGATCGTCCCCTTCGGCGAAGATCATGCGCGCCTGATGGCTGCGCGCCCGGTTGAACAGCCCATCGAGGATCGAGGCCGTGGGATCGAGCCGGGCCTTCAGCGTCAGCTCGTAGGCGTCCATGTCCACGATGGGCCGCCGGGCGACGCCGGTATCCATCCCGGCCCGCGCCACGGCGGGCGGGATCACGTGGATCAGCCGCGGGTCGAAGGGGGTGGGAATGATGTAGTCCCGCCCGAATTGCAGCTTGCGTCCATAAGCCATGCCGACCTCGTCTGGCACGTCCTGCCTCGCAAGGTCGGCGAGCGCCTCGGCGCAGGCGATCTTCATCTCGTCGTTGATCGCTCGGGCATGGATATCGAGCGCGCCCCGAAACAGGTACGGGAAGCCCAGCACGTTGTTGACCTGGTTGGGATAGTCCGACCGGCCCGTCGCGACGATGGCGTCGTCGCGCACGGCATGGGCCTCCTCAGGCGTGATCTCGGGATCGGGATTGGCCATCGCGAAGATCACCGGGTTGTCGGCCATGCTGGCGACCATGTCTTCGGTCACCGCACCCTTGACTGACACGCCGAGGAAGACATCGGCGCCCTTCATCGCGTCCTCCAGCGTGCGGTCGTCGGTGACGGCCGCATGCGCGCTCTTCCACTGGTTCATGCCCTCGGTGCGGCCCTGCCAGATAACGCCCTTGGTGTCGCAGACGATGCAGTTGTCGTGGCGCGCGCCCATCGCCTTGATCAGTTCGATGCAGGCAATCCCGGCGGCACCCGCGCCGTTGAGGACGATCTTGCAGTCCTCGATCCGCTTGCCCGAGATGTGGAGCGCGTTGATGAGGCCCGCGGCGCAGATCACTGCGGTGCCGTGCTGGTCGTCGTGGAAGACGGGGATGTCCATCTCCTCCTTCAACCGCTGCTCGATGATGAAGCATTCGGGGGCCTTGATGTCCTCCAGGTTGATGCCGCCGAAGGACGGGCCCATCAGCTTGACCGCGTTGATGAAGGCCTCGGGGTCCTCGGTGTCGAGTTCCAGGTCGATGGAGTTCACGTCGGCGAAGCGCTTGAACAGCACCGCCTTCCCTTCCATCACAGGCTTGGAGGCCAGCGCGCCGAGATTGCCGAGACCCAGGATGGCCGTGCCGTTGGAGATCACCGCGACCATGTTGCCCTTGGTCGTGTAGTCGTAGGCGAGCTGGGGGTCCTTGGCGATCGCCTCCACCGGCACGGCGACGCCGGGGGAGTAGGCGAGGCTGAGGTCGCGCTGCGTGGTCATGGCGGTGGAGGCGCGGACCTCCAGCTTGCCCGGCGCGGGGCTGAGGTGATAGGCCAGCGCCTCTTCGTCGGTGATGCGTGTCTTGCGGCTCATGGCGCGGGCCTCCCTCGTTCTTTTGTCAGGGTTTCTACCGAGGCGGAGGCGGGGGGCAAAGCCCTTTCGTCCTGCGGATCCCGGCAGTCGGGGCTGCGGATCGGCGCGTGGCGCGACAGGACAGAAGCGCTGACCATTTCCCCGCGGGGAAACGGGCAGCGGTTCGCGCGGATCGGCCGGTCGGGCCGGTTTGGCGCGCGCGGCGGTTTCCCCGCGGGGAAAGGTTAACGGGAATTTAACAATTCTACCGCAGGATTGCCCCCGTGCCGCGCCCGCCGCGCATGACCCTTTCATCGAGAGCGCATGAGTTCTCGATCGACGGGAACCCTGCGCGACAGGAGCCCGTCAGATGACCGAAACGCCTCGCCACCGAACCGAAGACAGCCGCCCCGCCCCGTCGCGCGGGGGTGCAGACATCCGCCGCCGCTTGCGGGACCTGCGGGGCGACCCGGATCGCCCTTCCGCGGATGCCGCAGACGCGCCCGCCCGTCCCGACGAGGACAGGCAGCCAACATCCGCCGGAGTCGTCGAGGAGGCGGGCCGCATTGCACTGGTGCCGCTCGACGCGATCCGCAGCTCCAAGCTGGTGCGCGACCGGGCGGATACGGAGGACATGGACTTGCGCCACCTCGTCCGCTCGATCCGGGAGATCGGACTGTCGAACCCGATCCAGCTGGAGGATGCGGGCGACGGGTTTTATGAACTCATACAAGGTTTCCGGCGTCTGTCCGCGCACCGCGAGCTGGCGCGGACCGATCCGGCCTTTGCCCGCATTCCCGCCAGCATCGCGCCCGTGCGCGACGGGATCCCGACGCTCTATCGCCGGATGGTCGACGAGAACCTCGTGCGCAAGAACATCTCGTTTGCCGAGATGGCGTCCTTGGCGCGTGACTATGCCATCGACCCCGCGACCGGCGCGCCGGGTGTCGAGGAGGCGATCCGCGTGCTCTATGCCTCCTCCTCCGCGCAGAAACGCAGCTATATCCGGGCGTTCTGCGAGCTGCTCGACCGGCTCGACAAGTGGCTGAACTGGCCCGAGGAGATCCCGCGCAGCCTGGGCCTGAAGCTGCGCAACCGCATGGCGCAGGTGGAGGGGACGAGCGGCGCGATCGCGCAGACGCTCAAGGGGATGCCGCACCGCTCGGTCCGGGAGGAGCTGGACGTGCTGCGCCACTACGCGCAGGACGCGGGCGAGGAGGTGCCGCTGTTCGCGCCCGAGCAGGACCGGATGAGCCAGCCCGAGCGCGGCGAGGGCGGGCGCATCGTGGTGGACTTCCAGCACCCCGATGGCCGCGCGCGCATCACGGCGACGGGGCGTAAGTTCGAGCTGAAGCTCAACCACGATTTCTGCCGCTACGACGCGGCGAGCCTTGAGCGCGCGGGCCGCGACCTGATGCGGCAGCTTGCGGAAACGCTGGTGGAGCGGAAGGGGTTGTGAGGGGGTGGTTTCGGCCGAGGGTCGGGACATACACCCGTGCATCGCTGGGCCGCGGTACGGCGATGCGACGGCGGTGAGTGGCACTTTATTCTAGCCAAGCTCTCACGTCGGGCCTCCATCGGCCAAATCGCCGTGCCGGGGGGCGGGTCACGCCGGAGGCGTGCTTTCAGGACGACCGATGCGCGGCGCCTTCGGCTTGATTCCGCGCATGGAAGGCTTTTGGTACGCGGCTCCGGATCGGAGCCGGGGCATTGGCGCGAGAGAATGCCGGGCCCCGCAGGGAGGGTCGGGACCCGGCGGCGGTGGGCCGTCAAAGGTTGTCGGCCCGCCATCGGGCGCAGTCGGGATTGTAGCCGGAGGAGAAGTACTCGTCCCAGCATACCGACGAGAGCTGCGCGGCATCCGTCAGCTGCCACATGGTCGCGACATTGGCACGTCCCACCAGGATCAGGCGGGTTGCCCCGGCACGTGCAATGCGTTGGGTGTTGGCCTCGTCCGACTGACAGTTGCCCAGGTAGTTGTGGATGTTGCCACTCAAAGTGCCTTCATTCGCGGCGTCGGCCATGCACATCGCCTCGAACATCATTTCCTGCAGCATCTCGCGGCGGATGCGTGTCGTGTTCGCCACGCTAGGGCGCGGGATGCCGATATCGTCGAGCATCCGGCCCGAGCAGCTGTCGGCGGTGCGCTCTCCGGCAGCCTGGGCGGCGTTGCGCATCGCGGCACGCTGTTCCATCACGTATTCGAACTTGATGGTCTCGACCCGGTCGCGCAGGGCTTGGTCGGCGCGGTCGTTGAACATGGCGCGGACCATGGTGTTGCGCGCGGCCTCGTCATCCTCGATCTCGCCCGCGAGCCGGTCGAGATAGGTCTGTGGGTCCGTGCTGCCGCCGGTCGTGTTCTGCACGACCTGGTCATAGGCCGCGCTGCCTGCCGTGCGCAGGGTGCTGACCACGACGCCGGAGCCGGGAAGCGCGACGGAGAGCGCCTTCTCCAGTCCCTTGCCGACAAGCTCGGCGATCTGCTGCTGTTCCAGCCGCTCGGCGTTCTGCTCCTCGACGCGGTGGGTGTACCAGGCGGCGAAGTCACGGAAGGCGTGGCCGATTGCGTCCTGCTGCATGGCGAGGGAATCCTCGACATAGGCGCGGACGTCCGGCTCCGCCTCGCGCAGGGCGACGGCGATCTCGCGGTAGTCGGCATCCTCGGTGATGACTTCGCGCAGGTTGCCCTCGACGAACCAGCAGTCGGAGGCAGCGACGCGCTCGGGCTCCTCGAAGGTGATCTCCTCAACTGGCACGGCGTCGTCCTGCGCGAGGGCGGGAAGGGGGGCAAGCACGGTGGCGAGGGCGAGGGTGCTGGCTGTCAGCTTGGTGAAAGGGCGGGGCATGTCGGTCTCCTTTCCCGGATACGTCATTCGAGGGGCATTTCGTCGACGAAGATCGTGCCGTCCCGGCTCTCGATCCGGCCGGACGAGCGGCGACCGCCGCCACGCAGGCGCCAGTCGATCTCGTAGGCGTAGTCGTAGACGCCGCGCGGCTGGATGAAGTCGAGCTGGGCGGAGAGATCCTCCCCGTCCTCGGCATCGGGGCGCAGGGAGACGCGCTCCATCCGCTCCTCGCCGGCGAGGTCGTAGTAGAGGCGGAACTCGATGGAGCGGATGCCCTCGTCCGCGACGATGTCGGGATCGGCCTCGAGGTAGATCGTGCGACGCTGGTAGGGCGGGGCGATGCCGATGCCCGACGCGTCGCTGTCGATCCAGTCGCCTTCCACCTCGACCCCACCGAACAGGTTCCAGTGCACACGGTAGCGGTAGTCCAGGAAATCGGCGTCCTCGCCATCCGTCAGCTTGGTGTAGACGAGGCGAAAATCGTTTGCCGACTGCTGGAAGTTTTCGCGATCCACCCGGATTTCGTCGAGCGCGTCGGCGGCGCCGTCCCGCTCCTTTTCCAGCACGACCGAGGCGAAGTTGACGAAATCGCCGAAATCGGTGGCGTTGAGACCGTCGATGAAGACCGGCACCTCGCGCTGGCGCGCGGCGGTATCGGCGAGGTCCACGGTGGCGAACACGTCCACGTCGTCGCGCCAGTCGGTCATGTCGCCGATATTCTCGTCGAAGCGCAGGGCGAGGCTGTCGGCCATATACTTGTTGAGATTGATCTCGTAGCTGCCGCTCTCGCGCACTTCCTTCATGCGGTAGGAGGCGACGACGGCGATGGAGGGCGTGCTTTGCGGGGTCTCCAGCTCTCCGGCCGCCTCCGCTCGCGCGCCGGCCTCGGCGGCGGTGGTCTCCTGCTCGGCCAGGTCGGCCTGCAGCGCCTCGGCTTCGGCCTCCTTGTCCTGGGCCATCGCCTCGTAGCGGGTGATCTGGGCGTCGAACCGCTCGGCCACCTCGCGGGCGGCGGTGGCGGTCTCGTCCTCGCCCGCGGCCTCCGCCGCGTCGGCGGCTGTGCTGGCGGCATCGCGTTCGCGGCGGGAGGTCTCGGCGCGCGCACGCAACTCCTCGGCCGCGGCGGTCGCGTCGGAGGCACGGCGGCGGGTATCGGACAGGGTCGATTGCGCCGCGGCGGCCTCGGCTCGCGGGGCGGCGCGTTCGGCGTTGCGGTCGCGGATCGCCTCGTTCTCCGCCGCGGTAGCGGTGCGGTTGGCATTCAGCAGCGCCGAAGCCTTGTCGAGCATGGATGTGTCGTTCTGCCCGCCCGCCGTTGCCTGCAACTGGTTGATGCTGTCGAGGCCCGTACTTTCGGTATTCTCGAAGATGATGTCGATCAGCCGCGCATAGGCAGTGTCGATCAGTGCCTGCATCTGCGCGTCACCGCCGATCTGCGTCAGTTGGATCGCCCCCGAGCGGCGCAGATCGTCGAAGGCGCCCTCGATCTCGGCCTGGAGGTAGGGGGTCGCCACCCCGGCCTCGAAGCTCTCATGCGCGTAGATCCGTTCGAAATCGGCGGTCAGGATCGCCTGCTGGGGCGCGCGGAAACCGTCGATCTCGGTCGAGAAGGAAAACGAGATGTCGGGCGTCGCGCGGGCGAACCCTTCCCACAGTTCCAGCGTGCCCTGCCGGGTGAGCCGCAGCGAAATGGCGGCGCGGTCGCCTTCGAGCAGAGGCATGTTGCCGACGCCGACCACGCGCTCTGTCACGTCGGACCCTTCCTCGGCATAGGAGGAGACGAGCGCGAAGGTGCCTTGGGTGAAGGTGACGGGGCCGAGGATGGTGGCACCGGGCACCACGTCGCCGATGGCGTCGCGGGCGGCCTCCACGTCCTCCTCGCTGACGCCGAGCTCAACGACCGCGTGCACGACGCCGGTGGCGTTGGCGAGATCGCTCGCCTCCTCGCCCTGCGACGGCGCGATGTAGCGGGTAAAGGAGAATTGCGGCGTGCCATCCTCGTGCAGTGCGAGGCGGGCATCGGTGGGCGCATAGTAGAATTGCGTCGCGTCGCGGACCGACGGGAACAGGGTCAGCGGGCCCGCGCGGACCTGCCGGTCGAGGATGACCTCCTGAGCGAGCGCGGGAAGGGCGGTGCCTGCGAGCAGGGCTGCGAGCGTTGTGGATCGGATGCTCATGGGGATCACTCCGTTGCCAGGATGTTGAACCGGGACAGCTGGTCGCCGTCCTCCTCCTCGACGGCGGCCTGGGCGTCGGCCACCTCGGGCGCGTCGGCGTCGTCCTCCTCCAGCGCGGGGAGGAGTTCCTCGGGGATCGCGGCCCAGATGTAGTTGTCGGAGGAGCGCGCGCTCCACTCCGTCGCGAGACGTCCCAAGCGGCGATGGTTGAAGATCAGACGGTAGGCGTAGCCGCCCGCGTCGCGGTCGAGGAAGATCTCCTCCTCGATCAGCGGCTCGCCGCCGCGCACGGACATCTGGATGTTGCGCTCGACTTCCTCGCCCAGCACGGGATGGCGGACCTGCGCGGTGACGCGGGTGATGCCGACCTCGTCCATCTCGTCGAGATCGGCCTCCATCTCGATGCGGCGCGACTCGATCGGAGCGGAGAGGGTCACGCCCTCCCACGAGCCGCGCGCCCAGCCGGCGGCGGGCTCCACCAGTTCGGCGCCGCCCCGGAAATTCCACATCGTGCGGTATTCGTAGCCGTCGCTGCCGCTATCCTCGCCGCGCGCATAGGTGACGTGACCGAGATTGCCGCCCTCGGCTAGCGTCGCCGCGTTGAACAGGATCGAGTCGTGGAAATCGGCGCCCTCGCGCACCCGGCGCACCTCGACCGTCACGGCGTTGACGTGCTGGTCGAACATGTCCTCGATATCGCCGTCGAGCATGAAGACGATGTCGCGGTGCTGGAAGAACGGATCGGCGAGCAGCACCTCCTGCACGGCGAAGGGGTCGTCCACCGCGACGTCGTACCAGTCCTTCATGTTGCCCACGAGCTGCCACGGGTAGCGGACGACGAGGTCCATATCGAGGCTGAGCGTCTGGCGTCCGCGCGCGATGGCGTTGCGGGTCTTGGTCACGTCGTAGGTGTAGCCCGCGCCCTGACGGATATCGGGGACGGCGGGGGCCTCCTCGTCGGTGTCGTCGCCGCTGCGCGCCTCGGGGACGGGGGCGCTGGCCTGGGTGACGGAGGCGATGAAGTACTGGAGGAAGGCGTCGCGGATCGGGCCCGCGACTTCCTCGGGTATGTCGCCCTGCACGAAGTCGAAGTCGATATATTCGCTTTCGGCGAGGAAGCTGAACTGGTCGTGGATCTCCTCGTAGGAATAGGCGTAGGTGTCGCCGCGCTCGTCGTCGCAGCCCCACCACAGGAAGGAACAGCGGCGGGTGGTGGTCGCGTCCTCGGCGATCGTGCGCTCGTATTCGGCGAAGATGGTCTCGCGCTCGTTCTCGATACGGGACCAGTCGATGGTGACGGTGCCGTCCACGCCGGGGACCTGCACGGCGTATTCCATGTTCATCACCGCCGTGACGTCGGCGATGGTCGCGTCCTCCTCGAAGGTGGCGGCGAGGACCTGCGCGCCGTCGGCGTTGAGCCGCGTGGCCGCCGCCGCCTTGCCGCCCGGCATCAGCGAGGCCTGGCCGGAGGTGACGAGCTCCCCGCCCGTCGCTTCGTCGTCCAGCGTGGCGGAGACGATGTAGAAGCTGGGGCCGTCGGCGTTGACGGGATGCATGGTGGCGGCGCCGGCAAGCTCTCCGCCATGTTCGGTCTCGACCCAGGTGGCCAGCTCCTCCTCCTGCTCGGGCGTCAGGCCCCATTCGACGAGGAAGTGCAGAAGCGCGCCCGACAGGCCCGATACGTCGTCGGAGGCGAATTTCATGAACAAGAATTCGGGGCTGCCGCTCTCGGCGGTCGAGACGCCGATCTCTGGCGGGAGGTAGTAGTACTGCACCGTCCCGCGGCCGCGCGCGCCGTAGAGCACGACGTCGGTGCCGTCATCGAGCACGGTGGAAAGGCGGCGGTCGGCCATCAGGGTCTCGGCACTCACCGGGGCGGCGAGGGCGAGGGCCAGGGCGGTTACGGTCGTGCGGAACATGGGTCGGCTCCTTTCGGGTCTGGTCGAGGCTCCGGCTCGGGGGCCGGAGCGGGGGGATCGCTTGAGTTCCGGCTCCGCTCAGGGAGGCGGCGGGAGTTCGTCGACGAAGAGGAAGCCGAGGTCGTCGGTGCCGGATGCGGTAATCGGCGGCGCGCCGCGCATCATCCAGGTGATGCGCCAGTCATAGGACCAGACGCCCTCGGGCAGGGTCAGGCTAATGGGTGTGACGTCGAGCACGGGGTGATCGGGATCGGGGCGCAGGATGCGGCGCGCCTCCTGCCGGTCGCCGAAGAAATCGGCGCCGACCTCGACGATCACGGCGCGCACGCCCGCCTCGGCCAGCGTCGCGGCGTCGCCCTCGATGGCGACCTCGTGCCGGTGGAAAGGCGCGGTGAGCGAGATCATCGCCGCATCCGTCGCGCGCCCGTCGGTCCGGTAGCGCCCGCCACCCTGGAAGCTCCAGTCCGTCGCGACCTCGTAGGTCAGCCAGCTGGCGGCGCCCTCGCGCTCGGCGTTGGAGTAGAGGAGCGGGCCGTGAACGGCGAGCGGGTCCTCGGCATCCTCGGGCCGGATCACGATCTGCTCGATCGTCTCGCGCCCGCCGGGGTGATCCTTGCGCATCGTCACGGCGACGGAGTTGACGAAGCCGCCAAGCTCGGCTTCCAGCCCGCCATCGAGCGCGACGAAGATCCGGCGCAGTTGGGTGGCGGGATCGACGGCAGCCACGGTGCGCACCGCGCCGCCATCCAGCGCCGCGACCTGTCCGAGATTGACGGTCATCAGTGCGCGGCGCGGCAGTGTCGCGCGCTTGTTGAAGCTGAGCCGCGTGATGCCTTCGGAGCGCAGGTCCTTCAGGCGGTAGCTCGCGTTGAGGCCGAAGCCGGTGGTGTTGGACGAGCCTGCCAGCCCGTCGCCGCCGATCAGCGCGCCGATGGCGTCCAGCAGGCCGCCGCGCTCATCCTCGGGCACCTGCTCGACCTCGATCGGGGCGAACATCATGTCGAGCGCGCGGTCGTGGACCTGCGCGACCAGCGCCTCCATGTCCGCGTCGTCGCCGTTGACCTCCAGCGTGATGCCGCCGGTCTGCATCGCCTCCTCGATGGCCAGCTCGACATCCGCGCCGATGAAGTAGACCGAGCCACCGGCGCCCGCGGTCATCGCTTCCTTCGTCTTCTCCCAGTCCACGACCATCGTGGCGTCATAGGCCTGGCTGAGGCCGGAAAAGGCCATGTCGAACACGACCGAGAAATCGGGGGTCGGAGTCCGGAGCGTGCCGATCAGCAGCGTCGCCTCCTCGGCGCTGAGGCGCGCGGTGATCGCGGTGCGGTCGCCCTCCATCAGCGGGGCGGGCCGGTTGGCGAGCAGGCGCGCATCCTCGGCCACGGAGGTCACGACGGAGTAGTTGCCCGCGTCGAAGAGCACCGGTCCCGCAATGAAGGCGGTCTCGTCCTCCAGGAGCGCGCGCAGGCTGTCCTCGGCCTCCTCCACCTGCTCTGGATCGGTGGCGTATTCGACGACCATGTGCAGCAGCCCGCCGCCCGTCGCCTGGGTGATCGAGGAGGGGTCGGCGGAGTCCGGGCCCTCGGCCTCCTCTTCGCCGACATAGAAGGTCAGACCGAAGAGCGGTGCACCGTCCCCGTCCGTCGCCACCCGCGCGGTGGCGGGCACGTAGCGCCAGCGGGACGGTTCGGAGAGCGAGGGGAACAGCCACAGTCCGGCGACCTGTCGGCCTTGGTCGAGGAGCAGGTCGTCGGCGCGTGCGGGAAGGGTCATGGCGATCAGGACGAGTATGAGGCGGATCATTGCAGCCGCTCCGCGAGCCAGTCCGCCTCGGGCGGAAGGACGAAGAGATAGCGGCCGTCGAGCAACTCGAAATCGGAGGTCACGCGCCCCTGGCGGGTGTACCAGATGGCGCGCCAGGCGATGTCCTCGCCCGGATCGCGCCAGAACACGGCCGGTTCCGGGATGCCGGGGGCGGTGGCGCGCACGAGGCGATCCTCGACGAACTGCACGTCGCCTTGCAGTGTGGTGGCGATCTGCACCTCCGCCGCGACGATGCCTGCCTCCTCCCACCCGAAGGTGTCGACGTCGAGCGTGACCTCCACCCGGTCCAGCGGCGGGTTGAGCGGGATCAGGGCGTCGGTGCTCGACAGCCAGTCGTCCTCCCGCTCGGGCACGCGGATCGGGGTGTCGCCGCCGCGCAGGCTCCAGACCGTCTGGTATTCGAAGCGGGTCCAGTCGGTGCCCTCGACGCCTTGGCGGAACAGCTCCAGCACCTCCAGCCCGTTCTCGGACTCGAGACTTTCGGGGGTGAAGTGCAGCACCTCGGTCCGACCCGCGCCGGGGGTGCCTTCGGGCAGGCGGATGTTGACGGCGACGGAGTTGAAGCTGCCCTCGAACCCCTCGGCGATGGCGCCGTCGACCTGGAACACCACGTCGCGCACCTCGCGCGAGGCGACCTCCGAAGGCACAACGACGCGGAAGTGGCGGGCGCGGTCCTCGTCGCTGAGCGTATCGTAGAAGCCGCCGAAATTGCCGGTGCTGTCGAAGGGAAGGCGCAGCGTGGTGCTGCGCGACAGGTCGAGCCGGAAGGTGTTGGAGCGGATATCCTCCCGATCCTTCATCACGTACTGGTCGTCGGTGTAGTAGGGCCGGTCGTTGTCATCGAGGAAGACCTTGGCGAGCCAGCCCCGCTCCAGCCGGTCGGCGATCTGGCCCTCGGTCACGGCGACCTCGGCCTCGGGGGTGCGCGACCAGCCCGTCGTGGCATCGAACATGGTCTCGATCAGGCGGTCGGTGACGAGGTCCACGATCTTCTCGAAGTCGCCCGCGTCGATGCCGAGCCCTTCGGACCGATCGAAGACCTCCACGGAAATCGCGCCGTCCTGGATCAACTCGTCGGTGATGTCGCGGACCTGGCGGCGGGTGTAGCCTTCCTGAAAACTGTCGACGACCGAGTTGTGGGCGTAGATCGTGTCCATCTGCGCCTCGACCACGGCGTTGTAGCCCTGCACCCGCGCCTCGTAATAGCCGCGCACCGCGACCGAGAGGTCGGAGGTGGTGCCGGTGAGGCTGTCCATCAGCAGAACCGCCTCCTCGGGCGTGAGGCGGGCGGCGATGGCGGCGCGCGCGCCGGGGCGCAGGGGCGCGGGGCCGGAAGTGAGGACGCGGCCGTTGACCTCGTCCGCGCCCGCATCGAGCGTGGCGGAGATCACGCGGAACGACCCCAGCGCCTCCGCCTCGGTCGGGGAGGGTTCGAGCAGCGGCAGCGCCCCGGCGAGACGACCGCCGGGGGCGGCGTCCTCCAGCAGGGCCGCGACCTCGGCCTCCAGCTCTTCGGGCAGGGAGAATTCGACCATCGCGTGCAAGATGCCGCCGAGGCCCTGATCCGATTCCTCGTCGGCCCGGACGACCTGCATCAGAAGCAGCTCGAATTCGCCCGCCTCGTTGGTGGCGAGGCGCGGGAATTGCGGGAGGTAGTACCAAGCGAAGGGATCGCTTGCGTCGCGCATCAACTGCACCCCGGCCAGCGTCAGGGTGCCCGCGTCGTAGTCGACGACCTGCGCCTGCATCGGCGCGGTCGTCAGCAGAAGGGCGGTCAGCAGGCGTTTCATGGCTCGGTCCTCCGGGCGGGGGCGTTGGTGACGTCGACGACCGCGCGCCAGTAATCGGGCGTGGTCCAGGGGCCCTCGATCAGCTCGCCCGTCTCGGCGAGGTCCACGACGCGCCAGCGATAGGGCTGCGTCAGGTCGACGGCGTAGGTGAACTGGATCGGCAGGGCGGAGGCGTCGGGACGGTCGGCGGCGAACAGCACCTCCGCCCGCGTGGGCAGGCCGGTCAGACCGGTCGCCTCGACCTCCACCAGCCGCTCGACGATGCCGTCGGCCCCGCCGTCGGCGAAGGCGAAGTTGTACGCGGTCAGCACCGGGTAGTCGGGCGGCGCGCCTGCATCGAGGTCGTGGCGGGTGACGCGCAGGGCCTGCTGGTCGGGGGTCAGGGATATCGCCTGCGCCCCGGCAGCGAGGGTTTCGTAGCCCGCGGTCTCGGGCCAGTTGCCGGCGGCGGCGGTGACGGCCTCGGCCAATTGCGCCGGATCGAGCGGGCCGGTGCCGGTGGTGGTCAGGGTGATCTCGGCATCGGGAAGCGGGGCCGCAGGGCCGGTCAGCGACCAGACCAGCGACAGGGCGGGGCCGGTTCCGGTCAGCAGCGCCTCCAGCAATTCGGCCTGATCGGGTGCGAAGGAGAGGACCACGTCCCGTTCGGACCAGAGGGCGGGGGCTTCGTCATGGACCGACATGGCAGGGATCGGGTCAAGACCGTGCAGCAGCGCCGCCTCCACCGCCGTGGGTCGCAGGGGCACCACTCGCACCGTGCGGCGCGGATCGCGGGTCGAAAGCGCGGCGGCGGCGGCGGCGAGCGCGGCGGGGTCGGGCGGCATCAGGACGAGGCCCGCTCGCAGAGTCGAGAAGATCTCGGCGCGGCCCTGATCGCCGGTGACGGCAGTTCCCGTGTAGCGGGCAATGGTGAATGTGACCTCCGGCCCGCCATCGGCGGCCTCGCGCAGGGCGACGGCGGGCACGGCGTGCCACAGGTCGGGATCGGCATCGTCGCCCATGACCACCAGCCCGGCGGCGACCGTGCGGCGTGCAGGGTCGGGTTCGGCAAGCGCGGGAAGCGCGATCAGGGACAGGAGGAGCGCGCGGATCATTCCTCCACCTCCGCCAGAGATTGTTCGAGCTGGAAGGCACCGGGCCGCAGACGCGTCCGGTCGAAGGGCAGCCAGACGGTGCCCTCGCGCATCTCGCCGGTCTGCATCAGCGCGCTCAGACGGTATTCGATCAGCGGGTCGCCCTCCGCCTCCGCCGTGCCGGGGGCGGGCGGGAAGACGGGGCCGACGAATTGCGATCCCTCGCCCGCCACGAGGTAGAGCGGCGGCAGGGTTCGGAGCGTCCGATCGGTGGGGTCGAGAAAGCGGGAGCGGACCTCCAGTTCCACCTCCACCGTCTCGGCATCGAAGAGGCTGTCGAGCGGCGCGATCTCGATGGTTTCGGTATCGGGCCAGACTCCGCCGGCCAGAACCTCCTCCACGATCCCGGCGAGGCAGTTGGTACAGGCGGGGTCGAGCGTGTAGTCGAGCCAGATCCGGTCGGCGATCGTGTCGATCTGCTCGGGGAATTCGGCGAGGTCGAGGATGGCTTCGCCGCCCGGAGCGACGCCGGTGCCGTCGAGCCGCCAGGAATAGACCCGCGGGCCGCCCTCGTCGGCCAGCACCAGCGCGTTGAGCCAGGTGAGTTTGACCGGCAGGGGCGAGACGTTCTCTACCGCGCCGTCGCGGGTGAAGCGCACGGCGTCGAAAAGCTCGGGGTTCGACAGGCGCACCTCGGCGGGGACGTCGAGCCGTTGCGCGGGCCCGGTGGAGGGCAGCGCGAAGCGGGCCGCGCCGGTGATGCCCGTGACCTCGGAGGCGAGGTCGCGGCGGATCCGCTCGGCCCGCACGGGATCGGTTCGCCACGTGACCTGCAAGCCTTCGAGCAGATCGGTGAAGGCGGTGACGGCGATGTCCTCCTCCGCCACGGTGCCTGCAAGGGACGCGCCGAACGCGAATTCGGGCACGCTGGCGAGCGGCAGGGGACGCAGTTCGGCGAAGTGCAGTGGCGGGTGCGCCTCGGCATAGGCTTGCAGCAGTGCCTGCGTCACCGCGATGGAATTGCCGTCGAGCGGAGCCTGCAGCGTCATCGCGACGCGCACGGATTGCGCATCCGCCCCGCCCTCGACCGCGTCGTAGTCGATGCGCAGCGCGAGGCCCCGGCTGCCACCCAGATCGCGATCATAGGCGAGGCGGTAGCGGGAGGGGACGTAGTAGAACACGCCGCTGGCCGCGTTGGTGTCGGGCAGGATCGCGGGCTCGATGCCCAGCACCTCGGCCAGATCCACCTGCGCCTCGGGCTCGGTGGCGACGAAGGAGAAGATGGCGGGGCCGGAAGGGGCGACCTGATGGCTGGGGTCTGTCGAGGTCGGGCGCGTCTCCTCCGGCTCGGGTGCCACGTAGGTGAAGGCCTGCGGGTCGATGAACTTCAGGTCGGCGACGGGCACGTCGGCCAGCACGATCTCGTTCTGGCGGCGCATCGCCTCGATCCGGGTGGCGGCGGTGCCGAGGTCGATGGATCGCATTTCCACGACCGGCTCGACCGCCTCGATCCGCTCGAAGCGCTGGGGCAGTTCGATTCGGCGCATGGCGTCCACTTGGCTATCGACGAGGAAGGGGCCGAATTGCGGGCGGATCTGCGGGTTGGCGACGCGCAGACGCTCCACGACCTCGGGGGAGAGATTGATGGCGGGGTCGAGCGTGACCGCGCTGTCGGGCGGAACGGTAACGGTGCGCGCGGGCAGGCGTTGCTGCCGGGCCAGGCGGCGCAGCAGGGCGACGGCCTCGCCCACCGGCTCGGCCCGGATGACAGGCGGGGCGCTGACCCAGTTGCGTTGGTGCGGAAAGTAGAGGCGCATCATGTCGCGCCCGCCCCCACGGAACGAGGCAATGAGGCGGATATAGGCGGTCTCAGCCGCGATCGCGGGCGGGGCGGGCGGTGCCTCAAGCGTCAGTTGCAAAAGCTGGTCGGTGTCGCGCAGGACGATACGCTCACTCGGCAGGCCGGGGATGGCCGCGCCGTCCGCATCGGTGAATTCCACGGTGACGATGTGGCCGCGCAGCCCGCCTGCCTTGATATAGAGGAAGATGCCGTGGGGCGTCTCGCCGCCGTAGGCGACGGTCAGATAGGTATTCGGCGCATCCAGCGGCTGAAGTTCCGCGTCCAGCAGGATGGCGTCGGGCAGGTCGCGGGTCGGGGCGAGATCGGTCAGGTCCTGCGCGGCAACGCCCACAGGCAGGACCACAAGGAGAAGGATCAGGCAAAGGCGTTGGACCAATCGGCCGTGGCCGTCGAGTGGGGCGCGCATCGCGATACTCCGGCATCTGACATTTTGCCGATACGGAGCTTGCCGGACCGGCTTCATGCAACCTTGGGTAGATTACCACACAACCTGTGTATGTGCGAAATCCCACGGTTGGCCGGGGTGGAAACATCGTTTTGCGTGTCGATGCGCACGGATACGCCACGAAAAACGCCGCCCGGATCGGTCCGGACGGCGTCGGTTTCAGCTTGGAGCGCGGATCAGCGCAGATCGAAGCGGTCGGCCTCCATCACCTGGACCCAGGCGCTGACGAAGTGGTCGACGAACCGCTCCTGCGCGTCGTGGGCGCCGTAGACCTCGGCCAGTGCGCGCAGCTGCGAGTTGGAGCCGAAGACCAGATCGACGCGGCTGGCGTTCCACTTGGGCGCGCCGGTCTTGCGGTCGCGGCCCTCGAACTCCTGCTCGTCCTCGTCGATCTCGACCCAGGTGGTGTCCATCGACATCAGGTTGACGAAGAAGTCGTTGGTCAGCTGACCGGGCCGGTCGGTGAAGACGCCGTGCTGCGACCCCTGGAAGTTCGCGCCCAGCACGCGCAGACCGCCGACCAGCACCGTCATCTGCGGGGCAGAGAGGCCCAGAAGCTGCGCGCGGTCGACCAGCAGTTCCTCGGCGGAGACCTTGTAGGTCTTCTTGAGGTAATTGCGGAAGCCGTCGGCCACCGGCTCCAGCACGTTGACGGAGTCGATATCCGTCTGCTCCTGCGTGGCGTCGCCGCGACCAGGGGTGAAGGGCACGGTCACGTCGTGACCGGCATCCGCCGCGGCCTTCTCGACCGCAGCACCACCCGCGAGGACGATAAGATCGGCCATCGAGATCTTCCTGGACCCCTTGGCATCGAACTCGGCCTTGATGCCTTCGAGGGTTTCGAGAACCTTCGCCAGCTGCGCGGGCTCGTTGACCTCCCAGTCCTTCATCGGCGCGAGACGGATGCGCGCGCCGTTGGCACCGCCGCGATTGTCCGAGCCACGGAAGGTGGAGGCGGAGGCCCAGGCGGTCGAGACCAGCTCGGCCACGGTCAGACCCGAAGACAGGACCGCCTTCTTCAGCTCGGCCAGGTCCGCGCCGTCGATCAGCTCGTGATCGGGCGTGGGGATGGGATCCTGCCAGATCAGCTCCTCGGAGGGCGCGAGCTTGCCGCGATAGCAGGCGACCGGGCCCATGTCGCGGTGGGTCAGCTTGAACCATGCGCGGGCGAAGGCGTCGGCAAACTGGTCGGGGTTCTTGTGGAACCGCTCCGAAATCTCGCGATAGATCGGATCGACCTTCATCGCCATGTCGGCGGTGGTCATCATGATTGGCACGCGACCGTTTCCGTCCACCTGAGGCGCGGTCATGTCGTCGGGCTGGCCCACGACCTGCCACTGGTGGGCACCGGCAGGGCTCTTCGTCAGCTCCCACTCATTGCCGAGCAGGGCGTCGAAATAGCTCATGTCCCACTTGGTCGGGGTGACGGTCCACGGACCCTCGATGCCCGAGGTGATGGCATGGACGCCGTGGCCGCTTTCGAAGGTCGACAGCCAGCCGAAGCCCTGATCCTGGATGCGGCCGCCCTCGGGCTCCGCCCCGACATGGGCGGCATCGCCCGCTCCGTGCGCCTTGCCGAAGGTATGCCCCCCGGCGGTGAGCGCCACGGTTTCCTCGTCGTTCATCGCCATGCGCGCGAAGGTGTCGCGGATGTCGCGAGCCGAGGCTGCCGGGTCGGGGTTGCCGTCCGGACCTTCGGGGTTCACGTAGATCAGACCCATCTGCACGGCGGCGAGCGGGTTTTCCAATTCGCGGTCGCCGGAATAGCGGCTGTTCTCGCCGCCGCTTTCCTCCAGCCACACATCCTCGGAGCCCCAGTAGATGTCGGCCTCCGGCTCGAAGATGTCCTCGCGCCCGCCGGCGAAACCGAAGGTCTTGAAGCCCATCGATTCAAGCGCGACGTTGCCGGTCAGGACCAGCAGATCCGCCCAGCTGAGCGCATTGCCGTATTTCTGCTTGATCGGCCACAGCAGACGACGGGCCTTGTCGAGGTTGCCGTTGTCGGGCCAGGAATTCAGCGGCGCGAACCGCTGCGTGCCCGAGCGGGAGCCGCCGCGCCCGTCGGCGGTGCGGTAGGTCCCGGCGGAGTGCCAGGCCATGCGGATGAAGAACGGGCCGTAATGGCCGTAATCGGCCGGCCACCAGTCCTGCGAATCGGTCATCAGCGCGTGCAGGTCAGCGATCACCGCGTCGAGGTCGAGCTCCTCGAACGCCTTGCCGTAGTCGAAATCGGCCTCGAGCGGCGAGGATTTCGGCGCGTTCTGGTGCAGGATGCCGATATTGAGCTGGTTGGGCCACCAGTCGCGGTTCGAGCGCAGGCGGTTGGTCGCGTGGATCACCGGGCACTTGCCCGACATGCTGGATTGGTTGCCGTCCATGGGTCTCTCCGAATAATGCGGTTGGATGTGACGTATGGGGGGAGCCTATCAGTCTCAACCCATCAGGATAAGTTGCATTTTCCGATTGAATTCATAATCTGAGCCTATGAACGCGCTCACTCTCCGTCAGCTTCGCTACTTCCATTCGCTCGCCCGGCATGGGCATTTCGGTCATGCGGCGGAGGCCTGCGGTGTGTCGCAACCGGCGCTGTCGGTGCAAATCCGCGAGTTGGAGCAGAGCCTCGGGGCCGAGCTGGTCGAGCGGACGGCGCGGCGGGTGCGGCTGACCCCGGTGGGGGAGCAGGTGCTGAGCCGTGTCCAGGGCATCCTGACCTCGGTCGACGAGCTGTCCGATCTGGCCCGCGCGGGTGGTGAGGATCTGCCCACCCGGCTGAGGCTGGGGATCATCCCGACGATCGCGCCCTATCTGCTGCCCGCGATCTGCGCGCGGCTGGCGCAGGCGGCCCCGACGCTCGACCTGCATCTGCGAGAGACGCTGACGCCGAAACTGCTGGCAGAACTGGAGAATGGCAGGCTCGACGCCGCGATCGTCGCGCTGCCGCTGGGCGAGGCCGCGTTCGAGGAGGTCGAGCTGTTCGAGGAGTCCTTCGTTCTGGTCCGCCCGCTGGCCGACGCCGCGCGCCCGGTGCCGGATGCAGAAGGGCTGCGCAAGATGCGGCTGCTGCTGCTGGAGGAGGGGCACTGCTTTCGCGACCAGGCACTCGCCTTCTGCACGCCGCCCGCCGCGATCCCGCGCGAGGGGCTGGACGGCTCGTCCCTGACGACGCTGGTGCAGATGGTGGGCGCCGGACTGGGCGTGACGCTGGTGCCCGAAATGGCGATCGGGGTGGAGACGCGGGCCGTGCCGGTGGACGTGGCGCGGTTCCCGGAGCCTGCCCCCTCCCGCCGCGTGGGCATGATCTGGCGACGGTCGAGCCCGCTGGCGCGGCAACTGGGCGAGGTCGCGCGGATCGTGAAGGGCGCGGCGGAGGGGTGAGGTTGTGTTTTGCGGATTCCGTCATAGCGCGGGATCAAAGCCGCAGGCCGCCGCGCATCGCCGGGCCGCCCCACGGCCCGACGATGCGCGGCTTTCGCAACTGCTTCAATCTAGTGAGAGACTGAGGTAAAGCGGGAGAATGAACCCGCGCACCCTCATCGCGATGCTTGCCCTGCTGCTGACCGTGTTCACCACGACGGTCAGCGCCTTCGGCTTGCAGGATCGCGCCGATCAGGATGCAGTCGTGGCCGAGCTTGCGGCACTCGGGCTGACGCATGACGACATCTGCGGCGGGGACGACACGGCGCTCGCGCATTGTCCGTTGTGCCAGATGCTCGCCGAGCCGGTGGTGGCTGCACCGGGCGATGCCGTGCGGGCCGCGGTCTACGCGGTCAGCGTCACACCGGATGCTGCCTTTATCCTGTCCGCTCTCGATGCGCGGATGCGGCCGCCGGGCCGCGCACCTCCGCTGGTGTGATGTGAACGCGCGCGCTGCGCGATCCCTTCCATCAGTTCCAAGCAGGAGTGCATCATGCGCCTTCTTTCCGCCGCTCTGGCGGCCTCTCTTCTCGCGAGCGCGATGCTCGCCCACGACTACACGTCCGGCAACATTACCATTGGTCATCCGTTCAGTTACGAGACCATCTCGACCGCGCGGACGGCGGGGGGCTTTCTGTCCATCACCAATGCGGGCGACACGCCCGACCGTCTGATCGCCGTCGAGGCCCCGGTCGAGCGGGTCGAACTGCACCGGACCGAGCAGGACGCGAATGGTGTCAATCGCATGGTCGAGCAGGAGGGCGGAGTCGTCATCCCGGCGGGCGAAACGGTGACCTTCGAACATGGCAGCTGGCACGTCATGTTCTTCGGCCTGCCCGAGGGTGGGTTCGGCGACGGGGATAGGATCGAGGCCGTGCTGGTCTTCGAGCAGGCGGGCGAGATCCCCGTCATCTTCAACGTCGAGGCACGGGGCGGCGGGCATGACCGCCACGGCGATCACGACGAGCACGAGGCCGGCATGGATCGCGACCACGATCATTGAGCCTAGCCGCGCGGGGGTGGTTCCCCTCGGCTGCGCGGGGCGGTATTCCGGGCGGGTCACGTCCCGCCCAGGAGCCGCCCCATGTCCACCGCCGCCACGCCGATGATGGCGCAGTATCTGGAGATCAAGGCGCAGTATCCCGATGCGCTGCTGTTCTACCGGATGGGCGACTTCTACGAGATGTTCTTCGACGACGCGGTGGCGGCGGCCGCCGCGCTCGACATCGCGCTGACCAAGCGGGGCAAGCACGATGGCGGGGAGATCCCGATGTGTGGCGTGCCACATCATGCGGCGGAGGGCTACCTGCTGACGCTGATCCGCAAGGGCTTCCGCGTCGCGGTCTGCGAGCAGATGGAGAGCCCGGCGGAGGCGAAGAAGCGGGGTTACAAGGCTGTGGTCAAGCGCGAGGTCGTGCGGCTGGTCACCCCCGGGACGCTGACCGAGGACACGCTGCTCGACGCGCGTCGGCACAACTACCTCGCCGCCTATGCCGAGGTGCGCGACGAGGGCGGGTTCGCGTGGCTGGACTTGTCCACGGGCGAGTTGCACGTCACTCCCTGCCCCGCCGTCATGCTCGGTCCGATGCTGGCGCGCACCGGTCCGCGCGAGGTGCTGGTGGCGGAAGGCAGCACGGCCCAGGCGCTGGAGGAGGCCGACACGACTGTCACGCCGCTGGGCGCGGCCAGTTTCGATAGCGAGGCGGCGCGGGGGCGGTTGCATCGGCTCTACGGCGTCAAGGCGCTCGACGCGTTCGGACAGTTCGGGCGGGCGGAGCTGTCGGCGCTCGGCGCGCTGATCGACTATGTCGAGATCACGCAGAAGGGCCGCCTGCCATTGATCCGCCCCCCGGTGCAGGAACGTCAGGGCGGGGCCATGCAGATCGACGCCGCGACCCGGCGGAACCTGGAGCTGACGCACGCGCTGTCGGGCGGGCGTGAGGGCGCTCTGCTGTCCACCATCGACCGGACGGTGACCGGCGCGGGTGCGCGACTGCTGGAGGTGCGGCTCTGCGCGCCCTCGACCGATCTGGCGCGGATCAACGGGCGGCTGGATGCGGTGACGAGCTTCGTCGAGGACCGCACGCTGGCCGCCGATCTGCGAAGCGCACTGCGGCAGGTGCCGGACATGGACCGGGCGCTGACGCGGCTGGCGCTCGACCGCGGTGGGCCGCGCGACCTCGCCGCGATCCGCGACGGTCTGGCTGCGGGTGCACAGGTGGCGGAGCTGATGGACGGGGAGTTGCCCGAGGACCTGGCGGCGGCACATGAGGTGCTGGCGCGGATGCCCGAGTGCCTGGCGTTGCTGGAACAGGGGCTGATCGCGGAGCCGCCGCTCCTGAAACGCGACGGCGGCTTCGTGGCCGAAGGGGTGGACGTGGGCCTCGACGAGGCGCGCACGCTGCGCGACGAGGGGCGCGGGGTCATCGCCGGGATGCAGTCGGACTATGCCGAGGAGACGGGGATCGCCGCGCTGAAGATCAAGCACAACAACGTGCTGGGCTATTTCATCGAGACGACCGCGACCCATGCCGACCGGATGATGAGCGCGCCGCTGTCCGATCGCTTCATCCACCGGCAGACGACGGCGAATGCCGTGCGCTTCACCACCGTCGAGCTATCGGAGATGGAGACGCGGATCCTCAACGCGGGCGCCCGCGCGCTGGAACTGGAGCTGGCGCAGTTCGAGCGGTTGCGCGAGGCGGTGGTCGCGGATGGCGCCGCAATCAACGCGGCAGCCCGCGCGCTGGCGGAACTGGACGTCGCGGCGGGGCTGGCGCATCTGGCGGTGGAGGCGGACTGGACGCGGCCCCGGCTCGACGGCTCGCGCCGGTTCGATATCGCGGGCGGGCGGCACCCGGTGGTGGAGCAGGCGCTGCGGCGAACGGACAGCGCACAGTTCATCCCGAACGATTGCGACCTGTCGGCGGAGGACGAGGCCGCCCGGATCGTGCTGCTGACCGGGCCAAACATGGCCGGTAAATCGACCTGGCTGCGACAGAACGCGCTGATCGCGCTGCTGGCACAGATCGGCGCCTATGTCCCCGCCGAGCGGGCGGAGATCGGGCTGGTCGATCAGCTGTTCAGCCGGGTGGGGGCATCGGACGATCTGGCACGGGGACGCTCGACCTTCATGGTCGAGATGGTGGAGACGGCGGCGATCCTCAACCGCGCCGGGCCGCGCGCCATGGTGATCCTCGACGAAATCGGGCGGGGCACGGCGACCTATGACGGGCTGTCGATCGCGTGGGCGGTGATGGAGCATCTGCACGACGTCAACCGCTGCCGCGCGCTCTTCGCCACGCATTATCACGAGATGACGGCGCTGGCGGGCAAGCTCGACGGGGTGTCCAACGCGACCGTGGCTGTGCGGGAATGGGAGGGCGACGTTATCTTCCTGCACGAGGTTCGCGCTGGCGCGGCGGATCGCTCCTACGGGGTTCAGGTCGGGCGTCTGGCCGGGCTGCCGCCCGCGGTGGTCGAGCGGGCGCGGGCGGTTCTGGAGATCCTGGAGGAAGGGGAGCGTGAGGCAGGGGGGAAGGCTCAGACTCTTATAGATGACTTGCCCCTGTTTGCGGTTCCGGCTCCGACTCCGAAGGTCGAGACGAAGGCGTCCGAGGTCGAGGCGCGCCTGGCCGAGGTCATGCCGGACGGGCTAACCGCCAAGGAAGCGCTTGATCTTATATATGAGTTGAAGGAGTTGATCTCATATTGAGTAAATTGGAAATTTCATGGTCAATGCAGGAATGCTCGGCGTAGACAAAATTGATAGATTGATTTCTCGTATAGACGATATGGCCGAAGTTGGACACTTGCCGGACCAAGTCTGCTCTCATTTAAGCATGTCGAGTGGTCGCATTCATCTATCTGCACACACCGCAATCCATATTCTTCAAAAACATCCCGACATGCAGCGGCATGAGCTAAATATGCTTCCGGATGCTATCTTGAACTCCGAGTGGTTCGAAGACGAGAAACCCAACTGTGCAGTTGGTATCTACATATTTGATTCCAAAGTATACAAACTCGTAGTCAAAACATCCGCTCATGGTAGCGAAGGATTTGTTTCAACGTTTCATCGACTGAAACCGAGGCAAGAGCGTAGGATCAGAAGACAGCAGTATCTTGGAAGTTATGGAACCTAGCGAGGTAGGGCCTGCCAATGAACCCTACATAGCGCTCTGCCCTTTGGACATGCTACGGCCGACAGAATTTCACCGTGTCACTCGCTAGGTCAACCAAATATACTCTTTATTGAGCCAAGGCTAAATGTCGTATCGGGAATCTATGTGTTTCCAATCTGGAATCAGCCTTTAGCTGCGACGCCGACCTGGGCGGGGCGGAGGAGGCGATCGCCGATCATGAAGCCGACGGTCATCACTTGGATGATGTTGCCGGCATCGACGCCGGGCAGCGGGGCCTCGAACATCGCCTGGTGCAGCTTGGGATCGAACTTCTCGCCCATCTCGGGGTCGATGCGGGTGATCTTGTGCTTCTCGAACGCGTTGGTCAGCTCGCGCTGGGTCAGCTCCACGCCCTCGATCAGGGCGGCGGCGGCTTCGCGCTGCTCCTCGGTCACGGCCTCGACCGCGCGCTTGAGATTGTCGTAGACCGGCAGCAATTCGCGCGCGAGCCGGGTGCCGCCATAGGTCTCGGCATCCTTGCGGTCGCGCTCGGCCCGCTTGCGCAGGTTTTCCATGTCGGCATAGGTGCGCAGCAGCTTGTCGCGCAATTCCTCGTTCTCGGTGCGCAGGGCGTCGATCTCGGCATCCGGGTCGGCGTAGCCTTCGGCGTCGGCCTCGACGGCCTCCGGCGTCTCGGTCGCGATGTCGAACTCTTCGCCCATGTCTTTCTCGTCGGCCATCTCGGTCTCTCCAGCCTTCCTGCGTCGCCCGCCTAGCGACCGCCCTCCAGGAGGCGGCCCACCAGTTGGGCGGTATAATCCACGATCGGCACGATGCGCCCGTAGTTGAGTCGCGTGGGTCCGATGACCCCGATCGCACCGATGATCTTTCGATCCGCGTTCATATAGGGAGATACCACCAGAGAGGAACCGGAAAGTGAGAAGAGCTTGTTTTCCGACCCAATGAAGACGCGCACACCGTCGGCGTCCTCGGACAGGCTCAGAAGCTGCGTCAGGTCCCGCTTACGCTCGATATCGTCGAAGAGCTGGCGGATCCGGTCGAGATCCTCCTCCGCCCCCGCCCCGTCGATCAGGTGGGAGGTGCCGCGCACGATCAGGCGGTCACGCTCCTCCCCTGCCCCTTCGGCCCAAAGGGCGACACCCGACTCTACGAGCGAGCGGGCGAGGCCGTCGAGCTCCATCCGCCGCGCCTCGATCTCCCGCTCGATGGTGCGGCGCGCCTCGCCCAAGGTTCGGCCTTCCAGCACGGCGTTGAGGAAATTCGCGGCCTCCCGCATCGTGGAGGGCGGCAGACCCGGCGGCGGGGTAAAAAGGCGGTTCTCGACCCGGCCATCGGCCATGACGAGGACGACGAGGGCGCGATCCTCGGACAGCGACACGAACTCGATATGGCGGATCGGCGCCTCGACCTGCGGGGTCAACACGAGAGAAGCACCGCGGGTCAAGCCCGACAGGACCGTGCTCGCCCGGTCGAGCGCGCCCGCGATGTCGCCCTGATCGGTACCGACGGCGCGCTCGATCTCCTGCCGGTCCATCGAGTCGACGCTGCCGCCTTCGATGAACCCGTCGACGAAGAGACGCAGGCCGCGCTGCGTCGGGATGCGCCCCGCGCTGACATGCGGGCTGTCGAGCAGCCCCAGGATCTCCAGATCCTGCATGGTGTTGCGGATGGTGGCGGGCGACACACGCTCCGTCAGGCTGCGCGACAGCGTGCGGGAACCGACCGGCTCCCCGGTTTCCAGATAGGTCTCGACCAGCGCACGGAACACGGCGCGGGACCGTTCGGTCATCTCGCTGATCGGTCCGGTGGGGTCTGCGGGGGACATGGGCGTGCTCCTTCCCCTTCCGAGGTAAGGGGCGGGGGATGGCGGGTCAACGGGGCCTCGCTGGACGTGGACGCGCGGACTGCTATAGACGGGGCCGACAATCAGGAGGATTCCATGCGCCCTTCCGGCCGTAAGACCGACGAGCTTCGCCCCGTCTCGATCGAGACGAACGTGACTAAGCATGCGGAAGGCTCCTGCCTGATCCGCTGTGGCGACACGCATGTGCTGTGCACCGCCTCGCTGGAGGAGCGGGTGCCCCCCTGGCTGCGCAATACCGGGCTGGGCTGGGTTACGGCGGAATACGGGATGCTGCCGCGGGCCACGACCTCGCGCAATCGGCGCGAGGCGCAGGCGGGCAAGCAGTCGGGCCGCACGCAGGAAATCCAGCGGCTGATCGGGCGGTCCTTGCGGGCCGGGATCGACCGGGTGGCGCTGGGAGAGCGGCAGATCACCGTCGATTGCGACGTGATCCAGGCCGATGGCGGGACTCGCTGCGCGTCGATCACCGGGGGCTGGGTCGCGCTGCGGCTGGCGGTGAACAAGCTGATGGCGGCGGGCGACCTGAAATCCGATCCGCTGACCGCGCATGTGGCGGCAGTGAGCTGCGGCATCTATGGCGGGCAGCCGGTGCTGGATCTCGACTATGCCGAGGACAGCGCGGCAGGCACCGATGCCAACTTCGTGATGACCGGCGACGGCGGCATGATCGAGGTGCAAGGATCGGCGGAGGGCGCGCCCTTCAGCCGAGCGGAGCTCGACCAGCTTCTGGACCTCGCGCAGACCGGCGTGACGGCATTGGTCGCGGCGCAGAAGGCCGCCGTGGCATGACGCGGCGGCTGTCCTCGGGCGATCGGCTGGTGCTCGCCTCGCACAATGCGGGCAAGCTGCGCGAGATCGGGTCCTTGCTGGCCCCCTATGGCATCGACGTCACTTCGGCTGGTGAGCTGGGGTTGGCCGAGCCGGAGGAGACCGAGGACAGCTTCGCGGGCAATGCGCGGATCAAGGCGCATTTCGCGGCGAAGGAGACGGGCCTGGTCGCTCTCAGCGACGATAGCGGTATCGAAGTCGATGCGCTGGACGGCGCGCCCGGTGTCTACACCGCCGACTGGGCGGAGACACCCGCGGGCCGCGATTTCGCAATGGCGATGGAGCGGACCTGGCGCGAAGTGCAGGCGAGTGGCGCCCCTGCCCCGTATACCGCGCGCTTCGTCTGCACGCTGTGCCTCGCCTGGCCGGACGGCACGGATCGGCTGTTCCGTGGGGAGGCCGCGGGCACATTGGTCTGGCCGCCTAGGGGGACTGAGGGCTTCGGTTACGATCCGATGTTCCTGCGCGATGGCGAAACACTGACCTTCGGCGAGATGGCGTACGCGCAGAAGGAGCCGCTGAGCCACCGCGCGGACGCGTTCGCGAAGCTCAAGGCAGGTGCGCTTGGCTGAGGCGGACTGGCAGAATGGCGGGTTCGGCGTCTATGTGCACTGGCCGTTCTGCCAGGCCAAATGCCCCTATTGCGACTTCAATTCTCACGTTAGGCGCGAGGTCGACCAGCACGCGTGGCGACAGGCGCTGGTCTCGGAGATCGAGGCCCAGGCGGCGCTGACCGGACCACGCCGGGTGGACACGGTGTTCTTCGGCGGCGGCACACCGAGCCTGATGGAGCCCGAGACCGTCGCCACGGTGCTGCAGGCGATCGGCCGATATTGGTCATTGGCCGAGGATGCCGAAATCAGCCTGGAAGCGAACCCGACCTCGGTCGAAGCCGGGCGCTTCGCGGGTTACCGAGATGCAGGGGTCAACCGGATCTCGATGGGGATCCAGGCGCTGAACGATGCGGACCTGCGTCGGCTGGGACGGCTGCACAGCGCGGCCGAGGGTCTTGCGGCCTTCGATGTGGCGCGTGGTCTGTTCGAACGGGTGAGCTTCGATCTGATCTACGCGCGCCAGGACCAGACGCGCGCGGACTGGATGGCGGAACTGGATCGGGCACTGGCGCTCGATCTCGATCACCTGTCGCTCTACCAGTTAACCATCGAGGCCGCGACCCGGTTCGGGGAGTTGCATGCGCGCGGCGCCCTGAGGGGGCTGCCAAGCGATGCGCGGGCGAGCGACATGTATTTCGATACGCAGGACCGCATGGAGCGGGCAGGCCTGCCGGCCTACGAGATCTCCAACCATGCGCGGGCCGACGCGCAATCCCGGCACAACCTTGTCTATTGGCGTTATGGCGATTACGCCGGGATCGGTCCTGGCGCGCATGGCCGCTTGACGCTCGGCGACGGCACGCGGCTCGCGACGGAGGCGGAGCGGCAGCCCGAAAGGTGGCTCGACGAGCGGGCGGTCGAGAGAACGGCTCTGTCGCGTCGCGACCAGGCGCTCGAATGCCTGTTGATGGGGCTGCGGCTCGCCGAGGGCGTATCGCGGTCGCGGGTCGAGGCGCTCGATGCAGAAATTTTCGACCCAGACGCCATCGCACGGCTGGAAGACGACGGGCTGGTCTCGCAAGATCGGGACCGGCTGACCATCACGAAGACCGGCCGGCCCCTCACCAACGCGATCCTGCGCGAGCTGCTGATCTGATCAGCCGCCGGACAGGAGCTGGCAGAGCCGATCCAGATCCTCCAAATCCTTGTATTTTATAGATATTTCACCGTCCCCGTTGCGGGTATGGGAGATGCTGACCTTGCGACCGAGACTGGCGGAAAGGTCGCCTTCCAGCGCGCGGGTATCCGCGTCCTTGGCAGAGGCCGAGGCACGGCGCGGCTGTGCGGTCACGTCGACGGGCTGCTTCGCACGACGCTCCGCTTCGCGCACGGAGAGACCCTTGTCGACGATTTCCCGGGCCAGCGGCAAGGGGTCCGCGAGCGGGACGAGCGTCCGGGCATGGCCTGCCGACAGGTCGCCGCTCTCCACCATATCGAGGACCGGGTCCGGCAGATTCAGCAAGCGCAGGAGATTGGCGATATGCGAGCGGGACTTGCCGAGCGCTTCGCCCAGTTTCTCCTGCGTGTGGCCGAAGCGGTCCATCAATTGACGGTAGCCGCGAGCCTCCTCGACGGCATTGAGATCCGCGCGCTGGATGTTCTCGATGATCGCGACCTCGAGCACCTCGACATCGTCGAGCTGCCGAACGAGGACGGGAAGCTCGTGCAGCTTGGCGCGCTGCGCGGCCCGCCAGCGGCGCTCACCCGCGACGATCTGGTAACCGTCCGCGCGAGCCGGATCGACCCTGACGATCAGCGGTTGCAGCACGCCCTTGTCGGCGATCGAACGGGCGAGATCGGCCAGATCCTCCTCCGCGAAACGCCGCCGCGGCTGGTCGGGGTTCGGTGCGATACGCTCTATCGGAACGTAGGTCGCACCTGCGGAGGCGTTCTGGGGCTGGGCCGGGTCCACGTCGACGAGAAGCGCCGAGAGACCGCGGCCAAGGCCCTTGCGTTCCGGTTTTCGGGTCATGATGAACCATCCCTCATTCTGTGCAGCAACTCTGCCGCGAGTCGCTGATAGGCCAGACTGCCCGCGCTCGTTTCATCGTAAAGAAGCGCGGGCATGGCATGCGATGGGGCTTCGGAGAGGCGGACATTGCGCGGGATCACTGTCTCGAACACCTGGCTCCCCAGGGTTTGTCTCGCATCTGCCGCGACCTGATGGCACAAGTTGTTGCGCCTATCATACATCGTCAACACAATACCTTGTATGGCCAAAGTGTTGTTCAGTGCAGCCTTCACTTCCTTGATCGTCGACATAAGCTGTGTCAGACCCTCGAGCGCGAAGAACTCACACTGCAATGGAACGAGGACGCTGTGCGCAGCGGTCAACGCATTCAGGGTGAGGATGTTCAAGGCTGGTGGGCAGTCTATCAGCACAACGTCATAGATGGATCCGCCCGCAAACAGCGCGCTGTCCAGACGTCGGAATCGATCAGCTTCGTCTACCAGCTCGGTGTCCAAGGAACTGAGATCACCCGAGGCCGGGGCGATTGCCAGGCCGGGGACGATCGTGTCCTGAACGCAGGCCGAGAGATCCGCTTCGCCCGCGATGAGATCGAAGGTCGACAGCTCCCGCTGTGTAGAGGGGATCCCCAATCCGGTCGATGCGTTGCCCTGCGGATCGAGATCGATCAGCAAGACACGCTGCCCGATCGCAGCCAATGCGGTACCGAGATTGATGGCCGTCGTCGTCTTGCCCACACCGCCCTTCTGATTGGCCAAGGCGATAATCCGGCAGGATTGTTCAGACATGGATTGCCCTGTCGATGGTGATTATGACGCTATCGTCGCTGGTCCGGCTGGGGTGGATTTCGTAACTTAAGTCCCAACTTCGTTGAGCATTCGCCAGCTCCTCACGATAACTCCGACCCTTGGGAAAGATCAGCTGGGTCTTCGAGTTTCCATGCCGCTCGGCGAAGGTCAACAGGCGATCGAGCGGCGCCAAGGCTCTCGCCGACAGGATATCTGCATTCAGAGGTTTAATCCGTTCGATGCGGTTGTTGATGACCTCCACAACCGTATCGGTTTCTCGTGCAACTTCTTTAAGAAAAAGGGATTTTCGCAAATCGCTTTCCACAAGAGTATATCGACGCGTCGGATCTATGAGTGCCAAGATCAGCCCAGGAAACCCACCTCCCGAACCAAGATCAACCCAGTGCCCGCCATCATTCGCAAGATCCAAGAGTTGTGCCGAATCTTCGAAATGCCGGGATTGAAGATTTGCCAGCGTGTTCGGCGCGACCAAGTTTATTTTTGCGGACCAAGTTTTCAGCAGACGTTCATAAACTGCCAACTTGTCTCGTGTTTCACGTGAAACATCCGCTATCCGAGTGTCCGATTTCATCAAGTAGCCTGATCACGCTTGCAGTAGCCGATCAACAGCGACAGGGCAGCAGGGGTCATTCCGGGAATGCGGGATGCTTTCGAGATAGTTTCGGGCATGATTGAATTCAGTTTTTCAACCAACTCGTTGGAGAGACCAGGGATCTCGGAATAAACCACGTTGCCCCCCAATCGCATTCCTTGTTCCGATCTGATCCGTTCCACATCCCTGCTCTGCCGCTCGATATAACCCGAATACATCGATTCCGTTGCGATTTGCTCGAGATCTGCAGAGGCCACCTTTGCGAGTTCAGGCCACAACGCGAACAACTGCTCACGATCTAGATCCGATTGTCCCAATAGTGTGTATGCGGATCGGCTCCGCCCATCCTGATTGAGCGCGACACCCTGAGCCGCCGCCTTGGCAGGCGAAACCGTCATCGCCTTCGACTCCTTCTCCACTTCGGCGAGACGGTCCATCTTTCTCGTATATCGACTCATGCGTTCATCAGATACCAGACCGAGCTCATACCCGACTGGCGTCAAACGCTGATCGGCATTGTCGCACCGCAGCGACAGGCGGAACTCGGCACGGGACGTAAACATTCGATACGGCTCCATAACCCCGTGAGTGGTCAGATCGTCGATCATCACACCAATATACGAGCTCGTTCGATCAACTATGAATGGCGGATTACCGATCACAGCCGCGGCCGCGTTGGCCCCCGCGACCAGACCTTGCGCGTCCGCCTCTTCATAGCCTGTGGTACCGTTGATCTGGCCGGCCAGGTACAATCCCGGAAGAACCTTTAATTCCAAGGTCTGCGAGAGGGCCCGCGGGTCAATGTAATCATACTCGATCGCGTAGCCAGGCTGCGCGATCTCGGCCTCCTCGAGGCCAACTATCGTTCGGACGTAGTCCAGCTGAACGTCTTCCGGAAGAGAGGTCGAGATGCCATTTGGATAGACGAGGTCACTGTCGAGCCCTTCCGGCTCCAAGAACACCTGATGCGACGTCTTCTCGGCGAATCTCACGACCTTATCTTCGATCGAAGGGCAGTAGCGTGGCCCAACCCCGGAGATGTGGCCGCCGTACATTGCTGACCTATGAAGGTTTTCCCGGATTAGCTCGTGAGTGCGTTCATTGGTATGGGTAATTCCACAAGCGATCTGACGCGGAACGGGGAGGCTCGTATCGAAAGAGAAACGGTAGGGATTTTCATCTGCATGTTGCAACTCGACCTTCGCCCAGTCGATGCTCGACGACAAGATGCGAGGCGGAGTCCCTGTTTTCAATCGACCAAGTGGTAAGTCCAGTGCGTAAAGCCGTTCCGAGAGCCGCTTCGATGCCTTGTCTCCCATCCGGCCGCCGCTGAACTGGCGATCGCCGATGTGGATCACGCCGTTCAGGAAAGTTCCTGTCGTAAGGATCACGGAGCCGGCCCGTATGCTGACCTCATCACGCAAAACAATCCCTCGGACTTCGCCATTCTCGACGATCAGATCCGCGACCTCGGCTTCAATGATGTCGAGTCCTGGCGTGCCATCGAATTCCGCTTGCATATGTTGTCGGTAGAGATTCCGGTCGGCCTGCGTCCGCGGACCCTGCACCGCCGGCCCCTTACGGCGGTTCAATAGGCGAAACTGGATGCCGGACCGATCCGCCACGCGCCCCATGACGCCGTCCAGAGCGTCTATTTCTCGCACGAGATGGCCTTTACCGAGCCCACCGATCGCAGGATTGCAAGACATCTCGCCGATTTTAGAACGATCAAGCGTGACCAGTGCAGTGCGCGCACCAATACGCCATGCGGCTTGGGCGGCTTCACAGCCAGCGTGACCGCCACCGACAACGACAACATCGTAGCTTTGTTTCACGTGAAACACTCACTTACCGATACAGAAACTCGAGAAGATTTCACCAAGGATCGACTCGGGCCCGATATAGCCGATCAAGCCATCAAGAGCCACCGAACAGTGCCGAAGATCTTCGGCCACCAATTCGATATCGATCTCGCCCAGGCCCGACTGCGCCGCGTGCAAAGCCTTCAAGCCAGTTTCCAATTTGATCCGCTGTCTGTCTCGGATAACGAAACTCGCTTCTCGCTGACACTGGGCAGCCCGCAAACCTATCTCATTCAGCAGACTGTCGAGACCTGCTCCGGTTCGTCCAGAGACACCTCCCCTACTGCCGTCATCATCTTGACCCTGCAAAACGATGTCGTCTTGATGGACCATAACTCCCGCGTTCTCGTCGATGTGGTCCTGCCCGGGCGCAAGCAAAAAGATCCGAAGATCCGCGGCATTCGCACGCCGCCGTGCCAGGTCGACACCCATCTGCTCGACACGATCCTCAGCCGATCGTAGACCTGCCGTGTCGAGTATGTTGACCAACTGACCCTCAATCTGTAGCGGAACCTCGATCACATCCCGCGTCGTTCCGGCAATATCGGATGTCAGTGCAATTTCACGCCGCCCGAGCGCGTTCAGCAGAGTCGATTTCCCGACATTCGGACGCCCGACGATGGCCACCTCGAACCCCTCCCGCACGCGCTGCGCCGCAGACGCCCCCGCGAGCTGTTTATCGATCGCAGCGATCAGAGATGTCAGGATTGCGCTAACCTGATCTTCCAGACCGCTCGGGATCTCTTCCTCGGAAAAGTCGATCGTGGCTTCGACCAATGCGATCGCGCGAAGCAGCTGCTCACGCCATTCCTTTGCGAGCGACGACAGCCCGCCTCCGAACACCTCGAGCGCCTGGCGACGTTGCATCTCGGTATCGGCCTCGATCAGGTCGAGCAGTCCTTCCGCCTGGATCAGATCGAGCCGCCCGTTTTCGACTGCTCGGCGCGTAAATTCCCCTCGCTCGGCAAGCCGCACACCTGGACGCATCGCCAGAATCTGCTGCAGACGCTGCGAGACAGCGAGCGATCCGTGATGTTGAAATTCGACGACATCCTCGCCAGTGAAACTCGCGCCCGCCGAAAACCTCAGGATCAACGCCTCATCGATGAAGTCGCCACCGGGCCCATCCGTCAGCTTGCGCAGGGTCGCAACCCTTTCGGAAACTGGAAACGAGCAGAAGTAATCAATAATTTCAGTAACTTGCGGACCAGATACCCGCAAGATTCCTACCCCCGCCCGTCCCGGAGCCGTCGCCGGTGCATAGATCGTGTCCAACACCCTGCCTCCATAGCCGTCGACGCGCACCCCGCCGGTACGCGCTTCGACATCCGAACCGTAGCCGATCGACTCAGGTATTCATGGAATCGAAGAAATCCGAATTACTCTTGGTCTGCTTCAACTTGCCCAGAAGGAACTCGATCGCATCCGTCGTCCCCATCGGGTTGAGAATCCGGCGCAGGACGAACATCTTGGTGAGGTCGACCTTATCCACCAGCAGATCCTCTTTCCGCGTCCCCGACTTCATGATGTCGATGGCCGGGAACACGCGCTTGTCCGCAATCTTGCGGTCCAGCACGAGTTCGGAGTTACCGGTTCCCTTGAACTCCTCGAAGATGACCTCGTCCATCCGGCTGCCCGTATCGATCAGCGCGGTCGCGATGATGGTGAGCGAGCCGCCCTCCTCGATATTGCGTGCGGCGCCGAAGAAACGCTTGGGCCGCTGCAGCGCATTGGCATCGACACCGCCAGTCAGAACCTTGCCCGAAGACGGCACCACGGTGTTGAACGCGCGGCCGAGACGCGTGATCGAGTCGAGCAGGATCACCACGTCGCGCTTGTGTTCCACCAGGCGCTTAGCCTTCTCGATGACCATCTCGGCGACGGCGACATGACGCGTCGCCGGCTCGTCGAAGGTGGAGGACACGACCTCCCCCTTCACCGAGCGCTGCATGTCCGTGACTTCTTCCGGCCGCTCGTCGATCAGCAGCACGATCAGGTAGCACTCCGGATGGTTCTTCTCGATCGAATGCGCGATGTTTTGCAGGATCACGGTCTTACCGGTGCGCGGCGGCGCCACGATCAGGGAGCGTTGGCCCTTCCCGATCGGTGCCACGAGATCGATGACCCGCGGGGTCCGGTCCTTCAGCGTCGGATCGTCGATCTCCATCGACAGACGCTCATCGGGATAGAGCGGCGTGAGGTTGTCGAAATGAACCTTCCGGCTCGCCTTCTCCGGCTCCTCGAAATTGATCTTCGTGACCTTGATCATCCCGAAATAGCGCTCGCCATCGGAGGGCGCCTGGATCACCCCGTCCACCGTATCACCGGTGCGCAGCGAGAACTTGCGGATCTGGTTGGGGGAGACGTAGATATCGTCGGGGCCGGGCAGGTAGTTCGCCTCGGGCGAGCGCAGGAAGCCGAAACCATCCTGCAGCACCTCCAGTACGCCATCGCCCGAGATCTCGACACCTTCTTCGGCCATCTCCTTGAGGATCGAGAACATCATCTCGCCCTTGCGCATGGTCGAGGCGTTCTCGATCTCCAGCTCCTCCGCCATCTTCAGCAGGTCGGCGGGGCTCTTCGCCTTCAGTTCCGCGAGGGAGAGACGTTCCAGTTCCATGAGGAGGTCCAGTCTATGATGACGCGGCCCCGTCGGGCGCGGGCGTCTATAACGGATTGGGAAAAACGAGGTCGCGGACGCGACGCAGCGACCATATCGGTGGGAGGGGTGATCGAGTCAACCCCCGAGGCTCAAAACGGCTTCACGAACACCACCACGACGATGACGATCATCAGCACCGTCGGCACCTCGTTCATGTAGCGATAGGTACGCCCGGTGCGTGAATTGGCATCGGCCAGGAACTCCTTACGTCTTGCATTCAACCAGACATGGAACCAGGTCATCGCGACGACGGCGATGAATTTGGGCGCGAACCACCAGCCGACGACCCCCGGTATCGCCACCAGACTCAGACCGAACAGCCAGGTCGCCATCATCGCGGGCGTCATGATGACACGATAGAGCTTCATCTCCATCATCTTGAAGGTCTCGGACATCTCGCTGCCGATCTCCGCCCGCTCCGCGTGATGCACGAACAGCCGCGGTAGGTAGAACAGCCCTGCCATCCAGGAGATGACGGAGATCACATGTCCCGCTTTCAGCCACGGATAGGCCAGCGACAGAGCGGTTTCGAACATGACGGATCCTCCGATGAGCTTTCTCTTCTTTGCCCGTCCCGGAAAGCAAGGCAAGGGCCCGGTCCGGCCCCTCTTTCAGTCATACGAAAAGAGAAAGGATGAGGTTGTAGTGAGGCTGCGAACTATGGGGATAAGTCCGATCACGGGTTCAGCGCACATTCTTGTCCACATCGAAACGATTCCCTAGGATCGACCAAGCCAGGATGACCAAAGGAGTGATCCGAAAAATTTATCCTTTAAAAACAGCATACTCTATCGAGCAGAACGTTGCGATTTCCTCGTCGACTCATCTTGACCTGTCTTGGCGGAGCATCGACGGCAGAGAATCCACGAACTTATCCACAGGCAGGCGAATCTCGTGTCGTGGATTGGCTGTCCTTGTGGGCGGATCGGGGATCTCCGGGGGGCAGTCTCCCGGCTCCCTTTCCTCCACAGCTCTCACCCCCTATTCTCGACAGGGATTTCCACGATTTCATCCACAGGATTGTTGGGCTTGACCGACGAAAGACGACTGCTCCTGCATCTCGTATCCGATTCCACGGGCAACACTTTGGCGGCGGCCGCGCGCGCCACGGCGATCCGGTTCGAATCGACCGCCCTCCAGACGCGCGAGCATGTCTTCGTGCGGACGCCCGAACAGCTCGACGCGATCATGGCCGAGGTCGAGGAGCCGGCACTTCTCCTGCACACGCTCGCGGACCCCGTGTTGCGCGCCCATCTCGACCGGGCCTGCAACCTGCGCGGCATCGAGGCGATCGGCCTGCTCGACAGCACCATGCGCGCGGTATCGCGCCATCTGGGCCCCCCGCGGGAGGATCTGCCGGGCCAGCAGCACCGCGTGGACCGGGACTATCTCAACCGGATCGCCGCCATCGACTTCGCCATGGCGCATGATGACGGGCTCGACCCCGACAGACTGCTTTCTGCGGACGTGATCCTCGTCGGTGTCAGTCGCAGTTCCAAGACACCGACCTGCATCTATCTCGGCTATCAGGGGATCAAGGCGGCGAACGTCCCGCTCGTACCCGATGTCGCCGCGCCCCCCAGCCTGATCGCGGCGATGGAGGGCGGCGTTCCGGTCATCGGCCTCGTCGTCAGTCCCAATCGGCTGGCGCAGATCCGGGCGCATCGGCTGAC
Organism: Roseobacter sp. HKCCA0434; assembly: GCF_032464675.1. Classification (NCBI taxonomy): domain Bacteria; kingdom Pseudomonadati; phylum Pseudomonadota; class Alphaproteobacteria; order Rhodobacterales; family Roseobacteraceae; genus Roseobacter; species Roseobacter sp. HKCCA0434. The sequence continues at coordinate 167,618 of NZ_JAWDKL010000002.1, forward strand.
CGCGCTGACCCGCGGGCGCGACAGCACCTATGGCGACATCGACGCGATCCGGGCTGAGGTCGCCGAGGCGCGCCTTTTCTTCGAACGCCACGACATCCCCGTGATCGACGTCAGCCGCCGCTCCATCGAGGAGACGGCCGCCGCGATCATGGCCGAACTGCGCAAAGGCATCGCATGACATTGATCCTCGCCTCGGGTTCCGCCGCCCGCTCCACCATGCTGCGCAACGCGGGCGTCTCCCATGAAATCGATGTCAGCCGCATCGACGAGGTATCGGTAAAGGCCGCCATGCTCGCCGAGGGCGCCCCGCCCCGCGACATCGCCGACAAGCTGGCGGAGTTGAAAGGCCTGCGCGTTTCCGCTCGTCAGAGTGAGCGGCTCGTCCTCTCCGCCGATCAAGTTCTGGTCTGCGACGGTCGCCTCTACGACAAACCGCGCGACGCCACCGAACTTCGCGCGCAGCTCGAAACCCTGCGCGGCCGGGCGCACGAATTGCTGTCGGCGGCGGTCATCTGCGAGGCGGGCCGCCCGGTCTGGCGCCATGTCGGGCGCGCTCAACTGGTCATGCGTTCCTTTTCGGACACATTCATCGAGGAATATCTGTCTGAGAACGCGGAAGGATTGCTCGACAGCGTCGGCGGTTACAAGCTGGAGGAAAAGGGCGCTCAGCTGTTCAGCCGGGTCCAGGGGGATTACTTCACCGTCCTGGGTCTGCCGCTGCTCGAAGTGCTCGGATTTCTGCGCGCACGGGGATACCTGACCGAATGACCGACGCATCGCCGCCACTTGCCGGGGTCGTGGGCTGGCCCATCGGCCACTCCCGCTCGCCCGCGCTGCATGGCCACTGGCTGTCACGCTACGGAATCGATGGCCACTACGTCCCGCTCGGCATCGCCCCCGCCAATTTCGAGACGGCGATCCGCGCGCTGCCCAAGCTCGGCTTTCGAGGTGTCAACATCACGACTCCCTACAAGCAGACCGTGATGTCGCTCGCCGACCAGATCAGCGATCGGGCGGCCCTGATCGGGGCGGCCAACACGCTGAGCTTCCGCGAGGGCGGCGGCATCTACGCCGACAATACCGACGGGCATGGCTTCATCGAGAACCTGCGCCAGAACGCACCGGGCTGGTCCGCGCGCTCGGGCCCCTGCCTGGTCATCGGCGCGGGCGGTGCCGCGCGGGCCGTGATCTGCGCGCTGATGAATGCCGGCGCACCCGAGATCCGCATCGCCAACCGCACGCGGCAGCGGGCCGATGGGCTGAAGGATCAGTACGGCGCACGTGTGACGGTCGTGGACTGGAACCGCGCCTCCGACGCGATGGCCGGGGCGATGACCATCGTGAACACGACCTCGCTCGGCATGACCGGGCAACCGCCGCTCAATCTTAGCTTCACCGCCGCGCATGGCGACGCGGTCGTGACCGATATCGTCTACAGTCCGCTCATCACGCCCTTCCTGGCGGAGGCGGCGGCCAACAACCTGCGCACCGTGGACGGGCTGGGAATGCTGCTGCATCAGGCCGCCCCCGGTTTCCGCCAATGGTTCGGTCGAGATCCCGAGGTCGATGCCGAGCTGCGCCGCGCCGTGCAGGCGGCATGATCCCGCATCGGATCGGGCTGACCGGCTCCATCGGCATGGGCAAGTCCACCACTGCGGCGATGTTCGCCGAGGAAGGCGTACCGGTCTGGGATGCGGATGCCGCCGTCCACGAACTCTATTCCGCAGGCGGCGCAGCGGTAGAACCGTTGAGCGCTTTGCTACCGGAGGCCGCATCGCCCACCGGCATCGACCGGACTGTGCTGCGTACGGCTATCCTCGCCGACACCACCCTGCTGCAGCGGATCGAGAGGATCGTTCACCCCCTCGTTGCCGCCAACCGCGCCGCCTTCGCCCATGATACGCAAGCGGATATCGTGCTCTACGACATCCCGCTGCTATTCGAGACCGGGCAGGCCGACGCCTTCGACACGCTGGTCGTCGTCTCCTCCCCGGCTGAGGTCCAGCGCGCCCGCGTCCTCGCCAGGCCCGGCATGACCGAGGCCGCGTTCGAGGCGATCCTTGCCAAGCAGGTGCCGGACGCGCAGAAACGGGCGCAGGCGGATCACGTCATCGACACGAGCCGAGGGCTGGACCCGGCGCGCGCGCAGGTCCGCGCCATCCTTGCCGAGATCAGGAGCAGCCATCATGCGTGAGATCGTCCTCGACACAGAGACCACGGGCCTCGACCCGCTGCAGGGCGACCGGATCGTCGAGATCGGCGGGGTCGAGCTGCTCAACCACATGCCGACGGGCCGCACCTATCACCAGTACATCAACCCCGAACGCGACATGCCGGCGGAGGCCTTCGCCGTGCATGGGTTGAGCGAAGAGTTCCTCTCCGACAAGCCGACCTTCCGCCAGATCGGGCAGGAGTTCCTCGATTTCGTCGGCGACAGCCGTCTCGTCATCCACAATGCCGCCTTCGACATGAAGTTCCTGAATGCCGAGCTGAAATGGATGAAGGCTGCGCAACTGCCGATGGCGCAGGCCATCGACACGCTGGCCATCGCGCGCAGCCGCTATCCTGGCGCGCAGAATTCGCTCGATGCGTTGTGCCGCCGGTTCGGCATCGACAACTCGGCGCGGACGAAGCACGGGGCCTTGCTCGATTCCGAGATCCTGGCCGAGGTCTATCTGGAGCTCGTGGGCGGACGTCAGCCCGATTTCAGCCTGTCGGTCGTCCGAACCGGGGGGGAGGAAAGCGGCGGCCCCGCCGACTGGACGCCGCCGCCGCGTCCGCGCGCCCTGCCCTCGCGGCTGAGCGATGCGGAGAAGGCGGCGCATGACGCCTTCGTCGAAAAGCTGGGAGAGGCCGCGTTCTGGGCCGATTTCGCACCCTGAAGTGCGAAACGCATCGCCGAGCCCCGCCCGGCGATGCGGAATCTCAAATCAGGCGGTGCCCGTCGTGTCCGGCGAGGCGTCCTGCGCCTGCTGACGACGCTGAAGCTCGGCCCGGTAGAGCTGCATGAAATCGATCGGATCGACGTTCACCGGCGGGAAGCCGCCATCGCGGGTCATGTCGCTGACGATACGGCGCGCGAAGGGGAACAGCATGGTCGGGCACTGGATCAGCAGGAACGGGTGCAGCTGCTGCTGCGGCACGTTCGCGATCTCGAAGATCCCGGCATAGTCGAGCTCCATCAGGAACACCGGCTGGCCGTCGGCCTCGGCGTTCACCTTCAGCGTCAGCACGACCTCGTAGTTGTCGCCCTCGCCCGCGGCCTTCTTCGCGTCGAGGTTCACCCCGACCCGCACCTGCGGCGCGCTGGTGACGGGCGTGCCCTTCTGAGCCGAGATGTTCTCGAACGAGACATCCTTCACGTACTGGTTGCGGATCTTGACGGAGGGCTGGACCTGCGGTTCCGCCGCGCCGTTTTCCTGCGGAGTCTCGTCTGCCATGACGCACCTTTTGTTGAGAAAAATCTGTCGTCCCCGGCTCTAGCAGAGCGGGCGGCGCATCACAACGGCAAGGCCGCGACACGCTATTCGCGCGGCCGGGTCCAGCCCGAATTGCCGCGCGGCGCGCCCTCGGGCGGCAGCTCGACCTCGTATTCGCCGTCGATCACCGCCTCGTTCGCAGGGCGCGCGCCCCGTCCCGCGTCGCGCGGTTGCGAGGTGCCGACGACCCGCACCCGCTTGGCCAGTTCGCGGATCACCACACCGCGCACCGCCGGGATCAGCAGCGCGAAGCCGATCGCATCGGTGAAGAATCCCGGCGTCAGCAGCACGATCCCGGCCACCAGGATCAGCGCGCCATGCGCCAGCGGACCACGCGGATCACCCCCCTCGCGCAGGATGTTCTGAAGGCGCCGCAGCGCGTCGCCCCCCTGCGAGCGCAACAGCCAGGTGCCCGCGATCGCGGTCAGGATGACGGTGAGCAGCGTCGGCCACAGGCCGATCAGCCCGCCGACCTGGATGAACAGCGCGATCTCGATGATCGGGACGATCAACAACGCGAGAAATATGTACATTTCGCCTCCTTGGGCGCGCGCGACCGTGCTGCCGCATGGACTCGACCCCTTTGGACCCCTAGATATGCGTTAATTCGGATCCTGCCACCGATGGCGGGCAGATGGACAAGCGGGGGGACGCGGCGACCGATGGTGTATCTACTGGTTCTGGCAGGTGTGGCCGCTTTCCTGGTGCTCAAGCTGCGCAGCGTGCTCGGCACGCGCGAGGGCTACGAGCCCGACCCTCAGCAGGTGAACGCGCCCGCGCCCTCGCGCCGCGACGACCATCCGTTCGAGGTGATCGAAGGCGGGCCGGATCGCGACATCTCCGACCACGTCGATCCTGACAGCGATAGCGGACAGGCCCTCACGCAGATGAAGCGGGTCGAGCCCGATTTCAGCCTGACCGAGTTCATGGCCGGCGCGCGCCAGGCCTACGAAATGATCCTGATGGCCTACGAGAAAGGCGATCTCGACACGCTGCAGCAATTCCTCGCGCCCGACACCTATCGCGGCTTCGAGCAGGCTGTCGAGCAGCGCGAGGAGGCGGGCCTCAGCGTCGAGGCGGAGTTCATCGGCGTCCGCGAGGTCACGCTGAAGGACGCGAAATTCGACGAGATCGACAATGTCGGCGACATCACCCTGCGTTTCGTGGGTGAGCTGACGAGCGTGGTGCGCAACGCCGCGAACGAGGTGGTCGAGGGCGATCCGCAGGCCGTCAAGCGGCAGACGGATGTCTGGACCTTCAGCCGCGTCATGGGGTCCGAGAACCCCAACTGGCTGCTCGTCGCGACCGAAGGGTGAACCCGTGCGCCGCTGCCGCCTCCCGGCCGCCGCGGCGCTGGCTTTGCTCGTCGCCCTCGTCCCCGCACGGGCAGAGGTGATGCGCAGCCTGCTCGATTTCTCCGACCTTTCCGGCTGGCGGCAGGACGATCACCGTGCCGCCCTCGATACCTTCCTGGAAAGCTGCGACCGCTCCGCCACCGGCGACCTGATCCCGGCGGAGGACTGGCAGGGCCTCTGCGCGGCCGGTCGCGCGGCCCTCGATCCGCGCATCTTCTTCGAGACGGGCTTTCGCCCCGTGCTGATCGAGGACGGGGCGGAGCCGCTCTTCACCGGCTATTACGAGCCGGAATTGCAGGCCAGCCGCCGCCGGACCGAGCGTTTCCGCTACCCGCTCTACCGCCGACCGCCCGAGATCGCGGGCCGGTCGGAGCCTTGGCTGACACGGGCCGAGATCGAGCGCGGCGCGCTCGCGGGCCGGGGGCTGGAGATCGCCTGGCTCGACGATCCGGTCGACGCGTTCTTCCTGCACGTCCAGGGGTCGGGGCGGCTGCTCCTGCAGGACGGCTCGATCTTGCGCGTCGGCTTCGGCGGGCGCAACAACCACCCCTATCGCTCGGTCGGGCGCTACATGGCGGAGGCGGGGCTGCTGCCCGCGCACCGCGTCTCCGCCGGGGGGATCCGGGCCTGGGTGCAGGAAAACGGCGCCATCGGGCGTGAGGTTCTGCACCGCAATCCCAGCTTCATCTTCTTCCGCGCGGTCGAGGGGCTGGGGACACATCACGGGCCTGTAGGCGCGATGGGCGTTCCTGTCAGTGCCGGGCGCAGCATCGCAGTCGACCCGGACGCGGTGCCGCTCGGCCTGCCGGTCTGGCTGGAGACGGAGACGGCGGAAGGCCCGCTTACGCGCCTGATGGTCGCGCAGGATGTCGGCGCGGCGGTCAAGGGCGCTCAGCGCGCCGACATCTTCTTCGGCTCGGGAGAGGCGGCCTACGCGCTCGCCGGACGACAGCGCGCAGGCGGGCGCATGGTCGTGCTGATGCCGCGCGCGCTGGTCGAGGGCGACTGATGCCCCGCCGTCGCCGCAAGCTCAGCGCAGAGGAGCGGGAGCTGTGGTCCCGCGTGGCCGACAGCACCTCCCCCCTGAACGAAACCGCGCCGACGCCGCCTGACGATGCGCGGGAGGAAATGTCTCCGATCCCCGAACCGAAGGTGCGGCCGAAGGGCATCACCCTGCGCCCCGAGGGTCGGCCGGGGCCGCGCACGGGCTTCGATCCCGCCCCACCACCGGGCCGCGAGGCCTTGGCGATGGACCGTCGCGCCTTCGAGAAGATGGTGCGCGGCAACCTGCGCCCGGATGCCCGGCTCGACCTCCACGGCATGACCGTCGCCGCCGCCCACGACCGGCTGCGCGGCTTCGTGCTGCGCGCCCATTCCAACGGCGCGCGGCTGCTGCTGGTGATCACCGGCAAGGGGAAACGCGGAGCGGAGGACGCGATCATCCCCGAACGCCACGGGGTGCTGCGTCACCAGGTGCCGCACTGGCTGCGCCTGCCACCGCTCGGTCCGCTGGTCCTGCAGGTCGCCCCCGCCCACCGAAGGCACGGGGGCGAGGGAGCCTATTACGTCTATCTCAGGCGGATGCGGTAACAGCGTCGGTACCGCCACAGCGCGGAATCAAGGCCGAAGGCCGCCGCGCATCGGTCGTGCCGCAGGCACGCTTCCAGCGTGACCCGCCCACCGGCACGGCGATTTGGTCGATGGAGGCGCGTTGCTGGGAGGTCGTGCGGTCGTGGCTGGCATTAAGTGCCATGCTCGTAGGGTAGATCGCCGCGCCGCGGCCTGTCGATGCGCGGCTATTGCCAACCAGCCGATTACCCCGCCGTCCCGCGGATCGGGTAATCGTTCTTGTGGATGAACTTCAGCCCGCTCAGCAGCTTCTCCAGGTCCGGCCGGGTGAACGGCGCGTTCTGCACATGGGTGAACACGACCTTGCCCTCGGGATCGAGGACCGCCAGCCCGGGCTCCGAGAACAGGTCCGGCTCCTCCGACCCTTCGCGCTTGGACGACAGGAACAGGCCCCAGTCGCGGGCCTGCGCCTCGGTCATCTCGTAGCCGATGGGCAAGCCGCCGAGGTCCCATTCTTCGTAGGACGCCTTCGCGCGCTCCTCGCTGTCCATCGAGACCGCGATCATGTGCGCGCCGAAATCGGCATAGTCCCCGATGATTCCGCTCGCCGCCTTCAGGTAATCGCGGCAGATCGGGCAGTGCTTGCCGCGGTAGAAGATGATGACGGTGAACGTGTCGGGCGCCTGCGCGTGCGCGTCCCAGCGGCCGCCGGCGGTCAGCGCGACGTCGAGGGCGGGGGCTTTCTGTGCGGGGGTGGGCATGTCGGTCTCCTTCGCGAATATGCTTCACGAAGGCAGGTATGGTGCGCGCCGCGAATGCCAAGCGGCGCGCACCGAAACGGGATCAGGCGTCGCTGCGACCCAGCTTCTGCAGGTTGGTCAGCGAGTGCAGGTGCAGGTAGCACAGCTCCAGCTCGTCCGTCCGCGCCATCTCGGCCAGCGTGTCGCCCGCGACCTGGCGCAGCGCGTCGCGCTTGATGGTCTTGAACCCGGTCAGGCTGCTCTGCTTGCCGTCCGCATCGCGGAACTGCGCCTGCGCCGGCTCCAGCAGGTCCAGGTCGGCCAGACGCTTGGCGAAGAGCTGCGTCCGGTTGAACTGCGCCTGGTAGTCGGAGGTGAACTTCAGCATCTTCTCCAGATACTCGGTCCGGTTGCCTTCCGCATCGAACAGGCGCTCGCCCTTGCCGTCGGTGTTGAAGCCGTCGAATTCCTCGTCGATGCACAGCGTGAACTGCGAATTGTTTTCGGTGGAGGCGAAGACGAAGGGATAGCGGCGCAGGAAGGCGGGGATGTAGCCACCCTTCCACGCGTCGTCACCGCCGACGAAGGCATTGTGCCCGTCGCGCTGGCCCAGGATCACGGAGGGGAACACGGCGTCGCCCTCACCGGCGAAGACGATGGTGTGATCGGCGGCCGCGGCGGCGAACTCGGCAGCCAGCAGCGGGACGGAGTTGATCTCCTTCGCGAAGCCGTAGCTGCGCCCGGCCTGGATCGACCAGTCGCGATGCGTTTCGGAAGAGACCGGAACGGCCCGCTCGTAAATCATCAGTTGTTTCGTCATCTGCGTCATTCACTCCCAATGGATGCCTTCGCGTCCTTATCGCAAAAGCGATCCATCAATCATAGTGCGCAGGCGTACGAAAGCATGTCGGAAACGTGGTCAAAACCTGGCAGCGCGATAAGTGTTCGCGGGAAACGGCAGAAGACGGCAGAAGGATGTCCCGACGATGAAATGGCGTGGCCGCAGAACCAGCACGAATATTTCCGATCGTCGGGGCGGTGGTCGCGGCGTGGCTGTCGCGGGCGGCGGGATCGGGGTCGTGGTCGTCGTGCTCGCGGGTCTGATCTTCGGGTTCGACCCGCGTCCCCTGCTCGATAGCGGGCTGGTCGGTGGCGGCCCGGCCCCGCAGCAACAATCCTCGGGCCCGAACGAGATCGACGACGCTGCCGAGGAATTCGTCGCCGTCACCCTCGCCGATACCGAGGAGGTGTGGGGATCGCTCTTCTCGCAGTCGGGTTCCAGCTATGCCGAACCGACGCTGGTGCTGTTCACCGGCGCCGTGCGCTCGGCCTGCGGCACGGCCTCGGCTGCGGTCGGGCCATTCTACTGCCCCGGCGACGAGCAGATCTATATCGACCTCGACTTCTTCGACGTGATGGAGCGTCAGCTCGGCGCCACCGGCGATTTCGCCAAGGCCTACGTGATAGCGCACGAGGTCGCGCACCACGTGCAGAATCTCACCGGCACGCTGCCTCAGGTGAACCAGCGCCGCCAGCAGGTCTCGCAGGTCGAGGCGAACCGGCTGACCGTGCGGCTTGAGTTGCAGGCCGACTGCTATTCCGGCGTCTGGGCGCACCATGCCGACGCCCGCTTCGACAGCCTCGAGCCCGGCGATATCGAGGAGGCCATGAACGCCGCCTCCGCCATCGGCGACGACGCGCTGCAACGCCGCCAGCAGGGCTACGTCGTGCCCGACAGCTTCACCCACGGCACGTCCGAACAGCGCATGCGCTGGTTCGACCAGGGCTACCGCACCGGATCGGTCGGGGCGTGCGACACCTTTTCCACCGACCGGCTGTAGGGCCGGACCCGGATCACCGACAGGAGACCCAACCGTATGTTCGTCAAACTTCACGATCTCACCACGCTCAGCACCACCACGCCCGACGGCGACAAGGCGAAGGTTGCCGGCGTCTATCTCGACGGGTCGTATGCCGTGCAGAAAGTGGCCGCCAATCTCGACGGTCTGCTGAACCTCGGTCTCGTGGCGCTGCCCGTCTCCGCCTTCGGCCAGCCCGATTTCGACGCGGGCACCTGGCCGGTGGAGATGGATCGCGCGGCCCTCGGCGCGGCGGAGCGGATCGAGCACAAGCCCGGTTCGGCCGTCGAAGCGGTCAAGGAACTGGTCGCGACCACGATCCCCGAGCGTCTGGGCGACCTGCGCGCGGGCTCCACTTTCAAGAACCTGGAACTCGACCTCAACGACGGCCCGGCGGGGCGCGTGCTCGACATCGTGATCGACACCACGACGATGCGCGTCGCCTTCCTGGTGGTGGAGACCGGCTCCTTCCTGCCCGAACGCCAGGTCCTGATGCCGATCGACAAGCTCGCCTCGGTCAACTGGGAAACACCCAAGGGCCATCTCGACTGCACGCAGGAGCAGGTGAGCTCCGCCCCCGACGTGTTCGACGAGGATATCCTGACGACCAAGGGATCGGGCACCTTGCTGAACTACTACGGCCTCAGCTCATGACGAGGGGATGAACCCACGGCTGACATTCGGGCTCCGGCCCGTCTACCGGCTGCGCTGGCGCGACTGGTGGGCTACGTTCATGCGCATCGCCGAAGGGGTCGGGGAACGCTCGCTGTTCCTCGCCTCCGGCGGCATGGCCTTCTTCGCCACGCTATCCATCTTTCCGTTCCTCGTCTTCCTGATCGCGATGTACGGCTACGTCTCCGACCCCACCGTCATCCTGATCCACATGAGCCGGCTGGAGGGGTTCCTGCCCGACAGCGCCTACGAGCTGATCGAGACGCAGCTCATCGGTATCATGTCCGAGGGGCAGACGCAGAACGGCTGGCGGGGCCTGATGTCCATCGCCTTCACCCTCTGGGCCGCGCGGGCGGGATCGAACGCCATGCTCCAGGGCCTTAATCTCGTCTTCATGGAACGCGAGCGGCGCACCTTCCTCCGCCACACGGTCACGGCGATCGCGCTGACGCTGACGCTGGTGGGGATCGTGATCTTCGCCCTTCTGATGCTCGTCGCGCTGCCGGTGCTGTTCGCCGCCTTGCCGATCCGGCAGGGGATCGAGACCACGGTGACGTTGCTGACCTACACGCTGGGCCTCGGGGCGATGGCGCTCGCGATCGGGATCCTCTACCGCTACGGCCCGAACCGGCGGGGGGAGCGGCTGCCGCTGCTGTCCTTCGGAAGCATCGTCGCGGCGCTGTTGTGGATGGCCGCCTCGGTCGCCTTCTCGTTCTACCTGTCCAATTTCGGCAACTACAACGAGGTCTACGGCTCCATCGGCGCGGTCGCGGCGCTGATGATGTGGTTCTTCGTCAGTTCCTTCGTAATCCTGTTCGGCGCACTCTTGAACCGAGAGATTGAGCGCGCGCCCCGCTATTGGCAGCGCGAACAGCCCGCCGCGGCAGAACCACCTCCCGCCGAGACTACGGCCTCGTAAGAATCTTGTAGCATTTGCCCTACGTCTGGGCATATGCTCGAATCTCTCCCCGAGGGGCGGCAGGGCCAGTGTCGCGTCTCGTATCTGCCCTTCCCGCCAGACGATCCGGCGGGAAGGGCATTTTCGTCTCAGTACTCGACGACAGCGCGGATCGACTCGCCCGCGTGCATCAGATCGAATCCCTTGTTGATCTCGTCGAGGCTCAGCTTGTGGGTGATCATCGGGTCGATCTCGATCTTCCCGTCCATGTACCAATCCACGATCTTGGGCACGTCCGTCCGGCCCCGCGCGCCGCCGAAGGCCGTACCGCGCCAGGATCGCCCGGTGACCAGCTGGAACGGACGGGTCGAGATCTCGGCCCCCGCCGGCGCCACGCCGATGATGATGCTTTCGCCCCAACCCTTGTGCGCGCTCTCCAGCGCGTCACGCATCACCTTCACGTTGCCGGTCGCGTCGAACGTGTAGTCGGCCCCGCCCTTGGTCAGGTTGACGAGGTAGGGCACCAGGTCCTCCTCCACCTCGGACGGATTGACGAAATCGGTCATGCCGAACCGCTCGGCCATCGCCTTCTTGTCGTCGTTGAGGTCCACGCCGACGATCTGGTCCGCACCCGCCAGCCGCAGGCCCTGGATGACGTTCAGCCCGATCCCGCCGAGGCCGAAGACGATGGCACGGCTACCGATCTCGACCTTCGCGGTGTTGATGACCGCGCCGATGCCCGTGGTCACGCCGCAGCCGATATAGCAGACCTTGTCGAAGGGCGCGTCCTCCCGGATCTTCGCCGCCGCGATCTCGGGCATGATGGTGAAGTTCGAGAAGGTCGAGGTGCCCATGTAGTGAAACACCGGATCGCCATCGAGCGTGGTGAACCGCGAGGTGCCGTCCGGCATCAGCCCCTGCCCCTGCGTGCTGCGGATCGACTGGCACAGGTTGGTCTTGGGATGCAGGCAGTATTCACACTCCCGACATTCGGGGGTGTAGAGAGGGATCACGTGATCCCCCGGCTTCAACGAGGTCACGCCCGGCCCGATCTCGCGCACGATGCCGGCACCCTCGTGGCCCAGGATCGCGGGGAAGATTCCTTCGGGATCCGCGCCCGAGCGGGTGAACTCGTCCGTATGGCAGATTCCGGTGGCCATGATCTCGACCAGGACCTCGCCCTCGCGCGGACCGTCGAGATTGACTTCGGTGACTTCGAGCGGTTTGCCCGCCTCGATGGCGAGTGCGGCACGGGTTTTCATGGGAGCCTCCCTGTCAGATGTCTGCGCGCAGGCTGACCGAAACCGGCCGCTCAGACAATGACGCATGCGACATGTCAGGGAGATGAGCGACCAACCTACCGAGACAGGTTCGGGTCAGCTTTGCGGTATACCGTTGCGTACTACATTCTGGCGGGCAGCCTCGAAAGGACATCATGCGCGACACCACGGTCCGAACCCTGACGGCCCTCGCCATCGGCGCGGTGGGCGCCGCGATCGCCACGACACTGCGCTTTCCCGCCCCGGTGCTGATGGGCCCCGCGATCCTCGTGACGCTCGCCGCCGTCATGGGCGTGCGACTGCACATGCCCGTCGCCCTGCGCAACACCGCCTTCATCGTCATCGGGATCGGCATGGGGTCCGGTGTCACGCCCGAGACCTTGCAGGCCGCGCGCACTTGGCCGTTCAGCGTGCTCGCCATGCCTGTCGTCGTGACGGCGATCCTGTTCGGCGGGGCCTTCGCCGTGGCGCGCATCTTCCGCTTCGACTGGCGCACATCCGTGCTCGCCGCCTCCCCGGGTCATCTGAGCTACGTGCTCGGCCTCGGGCTCGACGTCCGGGCCGATGTCGGCACCGTGACGGTGGTGCAGAGCCTGCGCCTGCTGGCCCTGACGCTGCTGGTGCCCGTGGTGGTGATGCTGGGCGGCGTTCCCGGCACGGCCGGTGAAGTCGCGGCCCCGCTGCCGCTGCCCGCCCTCGTCGCGACCATCCTCTGCGCAGCCCTCGCCGGTTGGGGGCTGCAACGCGCCGGGGTGCCCGCCGCGCTGCTGCTGGGCGGCATGGGCGTGTCGGCGATCGCGCATGGTGCGGGGATCGTCCACGGGGGCGTCCCGCTCTGGCTGTCGGTCCCGGCCTTCCTCGTCATGGGCACGCTGATCGGCACCCGCTTCGATGGGGCGAAACTCGCCACTTTGCGGGCCGCCGCCGGGGCGGCGCTGGTGCTCACGACGCTGTCGGTGGCGCTCGCCATGATCGGAGCCTTCGCCGTCACCGCCGTCACCGGCCTGCCGGTCATGCAGGTGTTGATCGCCTTCGCGCCCGGCGGTGTGGAGACGATGGCCGCCATGGCGGTCCTGCTCGACGCGGACCCCGCCTATGTCGCCGCCCACCACGTGCTGCGGCTGTTCGTGCTGACCGGGCTGGTCCCGCTGGCGCTTCGGCTGGGCCGCTAGGACGGATCGACCTTCCCGCGCAGCGCCTTCTTCTGCCCCGTCGCCTTCTTCGCCTCGATCCGGCGGCGCTGGCTGGCGCGGGTGGGCTTGGTCGGGATGCGCCGCTTGGGCTTCACCAGCGCCGCGCGGATCATGTCCACCAGCTTGCGCTCCGCCTCCTCGCGATTCATCGCCTGCGACCGGTGCTTTTCCGCTGTCACGATCAGCGCGCCGTCCTTGGTCCACTTGCGCCCCGCGATCCGTCGCAGCCGCGCCTTCACGTCGCCCGGCAGGTGCGGCGAGCGCTCCGCCTCGAAGCGCAGCTCCACGGCGGTCGAGACCTTGTTGACGTTCTGCCCGCCGGGGCCGGAGGCGCGGGTGAACTGCTCGGTCAGTTCCCAGTCCTCCAGCGTGATGCGGTCGTTGATGCGCAGGGGCATGATCGTATCCCGTCCAAAAAACAGGGGCCCCGGATGGGGGCCCCTGCCTATTCCTGTAACGTGAGCTGGGGCGAATGACCGGAGGTCATCGACCTGAGCGTGAACCGTTCCACGGGGACTGCCCCGTCAGAGACGAACCTCGCGCTTGAACCCGACCACCTGCTCCAACATCTCACTCGACATCGGATCACCTCCTTTCTGCTGCTTCGTTCACCTGTCAGGTTGGCAGATCGGAGAGGTAAATCAAGCCCTCGCGTGTCGCGAAATCGCCCGGAACGGGATCAGGGCGAGGGCAGCGAGCCCCAGCTTCACGCCCCAGTCGGCAATGGCGAGGCTGACCCACAGCGGCAGCATCGGCCCGGTACCCAGCAGCGGCACCGCCTCGCGCGCCCATCCGTTCGGCTGCGCGGGGTCGAGGAAGACCAGCGCGCCCGAGAACGCGATGAAGAAGAACAGCGCCGTATCGAGCGTCGAGCCCACTAGCGTCGAGGCGAGCGGTGCACGCCACCAGTCGCGGTCGCGCAGCCGGTCGAAGATCACGACATCGACCAGTTGCGCCGTCAGGAACGCGATGCCGGAGCCGAGCGCCACGCGCAGGCTGACCAGCGGCCCGAACTCGCCCTCGATCTGGCTGCCGATCAGCGAGCAGGCGACGCCGACGGCAAAGCCGGTCAGCACCACGCGGCGCGCGGCCTCCCGCCCCATCAGGCGGTTGGTCAGGTCGGTGACGAGAAACGCGACCGGGTAGGTGAACGCTCCCCAGGTCAGCCAGTCGCCCAAGAGGTACTGGACGAGGATGTTGGAAGCGACGACGACGGCGGCCATAGAGGCCACACCGATGAGAAATCCACGGGACATGAGTGATCCTTTCCGTTTTTTATAGAGGGTCGCGGATGACCTCTGCCGCGCGCCACGCGCGGACCGGCGCGGCATAGGCGGATTCCCCCTGCGGCGCAAGGGTCACGTCAGGCGGAAAACCGCCGATGGCGATTGATCGCTTACGCGGACGGGTTAAGCTCGGTCCACACGCCCCCGACGGAGACCGACCATGCGCACGACCCTCGCCCTCATCCTGACCGCCTGCCTCGCCCTGCCCGCCACCGCGCAGGAATGGACCTTCGGCCTCGGCTCGGTCGGCGTGCTCGACGATGGCGACGAGACGGAAATCGCGTTGGAGGCGCTGTGGCAGCAGAAAACGGAGGGCAACGTGCTGGGCTTCTCCTACGGCCTCGGCGCCGCGGCGGAGGTCGACGGCACCGGCGGCGTCTGGGTCGGCGGCGGCGGCCGCATCCTGCGCGATTTCGGCGCGGTGCGCATGGAGCTGAGCCTGATGCCCGGCCTCTACGAGGAAGGTGACGACGTCTATGACCTCGGGGGCGTGGTGAACTTCCGCAGCCGCATCGGCCTCAGCGTCGGCTTGAGCGAGACGTCCCGCATCGGCCTGTCGGTGTCGCACCTGTCCAATGCCGGGATCTACGACCGCAATCCGGGGCGTAACGCGGCCTACCTCACCTATGGCTGGTCCTACTGAAGCAGCCCCTCGGCCCGCAGCGCGGGGGCCAGCCGGTCGGGCGTGGTGAACAGATGCGTGCGCCAACCGCGCGCATCCGCCGCCGCGATGTTGTCCGCCCGGTCGTCGATGAAGAGCAGCTCCGCGCCGGACAGGCCGCAATCCGCCTCCACCGCGGCATAGATCTCCGCGTCCGGTTTCGCCATCCGCATGTGGCCCGATATGTAGCGGCGGTCGAACTCCGTCAGAAACGGATACTGCGTCTCGGCATAGGCGAAGCTGTCCACCCCGAAATTGCTGAGCGCGAAGCACGGCACCCCGTCCGCCCGCAACTGTCGCAATATCGCGATGCTGTCATCGATGGCGGGCCGCGCCATCTCGATCCAGCGATCGTACCACAGCCGGATCATGTCGCCCCAGTCCGGATGCGCCTCGGCCCAATCCATGATCGTCTGCCGGAACGGCGCGCCCCGGTCGATCCGGTCGTTCATCGCGTGCGGATCGATCTCGGCAAAGAAGCGCTGCACCTCCGCCTCCGGCATCAGTTGGAGATAGAGCCGCTCGGGCTGCCATTCGATCAACACGTTGCCGATGTCGAAGATCACGGCCTTGGGCGCGTCAGTCATGATGCGTGAACCAGTCATCCAGAGGGGCGCGCTCCGTCTCGAACCCGGCCAGCGCGTGGTCCGGGTCGGCATAGCCGATGGCGAGCCCGCAGAACAACATCTGCCCGTCCGGTGCACCGCAGAACTTCGACACCACCGTGTGCTGCACCGCCCAGGCCTCCTGCGGACAGGAGGCAAGCCCCTCCTCCACCAAGAGCAGCATTAGCGTCTGCAGGAACCCGCCCATGTCCGACCACTGCGCCGCCCCCATGCGCCGGTCCGCGAACAGGAACAGGCCCGCGGGCGCGTCGAAGAA
Organism: Roseobacter sp. HKCCA0434; assembly: GCF_032464675.1. Classification (NCBI taxonomy): domain Bacteria; kingdom Pseudomonadati; phylum Pseudomonadota; class Alphaproteobacteria; order Rhodobacterales; family Roseobacteraceae; genus Roseobacter; species Roseobacter sp. HKCCA0434. Next base: position 183,492 of record NZ_JAWDKL010000002.1, read on the forward strand.
GCGCCAGTTGCGCCGGAACCAGTCGAGCCGCGCGGCCTTGTCCTCCCGCGGAATGCCGAGGCGCGCATACATCCCCTCCCCCACGGCGAACCGGCGGGTGCGATAGGGCTCCTCCAGCTTCGGCGGATAGACGGGGTATTCCGGCGCATCGGCCTCCCCCGCCGCCAGCCGCGGTTCCATCATCGCCCGGAACCGGTTCATCGCATCGCCCGTCAGCAAGTGCACGTGCCAAGGCTGCAGGTTGCCGCCCGAGGGCGCGCGTGCGGCGAGCGCGATCAGCTCGGTCAAACGCTCCGCATCGACATCCCGGTCTAGAAACGCCCGGACCGAGCGGCGCGCCCGGACCGTATCCGATACATTCATGCGGTTGACCCCACCCCGTCGTCCCTGCTTGATCACGGCACGAGAGCAGGAGGCGGCATGGATATCAAGGCCATCGGAATGGGCGTGGCCTTCGCGGCCATGTGGTCGTCGGCCTTCACCTCCGCCAAGATCGCGGTGCAATACGCGCCGCCCTTTGCCATCCTCGGCGTACGCTTCGCCATTTCCGGCCTGCTGGCGGTCGGCATCGCCCGTGCGCTGGGACAGTCGGCGCGGCTGACGCGGTCGCAATGGCAGGCCGTGATCGGCTTCGGCCTGCTGCAGAACGTCATCTATCTCGGCGGCAATTTCTGGGCCGCGCAGTTCATCGAAGCCTCCCTCGCCGTCATCATCGCGAGCCTGCTGCCCCTGCTGGTCGCCGCCGCCAATGCCGTGCGGGGCGAGCGTCTGGGCCGCGTGGCGACGCTCGGCCTGATCGCGGGCCTTGCGGGCGTGCTTCTGATCATGGGGTCGCGCCTCGGCGGCGGGGCCGATCCGGTGGGCGTCGCTATCGTGGTGCTGGGCGTCCTGGCGCTGACCGCCGCCACGCTGCTGGTGCGCGGCGCGTCGGGCGGGGACAACGTCATCATGGTGGTGGGGCTGCAGATGCTGGTCGGCTCCGCCGCGCTGCTGCCGCTCAGCCTCGTGATCGAGGATTGGGTGATCGACTGGGACTGGCGGCTGGTCGCCGCCTTCACCTATACCACGCTGGTGCCGGGCCTGCTGGCCACGGTGACGTGGTTCACGCTGGTCCGCCGCATCGGGGCGACGCGCGCGGCGACCTTCCACTTCCTCAACCCCTTCCTCGGCGTCGCGATCGCCAGCCTGCTGCTGGGCGAGGCGCTCGGCTGGCGCGACATGGCGGGCGTGGCCGTCATCATGGGCGGAATTCTCGCGGTGCAGCTGGCGAAGCGGCGGTAGAGCCAGCGCGGGCCCGAGTTGAGCGTCTGTTTATCAATCGTTCCGGCGCACATGTCGCGCGCGGAGTCGAGCTGCGCAGCACCGCCGCGCATCGGTCGTGCCGCAGGCACGCCTACGGCGTGACCCGCCCCCCGGCACGGCGATTTGGCTGATGAAGGCGCAACATGGGTCGGTCGTACGGACTTGGCCGGCATAAAGTGCCATGATCGAATGTCGGATCGCCGCACCGCGGCCCGCCGATGCGAGGCTGACCCCTACAAGGCCAGCGGCGGCGAGCGCCCGTCCTCCTCGAACTCCCACGTCGCCGACCACTTTCCGTCGTCGCGCATCAGCCGCATGTAGTTGCGCTGCGAGACGTAGCGCGTGCGCTGCCCGGCCGGCGGACGGATCGTGATAGGGTAGCCCGACAGCGGGTCCTCCCCGAACATCGCCAGCGCCCCCAATGTCCGGGCATAGCCCGTCCCCGGCGGCGTGTGGCTGATCCCCGAGGAGACGAGCTGATGGATCACGCTCCCGTCCTTCAGCTTCATCTCCGCCCGCGTCGCCACATGGATCTCACCTGAGACGAGCGTCACCGGCTGGTGGTTCTGCTCGACCTCGCGCACCAGGATCGACAGGAAGCGCCGCCACGCATCGCGATGCGCGCGGCTCTGCCACTGGTCGCGCAGGTCATCCTCATACTGGTTGGTGCCCGGCCAGAACGTGTCGATGGCGAACTCCACCCAGCTCAGCCGGGGCCCGAGCGCGGGGACCGAGGACATGACGATGCAATGGTTGCCGTCGCGCCGTTTCGACATCTCTCGCTCGAACCACTCCCAGCCCGCCTCGTTCATCACCCGCTTGAGCGTGCGCGCGCTGCGCAGGTCCGGCGCGATCACGCTGAAATCGGGCGCGTCGAAGGCGATGCCCGCTCCGAAGGGCGCCATGTTCTCGGCCTCGCCCCGCTGGAACAGGTTGAACATGCGCTGGGCGATGCCGAACAGGCCCGCGCCCACCGCGCTCTCCTGCTTGGGCGCGGGATGGCTGCCATAGCCGTCGAAGATGTCGTGATCGTCCCACATCATCACCGAGGGCACCCGCGCCAGCATGTGCGAGATGTCGGGATGGGTGTAGAGGTCGACATAGCGCGCGATCAGGTGCCGCTCCGCTGTCGTCGCCATCTCCTCGGTCCACTCGAACCCGTCCTTGTCCTCCGGCTCCGCCTCGTCCCATTCGGTGATGCGCGGGTGGGAGAACATGATGTCGTCGGCATAGATCTGGTCGCCGCCATGCAGGAACAGGGCAAAGGGCCGCTCCTCGTGGTCGTGCTTCAGCCGGGTCCACAGCGCGTCGCGCTTCTCGACCGGCCAGTCCTTGTCCTCGTCCTCCTCGCCATTGCAGGAGACATAGGCCACTGCGACATCGCCGGTCAGGTCCGTCTGTACCTCGATCCGCTCGCCCCCCAGCACGTAGCCGTTGCCGGGCCGATTGATCAGCCGCAGGTCCGCGGCGAAGAAGTCATGCTCGAACAGCGTGGTCAGGTGACGCCACGACCCCGCCTCGCCCTCGACCGCTTCCAGGGCGGCCGGAACGTCGCCTTCCCGGCAGACCAGGAAGACGGCCATCTCCACCGCATCCGCCGTCGCGTTCCGGGCGAAAAGGATGGGGCCGACAAGTGGGTTGGGAGTCATGGAATGTCCTGCTTGGAAGTCGCAGGGCAGGTAACGCCGGGGCAGGGCAAATCAACCCCGCCCCGGCGGTGCGGCCTGATTCAGGCGGCTTGTGCGGGCGTCTTGGTCACGGCCTCGGCGATCGCATCGCAGAACGCGTCGAGGTCGCCGGGATTGCGCGAGGTGATCAGATTGCGATCCGTCACCACCGCGGTGTCCACGACCTCGGCCCCGGCATTGGTCAGATCCGTGCGGATCGACGGGTAGGAGGTCAGCATCCGCCCATCGGCAAGACCGGCCTCGATCAGCAGCCACGGTGCATGGCAGATCGCTGCGATCGGCTTGGCCTCCTGGTCGAAGGCCTGGATGAACTTGATCGCCTTCTCCTCGACCCGCAGGAGGTCGGGGTTGATCTGCCCGCCCGGCAGGACCAGCGCGTCGTACTCGCCGGAATTGGCCTGATCGAGCGTCTTGTCCACGGCGACGCTGTCGCCCCAGTCATCCTCGTCCCAGCCCTTGATCTCTCCTGCTTCCAGGCTGACCACATGCACCTCGGCACCGGCGTCCTTGAGCTGTTTCAGCGGAACCTGAAGCTCCGATTGCTCGAAACCGTCGGTGGCGAGGATGGCGATGCGGTGTCCGTTCAAATTCTTCATCTCAATCTCCTGTCTACGCTACGCGGGGCGCAATACTGCCCCTCGGGTTACAAACGTTAACGGGAGGCCTCGCGTTCCCGCTACATCGCGTCGCGGGCAGGATCGGTGATGAGGATACCGTCGAGATGGTCGAGTTCGTGCTGGAAGGCGCGCGCCGCGAACCCGTCGAGCCGCCCGCCGATCGGCGCGCCCTGCATGTCTTGCCCCGACCAGTCGATCACCGGCACCCGCCGGACCGAGATGCGTCCCGCCTCGTTCAACGTGGCGGGAATGGACAGGCACCCCTCCTCGCCCGGTTCCGGATCGCCGTGCCGTGCCTCGATCACCGGATTGGCCACGACCATCGGCACGATACCGGCATGTCGCGGCGCGACCGTCCCGTCCGTTCGCCGCGCGTCGAGAAGGAAGATCCGCACGCTTTCGCCCACCTGCGGGGCCGCGATGCCCGCGCCGCCCATCTCCCGACGGATGCGGGCCATGTCGGCGACGAGATCCTCCAGCCAGGACGTGCCGAACCCGGTGACGGGGGCCGCGACGGCATGGAGAACGGGATCGGGCGCTGTGACGATCTGGCGGGTCATGCGTCGCACGCTAATCCCGGATGAGCACCCGAAGAAACGAAAAAAAGAGGGGCTCCGCGTCGGGAAGTGCCGCGGAGCCCCCAAGTGATGGCCGGCGCCCCCCGCGCCTCAGCCACCAGCCCCCATCGTCTGGAGCACGCGGGCAAGGTCCGCCTCGGACCCCGCATCCTCCAGCCAGCGTTGCGCAACGCGGGCGGAGGCCGCCTCCAGCGCCTGCAACAGCATCGGATCGACGCTGCGCACGCTCCGCCCGTCGCGCGTCTCGATCGTCTCCCCGTCCGAGGTCACGATGGTCGTGCCGTTGTCGAACAGCGTCTTCACCGCCTCCACCGCGTCGATCATGGACGAGATCGTCCCTTCCGCCTCGGCCTCCGCCGCGGCGTCGAGCACGATCCGCTGCACCTCCGGCGACAGCGCGTCGAAGGCAGCCCGGTTCACGAAGACCATGTTCTTGGGCAGCCACGCCTGAATGTCGTAGAAATAGGGGAAGTAGTCCCAGCTTGCCGACCCGACGCCCGTCGTGGCCGAGGTCAGCATCATGTCGAGCTCGCCCGCCGCGATGGCGACGGGAATGTCCTTCACCTCGACCCGCACCGCGCTCATGTCCAACTCCTCGGCCAGCACGTCCATCGTGGCGTTGTAGGTCCTCAGCGCCCGCCCGCGCAGTTCAGCCGGGTCGGTGATCTCCTCGCGGGTATAGAGCCCCTGCGGCGGCCACGGCACAGAGTAGAGCGGCATAAGCCCGCGCGCCTCCAACAGCGCCTCGACCAGCGGGCGCTGGGCATCCCACAGCTCGGCGGCACCGTCGTAATCCGTGGCAGAGAAGGGCAGCGTGTCCAGGCCATAGGCCGCCGCATCGCTCGACAGCACCGACAGCAGCACCTCCCCCGCTTCGATCTCGCCGCCCGCCACCGCGTCGTCGATGGCCCCGTGTTCGTAGAGCGAGGCGTTGGAATGAACCTCGATCACCAACGCCCCGTCAGAGCGTTCCTCGACCATTTCGGCGAAGTCGCGGACGTTCTGCGTCTGGAACAGTCCGTCGCCATAGGGCGTGGCCATGATCCAGGTTTCCGCGGCGGCTGGCAGGGCGAGGAGGCTGAGCGTGTAGAGCAGAGGTTTGAACATGACGTGACCCGATTCTTTCGTTTCCCCGACGTAACGATGACAATTTGTCATCATTACGGCAACGAAAACTTTTCGGGTGCAGAAGGCCGGTCTACCTCCGGCCGCCAAGCCGGTACCGCTATCCCGTCGAAGCTCGCCTACTGAAACGCTGGATCACGACCGCGACGCCGCGGTGCCGCTCATCACGTATTGGGCAGGCAGCTCCGCCCGTCGATCGTGTCGGCGATCTCTCGCGCGCGCTCGTTCTGCCCGGTCACGCCGCCCGGTTCGACCAGCGCGACATAGCAGGACGCCGCCCCATCCCGTGCCGGTCGGATGACGGCCAGCTCGCTCGCCCGCGATGCGTCGTCATAGCGATAGCGCACGATCAGCGCCTGCAGCTCGCCATCGGCATCGGCCCGGAACTCCACCGTCTCGCCAAGGCGATTGAACGGCAGGCCCGGTACGAAAGCTTCATCCCGCGCTCCCAGGTCGACATCGTACCGCCCGTCTCCGCGCGTGACGAAGATATCTGCCGTGCCGTCCGGCCCGTTCCAGCCGTCGCATTGCCAGGTCGCACCATCGCTTTCGCTCAGCGTTTCGATCACCGTGCAATCGGCCAGGTCGAGCTGCGCATAGGACGACCGCCCGCCCCCCGCGCTCTCTGCCTGGCACAGGGCGCGCCACGCCCGCTCCGCCACCGGATACGCTGCGGCGAAGCTGTCCCCTATCGGCCGCCCCGTCGCCCTGTCCACGATGTTGAGCGTCCCGTTCGGATCGGACCCCTCGCCCAGCCGCAGCCGTCGCCCCTGCGGATCGGTCCACTGACCTTGCGTGCAGTCGGCGGTGATCGCGTCGGGCACGTCCACCGTCGCCATCACTTCGTCGATGCACGCCTCGGACTCGTCACGCGCATAGTCCCGGCAATAGGCTGCCGCATCGCCGCGCATGTGCCGGATCGCGATGCGCGCCTCCGCTCCGCCCAGCCCTTCGCGGTCCACCACCGTCACCGTCTCCCCGGCCCGCGTGCCGTAGAGCAGCCGGAGCGCCGGATCGCTGCCCGCCGACGCACCTGTGTTGCACCGGATCAGCTCAACCGGCTCGCCCTCCGCCCGCTTGAACAGGATGCGATCCCCATCCGCGGCATCGATCCGGTAATATTCGGTGATGGCGCGCGGCTCGACCTGACCTTCCTCGCGCAGCGTGGTGCGCAGGAAGACGGCGTCGCCCTGCCGTTCGACCTCCTCCACCTCGGCCCGACCATAGGCGAGGTCGAGATGGCCCGACGACACTGTCACCCGCGCCATGCTCGGTGCCTGACCGCACGCCTCGATCGAGCGATCGAAGGTGCCGGTGATGCCGTCCGGGACCGTCTGCGCGGCCAGCGGCGTGGAACAAAGAAGGGCGAGGAAGAAGGGACGGTACATCGGCGGCTCCTGCTGAAAGGTGTCGTCTCACTCTTTCAACGTACGCCGTGCCCTGCCGTTCCACCCCGCCCGGTGGTGCTATCGCGGCGCCGGGATCGACATGCCGACCTCCTGCGCAACCTGCATCACGGTCGGCAGATCCGGCTCCGATGGCTCGGGCAAGGTGGTCTGCCCCTCGGGCAGCGGCGTGCCGATGCGGGTGAAGAACGCCTTGTGCATGTGCCCCGGCGCATTGAGGATCAGCAGCCGCGCGGGCCCCTCCCCGATCGCCTGGAAGGCATGGATTGCCCCGTCGGGGATCGAGACGAACTCCCCCGGCCCCGTTATCCGATCCTCCCCATCCACATGAAACGCGACCTGCCCCTCCAGCACGAAGAAGCCCTCCGTCTCCCCCGCATGGCGGTTCGGCGGCGCCCCTGCCCCGACCGGCACGACGCATTCGACCAGGCAGTACTTGCCGTCGACATCCTCGGGAAAGGCGTGAAACTTCATCAGGATGTTGAGGACATTGTAGGTGCGGGGATCCTGCGTCATGGCGATGCTCCTGGTTTGACGTTTGCGACTCGAATTGATACATGAGTCTCAATATAAGACAACAGTCTCATGAGCAGGACCACGAAATGACGGATTCCCCCGGTCGCACCGCGCAGCGCGCGCGCACGCGGCAGGCCATTCTGGACGGTGCGCGTCAGCTTCTGGACGAGGGGCAGCCGGTCACGGTCGCCGCCGCCGCCGCCCGCAACGGCGTGTCCAAGGCGACCAGCTACCGATACTTCCCCGATTCCGACCTGCTGGTGACGGAGGCGGCCCTGCACATCGCCGTCGCGCCCTATGACCAGATCGTCCGCGACTGCCCCGACCTGCGCGGCAAGCTGCAGGCCATTTGCCTCTATTTCCTCGATCTCGCCCTGTCCAACGAGGCGGGCTTCCGCCAGTTCATCGCCGCGACGATGCGCAGCTGGCGGCCCGACAGCACGGCCCCGCCTCGCGGCGCGCGGCGCATCACCATGTTTCGGCAGGCTCTTGCCGAGCACGAGTCCGATCTGGCCGACGAACAGCAGGACCGCTTGGTCCGCGCCCTCTGCGCCGCGACCGGGATGGAGGCGATGATCGCGATGATCGACGTCGCCGCCGCCTCGCCCGATCAGGCGCGCGAGGCCGTTCGCTTCACGGTCGATGCGTTGCTGGACAGGGCCGCACGCGAAACGACGCGATAGCGCAACTGTTTGGAACAGGTGGTGCCTGTCGCGCCCCTCAGCCGAAGCCGCCCCCGCCCTGCCCCGGCCGCAGCCGGATCAGGCGCGAGGTCTCGACCGCCGCCTGACGCCAACGCACCGCCTTCTGATAGGCTGAATCCCGGATCATCTCGATGAAGGCGGCTGCATTCGGATAGGACACGAAGAACACCAGGTCCCACCGCTCCTCCTCCGGCCCGATCAGCGTCGCCTCGAACCCACCTGACCATGCCACCGACCCACCGACGTGCTTCAGGATCGGCGCGGTCAGCTCGGAATAGCGGGCATAGGCGGCGCGCCCGCTCATCTCCTGCCCGTCCATCTCCGTCCGTTCGCGCAGCCGCACGAGGTTCAGCATCGCGATCGGCGTGTCCTGCGGCAGCGCCGCGAAGGCCCCGAATTGATCGCGCGTCGGGTCGATATATCGCTCGCTCATGCAACGACGCTACACCCGGCGGGAAACCGCGCAAAGGGGTTTGCATAGCGCGCGGCGACGACGTAGCGTTTGCGCCCGATCATCCCGAAATACGGAGTAGACGACCGATGAAAGTCAGCATCGAACGCGCCGCCCTCATGAAGGCCATGAGCCGCGCCCAGTCGGTCGTCGAGCGTCGCAACACCATCCCGATCCTCGCCAACGTGCTGATCGAGGCGGAGGGCGACAGCATCTCCTTCCGCGCCACCGATCTCGATATCGAGGTGGTGGACCGTACCGGCGCGATGGTCTCCCAGGCCGGGTCCACCACCGTCGCCGCCGCGCTGCTGCACGACATCGTGCGCAAGCTGCCCGACGGCGCGATGGTCGAGCTGAACGAGGACAGCGCCGCGGGCCGGATGGAGATCCGCGCCGGCCGCTCTCACTTCTCGCTCGCGACCCTCCCGCGGGAGGATTTCCCGGTGATGGCCTCCAGCGAGTACGACACCAACTTCTCGGCCAAGGCGGGCCTGCTGCGCCGCCTCTTCGACAAGGCGAAATTTGCGATCTCCACCGAGGAGACGCGTTACTACCTCAACGGCATCTACCTCCATTCGGCCAGTGCGGCGGGCGGCCAGATGCTGCGCGCCGTGGCCACCGACGGCCACCGCCTCGCCTGCATCGACGCCGAGCTGCCGGACGGTGCCGACACCATCCCCGGCGTCATCGTGCCCCGCAAGACCGTGACCGAGGTGCTGAAGCTTCTGGCCGACGACGACGCCGACATCGCGGTCAGCGTCAGCGAGACCAAGATCCGCTTCGCCACCGCCGACATCACCCTGACCTCCAAGGTCATCGACGGCTCCTTCCCCGACTACACGCGCGTCATCCCGCAGGCGAACGAGAAGCGGATGGAGGTCGACGCCGCCGACTTCGCCAAGGCCGTGGACCGCGTCTCCACCGTCTCCTCCGAGCGCTCCCGCGCCGTGAAGATGAGCCTCGACGAGGACCGCCTGATCCTCTCCGTCAACGCCCCCGACAGCGGTGCCGCGGACGAGGAACTGGCCGTCGCCTATGCCGACGAACGGCTGGAGATCGGCTTCAACGCCAAATACCTGCTGGAGATCGCGAGCCAGGTGGACCGCGAAAACGCCGTGTTCCTCTTCAACTCCTCCGGCGACCCGACCCTGATGCGCGAAGGCAATGACGACAGCGCGGTCTACGTTGTGATGCCGATGCGGGTGTGATCCCGCCGCGCCACCCTGCCCCATCGGCCCCGCCTTCGCGCGGGGCCTTTTTCGTGGTAGCGCCCTGCCCATGCCCCATGTCGCCACGCTCCGGCTCAACCAGTTCCGCTCCCACGCCCGCTCGCTGATCGAGACGGAGGGCCGCTCCGTCGCCATCTGGGGCCCGAACGGTGCGGGCAAGACCAATATCCTCGAAGCGGTCTCCCTCCTCTCCCCCGGCCGGGGCCTGCGCCGCGCCACCCCGGCGGAGCTTGCCCGCCAGCCGCAGGCGCTGGGCTGGCGCGTGCAGGCCCGGATCGAGGGCGCCCGCGCGCATGACATCGTCACCGGGGCCGAGGGCGAGGCGTCGCGCACCGTGCGCATCGACGACAAGGCCGCCCCCCAGACCGCGCTCGCCCGCCTGATGGGCGTGGTCTGGCTGGTCCCCGCGATGGACCGCCTCTGGACCGAGGGCGCGTCCGAACGCCGCCGCTTCCTCGACCGCATGACGCTGAGCTTCGCGCCCGACCATGCCGAGCACGTCCTGCGCTACGAGAAGGCGATGCGCGAACGCAACCGCCTGCTGCGCGACCAGGTCCGCGACCCCGGCTGGTACGCCGCGCTGGAAGAGCAGATGGCCCGCGCGGGGGCGGAGATCATTGCCGCGCGGCTCGATACAGTCACGCGCCTCGCCGCCGCGCAGGCCGACGCCGCGACCAGCTTCCCCACAGCCACCCTCACCCTGACCGATCCCGACGGCGCGCCCGAGACGGCGGACGACCTTGCCACACGTTTCGCCGACGGGCGCGGGCGCGACCTCGCTGCAGGGCGATCGCTCACCGGCCCCCACCGCGCCGATCTCGACGCCGTCTTCGCGGCCAAGGGCGTGCCCGCCCGCGCCGCCTCGACCGGAGAGCAGAAGGCGCTGCTGATCTCCCTGGTGCTCGCCAATGCCCGTGCACTCAAGGCCGCGCGCGATGCCGCCCCCGTGCTGCTGCTGGACGAGGTCGCCGCCCATCTCGATGCCGATCGCCGCACGGCCCTCTATGCCGAGATCGCGGCGCTGGGCGCGCAGGCCTGGATGACCGGCACCGGACCGGACCTTTTTTCCGAGGTCGGCAACCACACGTTGAATCTGGAAGTCACCGAGAGCAACGGTGAAAGCCACATCGCAACCCATTGATTTGCAACGTGCAATCGTAAACGCGCCATTCATTTCCGTTAAACTTCGGCAGATTTACCATCTAAGTCAACGGTTAAACGGAAGTTAAGATTTTAGTAAAAATACAAACAACTATCCGCTTGGGCATTTCGTTCCGACGTTGCTACCCGTTTTGCATCAACTCAAGGGAGAGCATCACATGCCCAGCTTCAAGTCGAAACTCGCCGATCCGTCCATCCGCATGTCCATGCATGTCAACGTCATCCCCTCTGCCGTGACGACGCAGGCCATCGCGGCCTCGGGCGCGGACGTGGTGGTGATCGACCGCGAACACGGCGCGGTGGACTACGGCACCTGCCACGCGATGATCGCCGCGACGCAAGGCACCGACTGCGCCCCCGTGGTGCGGGTGTCGGAAATCGCGGACCCGGAGGTGAAACGCGTGCTCGACCTCGGGGCCGAGGGCATCATCTTCCCGCTGGTCCGCAATGCCGAGGACGTGCGCCGCGCCGTCGCCTCGATGCGCTATCCCGGCTCGATGGGCACGCGCGGCTTCGGCCCGTTCATCGCCCATTCCCGCTGGCCCGCCGACATGATGAGCTATGCCCGCACGATCGAGGATCGGCTGACCTGCGGCATCCTGATCGAGACGGTGGAGGCGGTCGCCAATATCGACGCCATCGTGGCGGAGGAAGGCATCGACTACATGATCCTCGCCGCCTTCGACCTCAGCGCCACGATGGGCATCCCCGGCCAGTTCGACCATCCGCAATTCGTGAAGGCCTGCGCCAAGGTCGAGCAGGCGGCCCGCGGCGCGGGCGTGCCGCTCGGCGGGATCGCCATGACCGAGGAGGACGCCGCCGAACGCTTCGCCGCGGGCTACCGCATCATCTCCGGCTTCGACGTGCTGCACCTCAAGGCCAAGGTCGCCCAGACCGCCGCCTGGGCCCGCCGCCCGGCCAGCGTCCACGCCTTCGTGGCCGACGCGAAGGGCCCGCAGCATTCCCTGACCGTGCCGCACTGAGGCGGGGCGCAGGGTCGCGATTGGAAGGGCCTCCTGTAAGGGGGGCCTTTTCGGTTCGCTTATCTCACCTATCGAAGAGTCGACGCACGATCTGACGAAGGCGAAATTCAGCTTTGCGGGGCAAAGCCACAACTGGTGTAGAAGCGCGGAGGTCCGCTTTCATCTACTTTGGCGTGGTGGAACACTGGATCAGGAGGACTGGGGCCGACAAGCGGGTTCTTTCGTTGACGGTTTCATAGTTAATTCGGAACGAGATAAGGGTGCGGCCTAATTCCGCCGAGCTAGCTTGGCGAGAAGAGAGGGATCGATGGACTTCGCTCAAGGTGGTTAATGAACGATACGCTCGACCGAAACGCGTTCTGGAAGGTCTCCGACCATGCACGCAGAACATACGAGCTGCCGTATCCGACGGATGACATGATCGGGCGGGTGCAAGGCGAGCTGGGCTATGTTCTGCCGATCGCTTATGTTGACCTGATGCGGCAGCGGAACGGCGGCATGCCGAAGCGAACAGCATTCCCGACGCGCGCGTCGACTTCGTCGGCTCCCGATCACGTAGAGGTCGACGCCATTCTGGGAATTGGCGACGCCTTGAAGCTATCTCTCTGTGGAGAATTGGGCAGCGCGTTCTGGATGAAGGAATGGGGCTATCCAGCGATTGGCGTCTATTTCGGGCTCTGTCCTTCGGCTGGCCACGAAATGATCGGCTTCGACTATCGCGCCTGTGGCCCTGAGGGCGAGCCGCGCGTGATACATGTGGATCAAGAAGCTGATTACCGGATTACCGATCTCGCCGACAACTTCGCGGAGTTCGTCGCAGGACTGGTGGACATCGAGCGGTTTGCGCGAGCCGCCGACGCGTTGCCAGCCTTTCTCTGGCGCACCATGAGTATCAATGCGGAGGTCCTACGCGACGATCGGGTAGGTGGGTTGGGACAGTTTTTAAATCTCGACCAAACGCTCGCGGAGGGGGAAGTCGGATGGACGAACAAAAAACTGTTCCTGCCTCAGCGGTGGAAAGTGGAGCGCGTCACTGTAGGCAATGGAGTCGTCCGCCTGAACGCCGGCGTAGACGGGGAATACGTTTTGACGACGCAGAACATTGGATCGTTATCGTTCGAGCTACTCAATGGCGGCGGGAGGCCGTCCGACAACGAGACGCAGACGATCTGGATCAAGCACGCGGCCACGCGGCCGCCGATCGAATAGCAATAAGTGGTGCGCTTCCCTTAGGTGCAGGCCAGCGATGCGCTTGGCTGGAATTCCTCGACATAACGGCAGCATCTTTTCCGCTCTTCAGAACCTACCAGCAGGCAAGTCTCTGGTCTTGCGGAATACCATGCTGCGGTCGGACATATTCGGCAGAAGCTGCCCTTAGCGCGCTATGGAGCATCTGACACTTCGGGCTCGAAGCGGACTTTGGACCGGCATCGTCTCGACAGCTTTCTGAAGGCGACGGGAGCTCAAGGGGCAATCGCCGCGGTATTCGCGGATCGTGACACCGATGAACCACCTTTCAAGGGACGCCCCACCGCCTCTGCCGCATCATTCTCCCCGTCGCGTCAGCCTTAACGAAGCGTATACCCGAGCCATTCAGTCGCCATACGCAATCCATACGGGGTGCATACGCATCGCAGACCGCGTTTTTCCGCCCGATCGCGTGACAATCCCCCGCCCGGAGGGTAGAACGAAGGCCACAAGATGAAGGATTTTCCGCATGGCCGACACTCCCGAGAACCGCAGCGAATACGGTGCGGATTCCATCAAGGTTCTCAAGGGCTTGGAAGCGGTCCGCAAACGCCCCGGCATGTATATCGGCGACACGGATGACGGCTCGGGCCTGCACCACATGGTGTATGAGGTCGTCGACAACGGCATCGACGAAGCGCTCGCCGGCCACGCCGACGAGGTCAAAGTCACCCTACACGACGACGGCTCCGTTTCCGTCAGCGACAACGGTCGCGGAATTCCCGTGGGAATCCATGAGGAAGAGGGGGTTTCGGCGGCCGAGGTCATCATGACCCAGCTGCACGCGGGCGGCAAATTCGACAGCAATTCCTACAAGGTCTCGGGCGGCCTGCACGGCGTCGGCGTCTCGGTGGTCAACGCGCTCTCCGACTGGCTGGAGCTGCGCATCTGGCGCGAGGGCCGCGAACACGTCGCCCGGTTCGAGCATGGCGACACGGTCAAGCATCTGGAAGTCTTGGGCCAAACCGACCGCACCGGCACCGAGGTCCGCTTCCTTGCCTCCACCGACACCTTCTCGGACGTGAACTACAAATACGCGACGCTGGAACACCGGTTGCGCGAACTCGCATTCCTCAATTCCGGCGTGCGCATCACCCTGCGCGACGAGCGCCCGGAGGAGCCGCTCGAGATCACGATGGAATACGAAGGTGGCGTGCGCGAATTCGTTCGCTATCTCGATCGGTCCAAGACGCCGATGATCGAGGACCCGATCTTCGTGACCGGGGAGCGGGACGATATCGGCGTCGAGGTCGCGATGTGGTGGAACGACAGCTATCACGAGAACGTCCTGCCCTTCACCAACAACATCCCGCAGCGCGACGGCGGCACGCATATGGCGGGCTTTCGCGGGGCGCTGACGCGGACGATCAACAACTACGTGGCCTCCTCCGGCATCGCGAAGAAGGAGAAGGTAACGCTGACCGGCGACGACGCGCGCGAGGGGCTGACCTGCGTGCTCAGCGTCAAGGTGCCCGATCCGAAATTCTCCAGCCAGACCAAGGACAAGCTCGTCTCCTCCGAGGTCCGCCCGGCGGTGGAAAGCCTGATGAACGAGAAGCTGGCCGAGTGGTTCGAGGAGAATCCGAACGAGGCCCGCATGGTCGTGGGCAAGATCGTCGAGGCCGCTCAGGCCCGCGAGGCCGCACGCAAGGCGCGCGAGCTGACCCGCCGCAAGAACCCGATGGACGTGACCTACCTGGCGGGCAAGCTCAAGGATTGCTCGGAAAAGGATCCGTCCAAGACCGAGCTGCTGCTGGTCGAGGGTGACAGCGCCGGCGGCTCCGCCACTCAGGGCCGTGACCGGGGCACGCAGGCTGTCCTCCCCCTGCGCGGCAAGATCCTGAACGTGGAGCGGGCCCGCTTCGACCGGATGCTGGGCAGTCAGGAGATCGGCAACCTCGTCATGGCGCTCGGCACCGGGATCGGGCGCGACGAGTTCAACATCGACAAGCTGCGCTATCACAAGATCATCATCATGACGGACGCGGACGTGGACGGCGCGCATATCCGCACGCTGCTGCTGACCTTCTTCTACCGCCAGATGCCGCAGCTGATCGAGAACGGGCACCTCTACATCGCGCAGCCGCCGCTCTACAAGGTCGCGCGCGGCAAGTCCGAGGTGTATCTGAAGGACCAGGCCGCCCTCGACGACTACCTGATCGAGCAGGGCCTGAACGACGCCGTGCTGGAACTGGCGAGCGGGGAGCAGCGGACCGGCGCGGATCTGGCCGAGGTCGTGCGGATCGCGCGACAGGTCCGTGGCACGCTCGGCGCCTTTCCGACTCATGTGCCGCGTGTCGTGCTGGAACAGGCCGCGATCGCCGGCGCCTTGCTGCCCGAAAGCATCCAGGGCGCGCCGCAGGACGCCGCGAACCGCGTCGCCGACCGCCTGAACCTGATCGCGCCCGAGACCGAGCGCGGCTGGCAGGGCCGCCCGACCCAGGATGGCGGCCTGCGCTTCTCGCGCACCGTGCGCGGGGTCGAGGAGATTCGAACCCTCGACGGCGGCGTCTTCCGCTCGGGCGAGGGGCGGCGGCTGGCGGGGCTCACCGAGCCCTTGCAGGAGGTCTACGGCGCGCCCGCGAAACTGCACCGCCGCGACAAGCACGTCACGGTGAACGCACCGACCGAACTGCTCGACCTCGTGATCGCGGAAGGCGAGCGGGGCCTTAGCCTGCAACGCTACAAGGGGCTGGGCGAGATGAACCCCGACCAGCTGTGGGAAACCACGCTCGACCCCGAGGCGCGCACGCTTCTCCAGGTCAAGGTCGACCATCTCGACAGTGCGGACGAGATCTTCACCAAGCTGATGGGCGACGTGGTCGAGCCGCGCCGCCAGTTCATCCAGGAGAACGCGCTGAGCGTGGAGAACCTCGACTTCTGACCTGCGGTCGGAGGGCCGCGCCATGACCGACCGCACGCCCGGACCGCTGGATGCCGAGGGCTTCTGGCTCGACCAGGCCGACCATCGTCGCTGGCTGCGCGCACAGGCCGAGGCGCAGCTGGCCTTCTTCATTGCTAGCCGGGGCGCGGGTCCGGGCTTCGACACGCTCGACCCCCGCGGCCACCCCCTGCCCGACCAGCCGCGAGAGCTGCACACCGTCACCCGGCTGGTGCATTCCTACGCGTTGGGCGAGAGGATCGGCTTTCCGGGCAGCGCCGCGATGGTCGAACACGGGCTCGACTACATCGCCAGCCATCACCGGGACCCGACCCACGGCGGCTATGTCTGGACGGTTGGCGGGGACGGGCTGAAACTCGCCTATGGCCATGCCTTCGTCCTGCTCGCCGCCGCCTCCGCGCTGATCGCCGGTCATGAGCGCGCGCGGCCCCTGCTCGACGACATCTGGCAAGTTCTGGCCGGCCGCTACTGGGAGAAGGGGCCGGGCCTCTTCGCCGACGAGTTCACGCTGGATTGGCGGGCCTTCTCCACCTATCGCGGCATGAACGCCAACATGCACGCCGTCGAGGCGCTGCTCGCCGCCCACGAGGCGACGGGCGAAGGAGTGTTCCTCGATCGCGCCGACAGCATCCTCGCTTTCTTCGTGGACCGCATCGCGCCGGAAAACGACTGGCGCCTGCCCGAGCACTACACCGCCGACTGGCAGATCGACCGGGGCTACGCGGGAGATCCGATGTTCCGACCGGCGGGCACCACGCCGGGTCACTCCTTCGAGCTGGGTCGCCTCGCCTTGCAGCATTGGGATCTGTCGGGCCGTCCTGCCACCGACCGGCCTTCCGCCGCCCGTCGCCTGATCGCGCAGGCGCTGGAGGATGCGTGGCTGCCCGAGGGCGGCCTTGCCTACACGCACGATTTCGACGGTACCGTCGCGCGGCACAACCGGTTCTGGTGGCCGGTGACGGAGGCCATCGGCGCGCTCGCCACGCTGATCGAGCTCGATCGCGACCCGGCGGACGAGATCTGGTATCGCCGCCTCTGGACCTTCGCGAGCGACCATTTCATCGACCACGATCGCGGCGGCTGGTTCCCCGAGATCGACAGGCACGGCCAACCCACCAGCACGATCTTCGCGGGCAAGCCCGACCTCTACCATGCCCTGCAGGCCTGCCTGTTCCCGCTGGCGCCCGGCATCAGCCACGCCGCGCGCGGGCTGACCCCATAGACGCTACCAAAGCCGCCCGCGCGCCGAGACGGGCCACAGCGTTTCCACCACGCCGCCGCGCACGCCGACATACCAGTCGTGCAGGTTGCAGGTCGGGTCGCAATGCCCCGGTACCAGCGCCAGCAGGTCGCCGACGCGCAGCAGGTTGCCCGGATCGGCGAGGCCGCCGTGCTCGTCCGACGGTCGGTCGTATTCGACATCGCTCCGCCCGTGTACGCGCGGTGGCCCGCTTTCCATCGACATCGCCTTGAGGCCCGCATCGCAGGTCGCCCGTCCCGGCACGGCGGTGCTCATCACCCGGCTCAGCACGAAGAGCGCGTGCTCGAACGGTTCCACCGCCGGGCCGCCCCGCCGCCGGTAATCCGCATCCATGAAGATGTAGGAGCCGCATTGCAGCTCGTTGTAGAGGCCCGACGACATCTCCGCCGGGTAGCTGCCGGACCCCGCGCCCGTCACCTTCGGGCATGCGATGCCCGCCTGCTTGAGCCCCGCGCGTGCCTCGGCAACGGCGGCCATCACATTGCCGAGCATCCGGTGCCGCGCGCCCTCGTCCTCCTGATGCTGGGCCGAGCCGTTATAGGCCTGCAATCCGGCGAAGCGCAGGCCGCGCGCCGCCTCGATCGTCGCGGCCAGCCCCGCCGCCCGTCGGGGGCGCACCCCGCAGCGTTCCTGCCCGACATCGATTTCCACCAGCACGTCGAGCGTCGCGCCCGTCGCGGCACAGGCGCGCGACAGCTCCCCAACCGCGGACGGATCGTCCACGCAGACCGACAGCTTCGCCCGTGTGGCGAGCTCGGCCAGCAGCGCGATCTGCCGGGGCTGGCGCACCTGGTTGGAGACCATGACGTCCGCGATGCCCCCATCGACGAAGACCGCCGCCTCCGCCACCTTCTGACAGCAGATGCCGACGGCACCGCCCCGCTCCACCTGCGCACGTGCGACATCCACCGACTTGTGCGTCTTGGCATGGGCCCGCAGCTTGAGGCCCGAGGCCGCGACGATCCCGCGCATCACCTCCAGGTTCCGCTCGAACGCATCGAGGTCGATGACCAGCGCCGGGGTCGCGAACTCTTCCGCCGCCATGCCGATCTCGGCGGGCCGGTCCAGCCCGACGCGGGGGGCGACCGTATCGCCGATCGTCTTGTGTCCGGTATCGTCCATCGCGTGCTTGCCATCCATGTCGCGGGCCTGGCTGCCCTGCCCATCCGAGAATAGACGTCCGACCTGGGCTGCGAAAGCTCCACCCTGTCCAAACCCGCCCCCCTGTGCCAGAAGATCGCGCATGACACCTTCCCTCATCATCTTCGACTGCGACGGCGTGCTGGTGGATAGCGAGATCCTCTCCGCCGAGGTGCTGATCGCCCAGCTCGCGCGGCTCGGGATCGAGATCACCATCGCGGACGTGTATCGCGACTTCCTCGGTCGCAGCTTCCCCACCGTGGCCAAGGTGATGCGGGAGAGTTTCGCCACCACCCTGCCCCACGATTTCGAGCAGGAGTATCGCGCGCGCCTGCTGGCGGAGTTCGAGACGCGGCTGCACCCCACCGACGGACTGGCCGAAATGCTGGAGGGTCTAGACCTGCCGCGCTGCGTCGCGACCAGCTCCAGCCCGCCGCGCGTGGCCCGCGCGCTGTCCGTCACCGGCCTCGACCGGTATTTCGAGCACGTGTTCACCGCCTCGCAGGTCGCGAACGGCAAACCGGCACCCGATCTCTTCCTGTTCGCGGCGGAGCAGATGGGCGCGGATCCCGCCCGGACTTTGGTGATCGAGGACAGCCTTCCGGGCCTCGCGGCGGCGAGGGCTGCAAACATGCCCGTCCTGCGCTATACGGGCGCATCGCATCTGCGGGGACAGGACGGGCTCGACACGCCCGGCGTGCCCTGCTTTGCGGATTGGCGGCAGTTTCACGCGCAGATGGCAGGACTATGAAGATCGACACCACCGGAACCCCGTCCCGCATCGACGAGGCCGCTCGCGCGGCCTGGCTCTACTATGTGGCGGGCAACCGGCAGGACGAGATCGCGCGCAAGCTCGGCATCTCGCGCCAGTCGGTTCAGCGCCTGATCTCGCTCGCCGACAGCGAGGGGTTGGTGCGCGTGCGGATCGATCATCCGATCGGCCGGTGCATGAGCCTCGCCCGACAGATGCGGGAGCGGTTCGGGCTGGAACGCTGCGAGGTCGCGCCCACCGATCCCGACGCGCCCGACCTGCTGACCGGCGTCGCGGCGCTGGCGGCGGCCGAGGTCGAGCGGGTGCTGGCCGAGGCCGAGCCGAAGATCATCGCGCTGGGCACGGGTCGCGCGCTCAAGGCCTGCGTCGAGCAGACCAGCCGCATGGACGCGCCGCACCATTCCATCGTCTCGCTGCTGGGCAACATGAACGCCGATGGCTCGGCCACGCCCTACAACGCCGCGGTGCGGCTCGCCGATCGCACGGGGGCGAAGCACTACCCCTTCCCCCTGCCCGTCCTCGCCGCCAACCCAGAGGAGCTGGCGCTGCAGATGCAGATCCACGCCGTGCGCAACACGCTGGAGCTGTGCGCCCGCGCCGACCTCACCCTGGTGGGTATCGGCCAGATGGATGCGAGCGCCCCGATCTTCGTCGACGGGTTCGTCAGCCGGGCCGAGATGGACGAGCTGCAGGACAAGGGTGCGACCGGCGAGATCATCAGCTGGGCCTACGACGCCGGGGGCCGCCCGATCGACAGCACCATCACTGCCCGCGTGGCCAGTGCCCCGCTGACCGACCTGGCCGAGCGTCACGTCATCGCGGTCGCCGTGGGGCTGGGCAAGGTGCCCGCGATCCGCGCGGCGCTCGACGGCCGGCTCATCACCGGCCTCATCACCAGCGAACAGACGGCCGAAGCGCTGCTTTCCACCTGACCTGAGTAACTGCGCGACGTTACGACACTTGACTCGTGCGCGCATTGGTGGTCATTTGCCCATGCAACAAACAAATGCCCAAACAGGGCATGGGAGGAAAGATGACCACTCTGAGCCGCGCCCTTCTGGGCGCCACCGCGCTGTGCGCCGCCGCGAGCCTCGCACAGGCACAGGACACCACCCTGACGATCGCGACCGTGAACAACGGCGACATGATCCGCATGCAGGGCTATACCGACGACTTCACCGAGGAGACCGGCATCGCCGTCGAGTGGGTGACGCTCGAGGAAAACGTGCTGCGTCAGCGCGTGACCACCGACATCACCACGAATGGCGGCCAGTTCGACATCATGACCATCGGCATGTACGAGACGCCGATCTGGGGTGCGAACGGCTGGCTGGTGCCGCTCGACGACCTGTCCGACGAGTACAACGTGGACGACATCCTGCCCGCGATGGCAGGCGGTCTCAGCCATGACGGAACGCTCTACGCGGCACCGTTCTACGGCGAATCGTCGATGATCATGTACCGCACCGACCTGATGGAAGAGGCCGGTCTGGAAATGCCCGACGCCCCGACCTGGGAGTTCATCCGCGAGGCGGCGGCGGCAATGACCGACCGCGAGAACGACGTGAACGGCATCTGCCTGCGCGGCAAGGCCGGCTGGGGTGAGGGCGGTGCCTTCATCACCGCGATGGCCAACTCCTTCGGCGCGCGCGTGTTCGACGAGGACTGGACCCCGCAGCTCGACAGCGCGGAGTGGAACGAAACGCTCACCTTCTTCACCGAGATGATGAACGAGAGCGGCCCCGCGGGCTACGCCACCAACGGCTTCAACGAGAACCTCTCGCTGTTCCAGCAGGGCCTGTGCGGCATGTGGATCGACGCGACCGTCGCGGCGTCCTTCGTGACCAACCCCGACGAATCGGAAGTCGCGGACAGCGTCGGCTTCGCCCTCGCGCCCGATACCGGCATGGGCAAGCGCTCCAACTGGCTGTGGGCCTGGGCCCTCGCCATCCCGGCGGGCACCCAGCAGGAAGATGCGGCCAAGCAGTTCATCGAATGGGCGACCGGCACCGACTACATCGAGATGGTGGCCGAGAACGAAGGCTGGGCCAACGTGCCGCCGGGTGCGCGGACCTCGCTCTACGAGAACGAGAACTACGCCGAGGTGCCCTTCGCGCAGATGACGCTCGACTCCATCCTGTCGGCCGACCCGAACAACCCGACCGTGGACCCCGTGCCTTACGTCGGCGTTCAGTTCGCGGCGATCCCCGAGTGGGCGGGCATGTGGAGCCAGGTGAGCCAGGAGTTCTCCGCCGCCTATGCCGGTCAGCAGACCGTCGAGGAAGCGCTCGAGAACGCGCAGGCCATCGCCACCGAGGAAATGGAAGCCGCAGGCTACTGAGGCATCCTCCCGGAGGTTCGGGGGCGGGCGACCGCCCCCGGATCCCCCCTGACGATCTACAGATGTTAGACTGAACAGAATTCCACGGGTCCTCGGGACCCGAACGGAGAGGTCTTGCGCCATGGCGACCCAACATTCCAGATCCGCAGCCCGCCTGATGATGGCGCCCGCCGTGGTCCTGCTGCTCGGCTGGATGCTGGTGCCGCTGGTGATGACGCTCTACTTCTCGTTCCGAAACTACTTCCCGCTGCGCCCCGACCGCGCGCCGAGCTGGGCCGGTTTCGACAACTACGTCCGCTTCGTGTCCTCCAGCGCCTTCTGGCCCAGCGTGCAGACCACGCTGATCATCGTCGGTGGCGTGCTAGTCATCACGGTGCTCTTGGGCATCCTGCTCGCCATTCTGCTCGATCAGCCGATGTGGGGCACGGGTATCGTGCGCATCATGGTGATCGCGCCCTTCTTCGTCATGCCGACCGTCTCCGCGCTGGTGTGGAAGAACATGTTCATGGACCCGGTGAATGGCCTCTTCGCGCATCTCTGGCGCTTCTTCGGGGCCGAACCTGTCTCGTGGCTGTCCGATGCGTCCGTGACCTCGATCATCATGATCGTGTCCTGGCAGTGGCTGCCCTTCGCCACGCTGATCCTGCTGACCGCGATCCAGTCGCTCGACAGCGAACAGCTGGAAGCGGCGGAGATGGACGGCGCAGCCCCCCTCAGCCGGTTCCGGCACATCACGTTGCCCCATCTCAGCCGCGCGATCACCATCGTCATCCTGATCCAGACGATCTTCCTTCTGTCGATCTTCGCCGAGATATTCGTGACCACGGGCGGTGCCTTCGGCAGCCGGACGCTGACCTACCTGATCTTCCAGCGGGTGCTGGAAAGCCAGAACGTCGGCCTTGGTTCCGCAGGCGGTGTCTACGCCATCATCCTCGCCAACATCGTCGCCATCTTCCTGATGCGCATCGTCGGAAAGAACCTCGATGCGTGACATGACCCCCATCGCCGTTCCGGCCCCGCGCCGGACCCCCGCCCCCGCTCATCGCCTCGTCGAGGTTCCGGGTCAGGCCCGGAACACGGAAGGAAGGACCTGACATGGCCCGCGCAGTCACGACCCGTCGCAAGTCGATCAACACGCTCGTCGCCTGGACGATCGGTTTCCTGATCTTCTTCCCGATCCTCTGGACGATCCTGACCAGCTTCAAGACTGAGGCGCAGGCCGTCGCCAATCCGCCGGTCTTCCTGTTCTTCGACTGGACGCTGGAGAATTACGGGGTGGTGCAGGAACGCTCGAACTACATGCGCTTCCTGTGGAACTCGGTCCTCTTGGCGGGGCTGTCCACGATCCTCGGCATCGTCATCGCGATCCCGGCCGCCTGGTCGATGGCCTTCGTGCCGTCCAAGCGGACCAAGGACATCCTTCTGTGGATGCTCTCCACCAAGATGCTTCCGGCGGTCGGCGTGCTCTACCCGATCTACCTGATCTTCATCAAGCTGGGGCTCTTGGACAGCCGCATCGGCCTGATCATCGTGCTGATGCTCATCAACCTGCCGATCATCGTCTGGATGCTCTACACCTACTTCCGCGAGATTCCGGGCGAGATCCTGGAGGCCGCGCGCATGGACGGCGCCACGCTGAAGGAAGAACTTCTATACATCCTGACGCCGATGGCCATTCCCGGCATCGCCTCCACGCTGCTGCTGAACTTCATCCTCGCGTGGAACGAGGCGTTCTGGACACTCAACCTCACCGCGGTCAACGCCGCCCCGCTCACGGCCTTCATCGCCAGCTATTCCAGCCCCGAGGGCCTGTTCTTCGCCAAGCTCAGCGCGGCCTCCACGATGGCGATCGCGCCGATCCTCATCCTAGGCTGGTTCAGCCAGAAGCAGCTGGTGCGCGGTCTCACCTTCGGCGCGGTCAAATAAGGAAAACGGGTTATGGGACGCATCACGCTCGAAAAAGTGACCAAGGCATTCGGCGAGGTCGAAGTCATCCCGCCGCTGGATCTGGAGATCAACGACGGCGAGTTCGTGGTCTTCGTCGGCCCCTCGGGCTGCGGCAAGTCCACGCTGCTGCGCCTGATCGCGGGGCTGGAGGACGTGACCTCCGGCGTCATTTCGATCGATGGGCAGGATGCGACGCGCACGCCCCCGGCCAAGCGCGGCCTCGCGATGGTGTTCCAGTCCTACGCGCTCTACCCGCATATGACCGTGCGCAAGAACATCGCCTTCCCGCTGCGCATGGCCGGGATGGACAAGGCCGAGCAGGACCGGCGCGTCGCCGCGGCAGCGGAGGTTCTGAACCTCACCGACTATCTCGACCGGCGGCCCGGGCAGCTGTCGGGGGGCCAGCGCCAGCGCGTCGCCATCGGCCGCTCCATCGTGCGTGAGCCCGCGGCCTTCCTGTTCGACGAGCCGCTGTCGAACCTCGATGCCGCGCTGCGCGTGGGCATGCGGCTGGAAATCTCCGAACTGCACAAGCGGCTCGAGACCACGATGATCTACGTGACGCACGATCAGGTCGAGGCCATGACGATGGCCGACAAGATCGTGGTTCTGCGCGCAGGCAATATCGAGCAGGTCGGCTCCCCGCTGGAGCTCTACCGCACCCCGCGCAACCTCTTCGTCGCGGGCTTCATCGGCTCGCCGCGCATGAACTTCCTGACCGGCGATTTCGCCGCCAGCCACGACGCGCACACCATCGGCATCCGGCCCGAGCACATCACCGTCTCCCCGACCGAGGGCGTCTGGAACGGCACCGTCGGCGTATCGGAGCATCTGGGCTCCGACACCTTCTTCCACGTCCATGTCGACGGGGTGGAGGATCCGATCACCGTCCGCTCGGTCGGGGAGGTCAGCCTCAAGCATGGTGACGCGATCCACCTGACGCCCGAGCCGCAGCACATCCACCGCTTCGGCGCCGACGGTCTTCGGATCGCCTGATGCGGCTCGCGGGCAAGACGGCGCTGATCACCGGGGCCGCGCGCGGCATCGGCTACGAATTCGCCCGAGCCTACCTGGCGGAGGGTGCGCGCGTCGCCATCGCCGACGTGAACGAACAAGGCGCCGGCCGCGCCGCCTCCGAACTGGGGGAGGGCGCGGTCGCCGTCACGCTCGACGTCACCGATCAGGCCAGCATCGACGCCGGTGTCGCGCAGGCGGCCGAGGCGCTCGGTCACATCGACATCCTCGTCAACAACGCCGCGCTCTTCTCCGCAGCACCGATCGTCGAGATCGAGCGCGCCGATTATGACCGCCTCTTCGCCGTCAACGTGGGCGGTACGCTCTTCACGATGCAGGCGGTCGCGCGCCACATGATCGACCGGGGGCAGGGCGGCAAGATCATCAACATGGCCAGCCAGGCCGGCCGGCGGGGCGAGGCGCTGGTCGCCACCTACTGCGCGACCAAGGCGGCGGTGATCTCCCTCACCCAGTCCGCCGGGCTGAACCTGATCGAACACGGAATCAACGTGAACGCCATCGCGCCCGGCGTGGTGGATGGCGAGCACTGGGACGGCGTGGATGCCTTCTTCGCGAAATACGAGGGCAAGGCGCCGGGACAGAAGAAACGCGAAGTCGGCGAGGCGGTCCCCTATGGCCGCATGGGCACGGCGGCGGACCTGACGGGCATGGCGATCTTCCTCGCCACGTCCGAGGCCGATTACGTCGTCGCCCAATGCTTCAACGTCGATGGCGGAAACTGGATGAGCTGATGGCAAAGACCCTGACCGACGAGACCCTGACCGACCTGCCCGCCGATGTGGCGCGCCCCACCTATGATCGGTCTGCGCTGACGCCCGGCATCCTGCATGTCGGTGTCGGCAATTTCCACCGCGCGCATATGGCCGTCTATCTCGACCGGCTGATGGAGGCGGGCCACGCACAGGACTGGGCACTGGTCGGGGCAGGGGTCCGGCCGGGCGACGCGCGAATGCGCACGCTCCTCTCCGCGCAGGACTGGATGAGCACGGTGGTCGAACTGGACCCCGACGGCCTGTCCGCCCGCGTCATCGGCCCGATGATCGACTTCGTCGCGGTGGAGCCGGAGGCGACCCGCGCCGCGATGGCCGATCCCGCCATCCGCATCCTGTCGCTGACCATCACAGAGGGCGGCTACTATGTCGACGCGCTGACCGGCGGCTTCGACGCCGATCACCCCGACATGCAGGCCGACATCGCCGCGCCCGCCGCGCCGCGCAGCGTTTTCGGCCTGATCGTCGCCGCGATGCGCGACCGGCGCGATGGCGGGCACGGCCCGGTTACGATCCTGTCCTGCGACAACCTGCCGGAAAACGGCCATGTCGCAAAACAGGCGGTGCTGGGCCTTGCCAGCCGGATCGACGCGGACCTTGCCGCGTGGATCGAGGCGGGATGCACCTTCCCCAACTCGATGGTCGACTGCATCACCCCCGCCACGTCGGAGCGGGAGATCGCTCTCGTGCGCGACGAATTCGGCATCGCCGACGCGGCCCCCGTCACCTGCGAGCCGTTTCGCCAGTGGGTGATGGAGGACAGCTTCGCCGCCGGGCGGCCGCCCTTCGAGGAGGCGGGCGTGACCTTCACCGAAGATGTCGCCTCCTACGAGTTGATGAAGCTGCGCATCCTCAACGGCGGCCACGCAGCCATCGCCTATCCTTCGGCGCTGCTCGGCCATCATTTCGTGCACGAGGCGATGGCCGATCCGCGCATCTCCACCTGGCTCCGCGCACTGGTGGAGCGGGAGGTGATCCCGACCCTCGGCCCGATTCCCGGCGTGGACTATGCCGACTATCTTGACGCCATCGTCGCCCGCTTCTCCAACCCGCGCATCGGCGACACGATCGCGCGGCTCTGCCTCGACGGCTCGAACCGCCAGCCGAAGTTCATCCTGCCCACGATCAAGGACCGCTTGGCGAAGGGTGAGGGGATCGAGGGCCTCGCGCTCGAAGTCGCGCTCTGGTGCCGTTACGCGCAGGGTGTCGCCGATGACGGCACGCCGATCGCGCTCGACGACCCGAACGCGGCCGAACTGGCGGAACGGGCGCGCGCGGCGGCGACGGATCCCGCGGCCTTCCTCGGCTACCGCGCGGTGTTCGGAGGGCTGGTGGACAATGCGACCTTTGCCAATAGTTTCGAAAAGAAACTGACCGACATTACCGAAACCGGCACCGCCGCGACACTTGCGGCTTATACCGGCTAGGCGATCCGACCCCGTGGGGAGATCGAGGGGGGTTTCCCCGCGGGGAAATGGTCAGGGCTTCTGTCCTGATCCGCCGTGACAGCCCGCCCGCCGCAGTCTAGTCTCGCTGACAAATCGTCAGCGAAAGACCGCCACATGACCGAAGAAAATACCCCCGATCGCCGCCGCATCGTCTCCTCCCGCCACCTCGCGGACGGACAGGGATGGGAGGCGTCGGAGTTCGAATACGGCCTGATCATCGCGCAGAACGCCTTCAGCCGCTGGATGACCCGCTGCATGGCCGCGGCAGGCAACAAGGAGCTCAGCCCGCTAGAGATCCTCGTGTTGCACAACGTCAACCACCGCGCGCGCGAGAAGCGCCTGACCGACATCTGCTTCCTCCTGAACATCGAGGACACCCACACCGTCAACTACGCCCTGCGCAAGCTGATGAAGATGGAACTGCTCTCCTCCGAGAAACGGGGCAAGGAGGTGTTCTACACCACCTCCGATGCAGGCGCGGCGCTGTGCGACCGCTATCGCAAGGTCCGCGCGCAATGCCTTCTCGAAGGGCTGGGCCGCCTCGACATCTCGGGCGAGAACCTGCGGGAGATGGCGACCAACCTGCGCACCCTCTCGGGCCATTACGATCAGGCGAGCCGGGCCGCGGCCTCGCTCTGACCGTCGCTTTCCTCCCGCGCGGGGTGCACCATCTATCCCCTCGAACGGGGCACGTCCCCTCGAGGAGGTCCAGATGATCCGCATGACCCTGACGCTCGCCGCCCTGCTGCTGGCGGGGGCTGCCGAGGCGCAGAGCACCAGCATCCGCGTCGGGATGCAGGTCGAGCCGCCGAGCCTCGACCCAACGACTGGTCCGGCGGGCGCGACGGACGAGGTCGTCTATGCCAACGTCTTCGAGGGGCTGACCCGCTTCGGCCCCGACGGCGCGATTCAGCCGGCCTTGGCACGGGCGTGGAGCACCAGCGAGGACGGGCTGGAATGGACCTTCACGCTGGTCGAGGACGCGACCTTCCACGACGGCACGCCCTTCGACGCAAAGGATGTCGCCTTCAGCCTCGACCGCGCGCGGGCGGAGGGCAGCACCAACGCGCAGGCGGGTCTCTTCGCGAACATCGCCGGGGTCGAGGTGCTCAGCCCCAGGCAAGTGCGCCTGACGCTCGCCGCGCCCTCGGGCGACCTGCCGTTTCAACTGGCCTGGGGCGATGCCGTCATCGTGGCGGAGGAAAGCGCGGGCGACAACGCGCGGATGCCGGTCGGGACCGGTCCCTTCCGGCTGACCGAGTGGGTGCCGGGTGAGCGGATCGAGCTGGAACGCTACGCCGACTACTGGGGCGATTTGCCCGCGCTGGAATCCGCGACCTTCCGCTTCCTGCCCGACCCGGAGGCGGCGCTGGCCGCCTTGGAGGCCGGGGAGGTCGATGCCTTCCCGAACTTCCCGGCACTGCAGGCGCTGGCCCGCTTCGACGACGATCCGGACTATCAGGTCATCACCGGCACGACCGAGGGTGAGACGATCCTCGCCATGAACAACGCGGCCGAGCCCTTCAACGACATGCAAGTGCGCAAGGCGGTGGCGGTGGCGCTCGACCGCGATGCGATCATCGCAGGCGCGATGGAAGGCTACGCCACGCCCATCGGCAGCCACTTCCCGCCGCATCACCCCGCCTATGTCGACCTGACCGACCTGTCCGCACACGACCCGGATACGGCGCGGGAGCTGCTGGCAGGTGCCGGCTACCCCGATGGCTTTTCGGTGGAGCTGACGCTGCCGCCGCCTGCCTACGCCCAGCGAAGCGGGGAGATCGTCGTGCAGCAGCTGGCCGAGGTGGGGATCGAGGTGGAGACCCGCACGCTCGACTGGCCCGAATGGCTCGAGACGGTCTACACCAAACGGGAGTACGACATGACCATCGTCAGCCATACCGAGCCGATGGATATCGATATCTACGCCCGAGACGATTTCTATTTCGGCTATGCCGACCCGGCCTTCGACGCCATCGTGCAGGACCTGGCGCTCGTCACCGATCCGACCGAGCGGCGGGAGAGGTTGCAGGACGCGCAGCGCCACATCGCGGAGGCCTATGTCAACGCATTCCTGTTCCAGTTGCCCAAGACCGGCGTGGCCGATGCGCGGCTGCGGGGCCTGTGGGAGAATGCGCCGACCCAGGCGATCGACCTGACCGGCGTAAGCTGGGTGGAGTGAGAGACATGGCCTATGATGATTTGATCGCCCATGTGAAGCAGACCGAGGCACTGTCGCAGGTGCGCGGCATGATCGAGTGGGACCAAGAGGCGATGATGCCTCCGAAAGGGGCCGAGCAGCGCGCGCAGCAGGTCGGCGCACTCGCCGCGGTGCTTCATTCCCGCGCCACCGACCCCCGCGTGGGCGAGTGGCTGTCTGACATCGACGAGAGCGCGCTGGACGAGGTCGAACGAGCCAACGTGGCGCGCATTGGGCGCGACTGGCTCCGCAACCAGAAGATGCCCGCCGATCTGGCCGAGGCGCTGGCCGTCGCGACCAGTCGGGGGCAGGGGCAGTGGGCCAGGGCCCGCGCCGCAAGCGATGTCGGCGCCTTCCTGCCTGTGCTGAGCGAGATCGTGAATCTGAAGCGGCAACAGGCCGACGCGCAGCGGCTGGAGGGCGAGAGCCGCTACGATGCCCTGCTCGACGGATTCGAGCCGGGGATGAAGACGGACGCGCTGATCGACATCCTCGGCACACTGCGCGCGCCGCTGTCAGATTTGCGCGAGCGCATCGCGGGCAGCGGGCGACAGGTGCAGGCGCTGGAGGGCGATTTCGCCGCCGAAGGACAGATGGCCTTGGCACGGGAGCTTGCCGGCACCTTCGGCTACGACTGGGAAGCGGGTCGGATGGACCTCGTTACCCACCCGTTCTGCATGGGCACGCTGGGCGACGTGCGCATCACCACGCGGGTCGATCAGGCACGGCCCTTCGACTGCCTCTATTCCACCGTCCACGAGGTCGGCCACGCCGTCTACGAGCAGGGGCTGCCCGAGGCGCTGGCGCTGACCCCTGCGGGCGGGCATGTCTCGATGGGCGTGCATGAGAGCCAGAGCCGCCTGCTGGAAAACCAGCTGGGCCGGTCACGCGCCTTCTGCGGCTGGCTGCACGGGCGGATGGTCGAGACCTTCGGCATCGGGCTGGACCAGGACGCGTTCTACGCCGCCGTGAACCGGGTCGAGCCCGGCTTCATCCGCACCGAGGCCGACGAGGTGCATTACAACCTGCATGTCCTCATGCGCTTCGACCTCGAGCGGCAGCTGATCGAGGGCGAGCTGGAGGTCGTCGATCTGGAAGAGGCGTGGAACACGCGCTTCGTCACCGATTTCGGGCGCGAGGTGACGGACCCGGCCAACGGGATGCTGCAGGACGTGCACTGGTCGGTGGGCCTATTCGGCTATTTCCCGACCTATGCGCTCGGCAACATCTACGCCGCCGCGCTGACCGAGCGGATGCGAGGCGATCTACCGGGTCTCGACGACGACCTGGCGCGGGGGGAGACGGGGGCCGCGATCGGCTGGCTGCGCGAGAAGGTGCACCGGCATGGCTCGGTTATGGATGCGCCCGAGCTGATGGAGCAGGCGACCGGCGGCCCGGTGACGAGCGCGCCGCTGATCGCCTATCTGGAGCGGAAGTTCGGGGCGCTCTACGACCTCTAGAAAACCCGGCTTTCCTTCATGGATCTTTCACGAACGCCCTCTAGATAGCGGGCGCGGCCTCGCCGCATCCCGGCGCCTCGCCCTCCTCGACCCGCCATCATCCTGTGCGGCTCGGCCAGGGCGGGGTGCCAAGATCATCCCCCTCCTGCAATGGGGTGACGCCACGTTTCCGCCGCGCTAGAACTGAACGCAAGTTCAGAAAGGACGCTTCGGGGAGGGCGCATGGAAACGCTGTATCATTTCATCGACGGCAAGCGGGTCGAAGGGAGCTCGGGCCGGTTCGCGGACGTCTTCAACCCCGCGACGGGCGAGGTGCAGGCGAAGGTTCCGCTCGCGAATGGCGAGGAGATGGACCGCGCGGTCGCGGGCGCCACCGCGGCACAGCCCGCCTGGGCGGCGACCAATCCGCAGCGTCGCGCGCGCGTCATCATGGAATTCATCCGCCTGCTGCACCGGGACATGGACAAGCTGGCCGAGGCGCTGAGCCGAGAGCATGGCAAGACCATCCCGGACGCCAAGGGCGACGTGATCCGGGGCTTGGAAGTAGCGGAGTTCTGCCTCGGCGCGCCGCATCTGCTGAAGGGCGAGTATACCGACGGGGCCGGGCCGGGCATCGACATGTATTCCATGCGCCAGCCGGTCGGCGTGGCGGCTGGGATCACGCCCTTCAACTTCCCGGCGATGATTCCGATGTGGAAGTTCTGCCCGGCCATCGCGGCGGGCAACGCCTTCGTCCTCAAGCCCTCCGAGCGCGACCCCTCCGTCCCGCTGATGCTCGCCGAGCTGATGCAGGAGGCAGGGCTGCCCGACGGCATCCTGCAGGTGGTCAATGGCGACAAGGAGGCGGTGGACGCCATCCTCGACCACGAAGGGATCGCCGCCATCGGCTTCGTCGGGTCGACCCCCATCGCCGCCTACATCTACGAACGTGGCTGCGCGAACGGGAAGCGTGTCCAGTGCTTCGGCGGGGCGAAGAACCACATGATCATCATGCCCGACGCGGACATGGACCAGGCGGCGGACGCGCTGGTCGGCGCGGGCTTTGGCGCGGCGGGCGAGCGGTGCATGGCGATCTCGGTCGCGGTGCCGGTGGGCGACGAGACGGCGGACCGCCTGATCGAGAAGCTGGCACCCAAGGTCGAGGCGCTGAAGATCGGGCCCTATACATCCGAGGATGCCGATTTCGGCCCGCTGGTCACGGCGGAGGCGAAGGCGCGGGTCGAGGGGCTGGTGCAATCCGGCGTCGATGCCGGGGCGAAGCTGGTCGTCGACGGGCGCGGCTTCACGATGCAGGGCTACGAGAATGGCTTCTTCCACGGGGCTTGCCTGTTCGACCATGTCACACCCGACATGGACATCTATCGCCAGGAGATCTTCGGCCCCGTGCTTTCGACCGTGCGGGCGCAGAGCTATGAGGAAGCGCTGGCGCTGGCGATGGACCACGAATACGGCAACGGCACCGCGATCTTTACCCGCGACGGCGACGCGGCGCGCGACTTCGCTGCGCGGATTAATGTCGGCATGGTGGGTATCAACGTGCCGATCCCGGTGCCGCTGGCCTATCACACCTTCGGCGGCTGGAAGAAATCGGTCTTCGGCGATCTCAACCAGCACGGGCCGGACGCCTTCCGCTTCTACACCAAGACCAAGACCGTGACGGCCCGCTGGCCGAGCGGGATCAAGGACGGCGCGGAGTTCGTCATCCCGACGATGAAGTGAGGACGGTGCCGTTCCGGGCGAAGACCCGGAACCTCGACGTGGTACATCTGATCGGTCGAGGTTCCTGCCTTCGCGGGAACGGCGCAGGAAAGGTTGGCTGATGGACTTTTCTCTGACCGAGGAACAGGCCGCCATCGCGGAGATGGCCGCCGATTTCGGGCGGGACCGGCTGGCGCCGATGGCAGCAGCGGCGGAGGAGGCGGGGCTCGACCGTTCCCTGTTGGCCGAGGTCGGGTCCCTGGGCATGGGCGCGATCTATTGCGGCGAGGATCATGGCGGCTCGGCGCTGTCGCGGCTCGACGCCGCGCTGATCTTCGAGGGGCTGTCGCTGGGCGACCCCTCGGTCGCGGCCTTCGTGTCGATCCACAACATGTGTGCCTGGATGATCGACAGTTTCGCGGGCGACGACCTGCGGGCCGAGGTGCTTCCCGGCCTTGCCGCCTTCGACACGGTGGCGAGCTATTGCCTGACCGAGCCGGGGTCGGGGTCGGATGCGGCCGCGCTCAAGACATCGGCGCGGCGGGACGGTGACGACTATGTCCTGAACGGGACCAAGGCGTTCATCTCGGGCGGCGACTTCTCGGACTGGTATGTCGTGATGTGCCGCACGGGTACGGCCGGGCCGAAGGGCATTTCCACCCTGCTGGTGCCCAAGGACGCGCCCGGCCTCAGCTTCGGCGGGCAGGAGCGGAAGATGGGCTGGAAGGCGCAGCCCACCGCGCAGGTCCAGTTCGACGAGTGCCGGGTGCCCGCGCGCTACCTGATCGGGGCTGAGGGGCAGGGCTTCGCCATCGCGATGAAGGGGCTCGACGGCGGGCGGCTCAACATCTCCGCCTGTAGCTTGGGTGGCGCGCAGGGGGCGCTGACGCGGACGCTGGGCTATATGGGCGAGCGGCGGGCCTTCGGCGAGACGCTCGACCGGTTCCAGGCGCTGCAATTCCGGGTGGCCGATGCAGAGATCGCCTTGCAGGCCGCGCGTGTGTTCCTGCGGCAGGCGGCGTGGAAGCTCGACCGGGCGGAGCCGGACGCGACCCAGTTCTGCGCGATGGCCAAGCGGTTCGTGACCGACGCGGCCTTCGACGTGGCGAACGAGTGCCTGCAACTGCATGGCGGTTATGGCTACCTGGAGGATTACGGGATCGAGAAGATCGTGCGTGACCTGCGCGTACACCAGATCCTGGAAGGCACGAACGAGATCATGCGCCTGATCGTGGCGCGCAAACTGCTGGCCGATCGGGGGAACGGGTGATGTTGCACGCGTGGTTTCTGTGGCGTCGATGCTCCGATGCGTTCTGGCGGCGCGCATACGAGCAGGAGCTCAGGCTGCACCAGTTGCATATATCGTCAGAGAAGCGGGGCCCTCTAAGAGAGTTGAGACTGATAATTCCAACCGTCGTTGCACCATTTGTTGTGGCGCTCGCGTTTTCACTAATTCACGGTAGTTTAAAATTTATAGGCTTCATCTTGGGATTTTTTGTTTTTGCGCCGACTAGTGTGGCCATCTTCATGGAAATGATTTCGACACAGGGCGGGTTATTGTTCGGATCATCTAGAAACTGCCGGCCGTCCCGAATTGCCTGGCTGAAACGCAGATTGCAGGAGATCTGATGACCGACACCCTTTTCCGCATCGAGGGCCGCGCGGGCCACATCACCCTGAACCGGCCAGAGGCGTTGAACGCTTTGACGCATGAGCAGGTTCTGGCGATCGAAGCGCAGCTTCTCGACTGGCGCGAGGACGATGCGGTCGAGCTGGTGCTGATCGACGGCGCGGGCGAGCGTGCCTTCTGCGCGGGGGGCGATATCCAGAAGCTCTACGAGACCGGGCGGGCGGGTGACTTCACCTATGGCCGCCAATTCTGGGCGGACGAGTACCGGCTGAACGCGCTGATCTGGAATTACCCGAAACCCTATGTCGCCATCATGCACGGCTTCGTCATGGGGGGCGGGGTCGGGGTCTCGGCTCTGGGTTCGCACCGGATCGTGACGGACGGGACGCAGGTGGCGATGCCCGAATGCGGGATCGGGCTGA
Organism: Roseobacter sp. HKCCA0434; assembly: GCF_032464675.1. Taxonomy (NCBI): domain Bacteria; kingdom Pseudomonadati; phylum Pseudomonadota; class Alphaproteobacteria; order Rhodobacterales; family Roseobacteraceae; genus Roseobacter; species Roseobacter sp. HKCCA0434. The sequence goes on from NZ_JAWDKL010000002.1 coordinate 217,526, forward strand.
TCCCGGATGTGGGCGGCTCGATGATGCTGGGCTGCGCGCCGGGGCGGTTGGGCGAATATCTCGGCACCACGGGCGCACGCATGGGGCCGGGGGACGCGATCTTCGCCACCTTTGCCGACACCTACGTGCCCGCCGAGCGGATCGAGGCGCTGAAGACGGCGCTTTGCACCGACGGGATCGATGCGATCGAGGAGTTTGCGGAGCCTGCTGAGAAGGGCCCGCTGCAGGCGGATATGGAGAAGATCGACCGGCATTTCGGCGGCGAGACGGCGATGGATATCGTCCGCTCCCTGACCCATGAGGGTGGCGCGTGGGAGGAGGCGGCGCTGGCGAAGATGCGCAAGGGCGCGCCTTTGGCCGTCGCGGCGGCGGTCGAGACGATCCACCGGTCGCGCAGTCTAGGCCGGATGGAGGATGCGCTGGCGCTCGAATACCGCTTCACCGCACGATGCATGGAGCGGGGCGAGTTCCTCGAAGGTGTCCGAGCGGCGGTTATCGACAAGGACCGCGATCCGCAATGGGCGGTCGCGCGGCTGGAGGACCTGCCGCAGGTCAGGGTCACGCAGATGCTGATGCCGTTGGGGGCGGACGAACTGACGTTCCCCGCACCGGCAATGGTTGGCGCAACGGGGAGAGAGACATGAAGATCGGATTCATCGGACTGGGCAACATGGGCGCGCCGATGGCGGCCAACCTGGTGGCGGCAGGCCACGAGGTCGCAGGCTTCGACGTGGCGGGCGTCACCGTGGAGGGCGTCGAAACGGTCAACTCTGCGGCCGACGCCGCGCGGGGGCGCGACGCGGTCATCACCATGCTGCCCAATGGCGAGATCCTGCGTGCCGTCTACGGCGAGATCGTGGAGGCGGGACAGACCGGCGCGGTATTCGTCGACTGCTCGACCGTCGATGTGGAAAGCGCGCGGGAGGTCGCGGAGATGGCGCAGAGGGCTGGCCTGCTCGCCGTCGACGCGCCGGTCTCGGGCGGCATCGGCGGGGCGGCGGCGGGCACGCTGACCTTCATGGCCGGCGGCTCGGACGAGGCCTTCGCCGCAGCGAAGCCGCTCTTCGTCATCATGGGGCAGAAGGCGGTGCATTGCGGCGGCTCGGGCAACGGGCAGGCGGCGAAGATCTGCAACAACATGATTCTGGGCATCACCATGATCGGCACATGCGAGGCCTTCGCCCTGGCCGACAAGCTGGGACTGGACCGGCAGGCGATGTTCGATGTGGTCAGCACCTCGTCGGGGCAGTCGTGGAGCATGAATACCTATTGCCCCGCCCCCGGCGTGGGGCCGCAGAGCCCGGCGGACAATGCCTACAAGCCCGGCTTCGCCGCATCGCTGATGCTCAAGGACCTGCGGCTGAGCCAGCAGGCGGCGGAGACGGCGGAGGCGATCACGCCCATGGGCGCACGCGCGACCGAGATCTACGAGCGGTTCGTGGATCAGGACGGTGAGGGGCTGGATTTCTCGGCTGTGCTGCCGTGGCTTGCCAAACCTGCGGGGTAGTCGTGACCGCATTGCCCCTGCCGCAGGGGCAGGCGATACTGACGGCAAAGGAGACATGACATGCCCGACGGACAGATGACCGGCCACGGCCCCTCGCTCGCCGCGTTCAAGTGGGACGATCCGTTCCTGCTGGACGATCAGCTGACGGAAGAGGAGCGGATGCTGTCGGACAGCGCCCGCGCCTTCGCGCAGGGCAAGCTGCTGCCACGGGTGACGGACGCCTACCTCACCGAGAGCACGGACCCCGCGATCTTCGCCGAGATGGGCGAGATGGGCCTGCTCGGCGCCACGGTGCCTGAGGAATATGGTGGGCTGGGCGCGGGATATGTCAGCTACGGCCTGATCGCACGGGAAGTGGAGCGGATCGACTCGGGCTACCGCTCGATGATGTCGGTGCAGTCGAGCCTGGTGATGTACCCGATCCACGCCTACGGATCGGAGGAGCAGCGGCGCAAGTACCTGCCGAAGCTGGCGAGCGGGGAATGGATCGGTTGTTTCGGCCTGACCGAGCCGGATGCGGGATCGGACCCCGCGGGGATGAAGACCGTCGCCAAGCCGGTCGATGGCGGCTATATCCTGAACGGCGCGAAGATGTGGATCTCGAACTCGCCCATCGCCGACGTCTTCGTCGTCTGGGCCAAGTCCGAGGCGCATGGCGGCAAGATCCGCGGATTTGTGCTGGAGAAGGGCATGAAGGGGCTCTCCGCGCCGAAGATAGGCGGCAAGCTTTCCCTGCGCGCCTCGATCACCGGCGAGATCGTCATGGACGGGGTCGAGGTCGGCGAAGACGCTCTGCTGCCCAATGTGGAGGGGCTCAAGGGCCCGTTCGGCTGCCTCAACCGGGCACGCTACGGCATTTCCTGGGGCACGATGGGCGCGGCGGAGGATTGCTGGCATCGGTCCCGGCAATACGGCCTCGACCGGCTCCAGTTCGGGCGGCCGCTGGCGCAGACGCAGCTGTTCCAGAAGAAGCTCGCCGACATGCAGACCGAGATCGCGCTGGGCCTGCAGGCATCCTTGCGCGTCGGGCGGCTGATGGACGAGGGGCGCGCGGCGCCGGAGATGATCTCGCTCGTCAAGCGCAACAACTGCGGCAAGGCACTCGACATCGCGCGACTGGCCCGGGACATGCACGGCGGCAACGGGATCCAGGCGGAGTACCACGTCATGCGCCACGCGCAGAACCTGGAGACGGTGAACACCTACGAGGGCGCGCATGACGTGCATGCGCTGATCCTGGGACGCGCACAGACTGGACTTCAGGCCTTTTTTTGAGCGACTAACCCTGTAGGGTGTATTGCGGGGGCTGTTTGGCGGGGCATCACGACTCTCGTCAACATGATGGAGCACCACGATGAAGATTGTTCTCTACCCACTTGCCTGCCTTCCCTTCGTCCTCACGGCCTGCGGAGGCGGGGGCGGTGGGCCGACCGTCGCCAACGGCACGCTGCCGATTGCGCCCGTGGATGGCCAATTGATAGCCGTTCAGCTGGGCGCGCAGCAGACCACCCAGTCGGGCGCGGGAGGGGAGACCCTCTACAACACCTCTGCCACCGAGGTTCAGGCGAGCCAGCGTACTTCCGTCGCTTCCCCAATCGAATTCACCGCGAGCGTGGATGAGGATCCCGCCCGGACGCCCGACTCCTTCGGCTCGGCGTCGCGTGCCTACGGTTTCATCGACGTCGATTTCACCGGCCAGCTGGCCGGCGTCGGTGGGACGCCTGCCGAGTTTACCGACCTTACGGACCAGGCTGGCAGCGTCTACTTCGAGAACGGCAACTTCGGCGACCCCGAAAGCTCGACCAGCGCGCAGACCCAGCTTCAGGCCGTCGGCGTGTTCAACCCCGCGCCCATCGGTTCGGACCAGATCGTCCTGTCCGATGTGACGACGCTGCGGGTCGAAAGCTTCGACTCCGGGACCAACGAAGGCGTGTTCGGCGTCGGTTTCGCCGGCAACTACACCCAGAACATGCCGACGACCGGCACCGCCACCTATCGTGCGTTCGTCGAGAACGGGGTCACCCGCTACAACAGCAGCTCGGGCCTGCGCATCATGGGTCTCACGGATCCCGCAAACCGCGGCGCGGCTATCGAAATCGACGCGGATTTCGCGGCATCGACCGTCAATATCGACCTGAACGGATTGCAGCTTCTCGGCCAGAACGCTGCAGGCACTGCCGAGATCGTCCTCAATCCCGATGTGGACGGACTGATCGCGACCGGCGCGATCACTGGCAACACCTTCACCGGCACCGATGCGCGCTTCGTCAATGCAGCCGATGCCGAGGTCGGCACGCGGATCGGATCGCAGATGATCGGTGGTTTCTTCGGGGACGCCGCGGACGAACTGGCATCGGTCGTAATCATCGAGGGTGCCATGAATATCGACGACGGGACCGGCACCGCGTCGCGGGACTACATTTATTCCGTCACCTACGGTGGCGAACGTCAGTGATATCGACGCGTCTGACACGACTGATCGGAGGAGCCGCGTTGCGGCTCCTTCTGATTCTCGCACCTCTGCCCGCCTTCGCTCAGGAAGCGGAGACGGTGCCCTATCTCGACCTCAGCCAGCGCCAGCAGATCGGGGTGATCCGTGGTCTGATCGAAAGCGGACAGTTCGAGGAGGCGCAGTTCCTGCTGGCGAACTCGGTCTTCGACGAGGGCGACTACGGCTATCAGGCGGCCTATCTTCAGGCGATCCTGTGGCGGATCGAAGGCCGGACCGAGGACGCTGCGGCGCTGCTGCGGCAGATCCTCGACGAGCGGCCCGAGTTCCGGCTGGTGCGGCTGGAACTGGCGCAGCTCCTGATAGCGACGGGTCAGCGGGAGGGAGCGGAATTTCACCTGACCATCCTCGCCGACAATTCCGAGACGGCGGGCGAGCGGGAGCAGTTCGAGCGCGTGATCGACGCGGTGTCACCGGATGATAGGCTGAGCTTTTCCAGCTTTCTGACCATCGCGCCGTCGACCAACGTCACCAACGGATCAAGCACGGACACGATCATCCTGAACGGCCTGCCCTTCCGGGTCACGAACAAGGAGGAGTCGGGCGTCGGCCTCTCCTTCGGTGGAACGGCGGTCTACACGGTGCCGCTGGCCGAGCAGCGACAGCTCTATTTCGCGGGTGCCGCGCAGGTCAACGAGTTCTCCGGCGGTGATTTCGATAACCAGATCGCCACCGTGCGCGCCGGGATCCATTTCGGGCCTGTCACGCGCCGCGCGACCGTCGAACTGGTCCGGGACAGGCGCTGGGTCGCGGAGGACGAGAACGACAACGGTCTGGGGCTGCGCCTCGCGGCCAACCGCTCCTTCGGTGACGGGCAAAGGATCGAAACCGAGTACAGCTATATCGACCGCGAATTCGAGAACGCCTTCGACCAGGTCAGCCAACAGGCGGAAGTGACGTATCGGCGGGCATTGGACTCTCGACAGGGGATCAGCGTGGGGCTGTTCGGAGAGCTGCTCGACTCCGAGACCTCCGCCACCAGCTACGATGCATTGGGGGTGCGGCTCGGTGCGTATCGGTCCTTCTCGAACGGCGTTTTGCTCAATGCGGATCTGGAGTACAGCGAGCGGCATTATCGCGGGGTCAACGGGGTGATCGGGACCGAGCGGCAGGACGAGATCTTCCGCGCGCGCATCAGCGGCTTGTCGAACCGCATCACCTTCCGCGGGGTCACACCGCGAGTCGGTCTGACCTACACGAATTTCGACTCGAACCTGCCGATCACGTCCTTCGACGCGCTGGGGGCGGAACTGACGCTGACCCGCCGATTCTGAATGGTCGACGTTCTGGTCATCGGCGGCGGTCCGGCCGGGCTGGCCGCGGCCGAGGTCGCTTCCGCCGCCGGGGCGTCGGTTCTCGTTGCCGAGCAGAAGCCGAGCGTGGGGCGCAAGTTCCTGATGGCGGGCAAGTCGGGCCTGAACCTGACCAAGGCCGAAGCGGTCGGGCGGCTGATCGACGCTTGCGGGGCGGACTGGCTGGCGCCGATGCTGCGCGCCTTCGATGCCGAGGCGGCGCAGAACTGGGCGGGGGGGCTGGGCCAACCCGTCTTCACCGGTTCGAGCGGCCGGGTGTTTCCGACGTCGATGAAGGGCTCCCCGCTGCTGCGGGCTTGGCTCGCCCGGCTCGAGGCGCAGGACGTCGAGATCCGCACGCGCTGGCGCTGGTTGGGTTCGGAGGCGGGCGAGCAGGTTTTCGAAACGCCGGAGGACACGGTGCGCCTCGCGGCGCGCGCGGTGGTCCTCGCCTGCGGCGGTGCATCCTGGGCGCGGCTGGGGTCGGATGGGCGATGGACCGAGCCGGTCGGTTCCCTGGGGGCCGAGATCGCGCCCTTCGCGCCCGCGAATATGGGCTTCGACTGCGACTGGTCGGATCCGATGGCCAGATGGTTCGGCGCACCGGTTAAGGACGTCGGGCTGATTGTCGGTGAACGTCTTTGGCACGGAGAGTTCGTCATATCGCGCCACGGGGTCGAGGGCAGCCTGATCTATGCCGCATCCGCCTGCCTCCGCGATCGGGGCGAGGAGCGGGTGCATCTCGACCTTGCACCGAAACGGAGCGTGGAGGCCCTTGCCGATGCCCTCGCACGACCGCGCGGCAAGGCATCGATCTCGAACCATCTGCGCAAGGCGGCGGGCATCACGGGCGTGAAGGCCGCCCTGCTGCGCGAGGCGGGACCGCTACCTGACGGCGCGTCCGCGCTCGCTGCGCGGATAAAGAGCTGTCCGCTCGCTCTGCAGGGGCCGCGGCCGCTCGATGAGGCGATCTCGGTCGCCGGTGGCATCCGTGCCGAGGCCCTGGACGAACAGCTGATGCTGCGCGCCTGTCCGGGACTGTTCGCGGCCGGGGAAATGCTCGATTGGGAAGCTCCGACCGGCGGCTACCTCCTGACGGCGAGCATGGCGACGGGACGGTGGGCCGGTGCGGCGGCGGCGCAATGGGCCGCGCGGGGTGGACGCGCGTCGTGACGCGCGCCCGGCTCGAGGTCAGTTGGTCTCGAAATAATCCGCCCAATCGGGATGCTTGGCGCGCTCGGCGTTCACGAAGGGGCAGAGCGGCAGGATCTTGAAGCCTTCTTCCTTCGCATCCGCGACGAAGCGCTCCACCATCGCGTGGCCAACGCCGGAACCACGAAGCGGATCGGGCACGACCGTATGATCCGCGATGCGCAGCTTGGGCGAGGTGATGGTGTAGGCGAGTTCCGCCTCCACCCCGTCGAGATCCCAGGTGTACCGGCCGCGGCCGTCCAGATCCTCGCGCTTGATGTCCTTGGGGTCGATGGTCGCCATGTGAAGTCCTCCTGTTTCGGGAGGGACAGCTAGGCGGCGCGGACGCGCCGTCCAGCGTTACTCTGCGGCGATGCCCTCGCCGGGATCGACCAGTTCGACGATATCGAACATGATGCGGTTCAGTTCGAAATCCTTGGGCGTGTAGACGCGGGCGACGCCCTGGGCGCGCAGGCGGGTTGCATCCTCCTCCGGGATGATGCCGCCGACGATGACCGGAACGTCGAGATCGGCGTCCCTGAGCCGGGTCATCACGTCCTCGACCAGCGGCAGATGGGAGCCGGAAAGGATCGACAGCCCGATCACATGCGCGCGCCCGTCGCGGGCAGAGTCCACGATCTGCTCGGGCGTCAGGCGGATGCCCTCGTAGATCACGTCCATGCCGCCGTCGCGGGCACGGCAGGCGATCTGTTCCGCGCCGTTGGAGTGGCCGTCGAGACCGGGCTTGCCGACGAGGAAGGTCAGCGGGCGACCCAAACGGGCGGCGGCCCGACCCACGGCTTCGCGCAGCGGGTCCAGTCCGGTCGCGGCATTGCTGACCGATTTCGAGACACCCGTCGGCGCGCGATACTCGCCGAACTCGGCACGGATGGCCGTGCCCCACTCGCCGGTCGTCACCCCGGCCTTCGCGCAGGCGATCGACGCGGGCATGATGTTGCGGCCTTCGCGCGCGGCCTCGCGCAGGTCGGTGAGCGCGCGCCGCACGGCGAGGTCGTCGCGAGCCGCGCGCCACTGTTCCAGCCGCGCGATCTGATCGGCCTCGACTGCGGGATCGACGGTCATGATGCCGCCCTGCTCATCCACCAGCGGCGAGGGCTCGCCGCCGGTGAAGGCATTGACGCCGATCACCTTTGTCTCGCCCCCCTCGATGCGGCCCAGCCGGACGGAGTTCGATTCGACCAGCCGCGATTTCATGTAGTCGATGGAGGCGACCGCCCCGCCCATCTTGTCGATGCGTGCCAGTTCCTGCCGCGCGCCGGACTTCAGCTCCTCGACCTTGGCATCCACCACGGGGTTGCCGTCGAAGAGGTCGTCATATTCCAGAAGGTCCGTCTCGAAGGCGAGGATCTGCTGCATCCTCAGCGACCATTGCTGGTCCCACGGACGTGGCAGGCCGAGCGCCTCGTTCCAGGCGGGCAGCTGCACGGCGCGGGCGCGAGCGTTCTTGGAGAGCGTCACGGCCAGCATCTCGATCAGGATGCGGTAGACGTTGTTCTCCGGCTGCTGCTCGGTCAGGCCGAGGGAGTTGACCTGCACGCCATAACGGAAGCGCCGCAGCTTGGGATCGTCGACGCCGTAGCGTTCGCGGCAGATCTCGTCCCACAGGTCGACGAAGGCGCGCATCTTGCACATCTCGGTCACGAAGCGAATGCCCGCGTTGACGAAGAAGGAGATGCGCGCGACCAGTCCGGGGAAATCCGCCTCGGCCACGCGCGGGCGCACCTCGTCCAGCACCGCGGTGGCGGTGGCGAGCGCGAAGGCCAGCTCCTGCTCGGGCGTCGCGCCGGCTTCCTGCAGGTGGTAGGAACACACGTTCATCGGGTTCCACTTGGGCACGTTGGAATAGCAGTATTCCGCGATGTCGCCGATCAACCGCAGGCTTGGTTCGGGCGGGAAAACGTAGGTACCGCGCGACAGGTATTCCTTGATGATATCGTTCTGCACCGTGCCCTTCAGGGTCGAGACCTCGACGCCCTGCTCCTCGGCCACGGTGATGTAGAGCGCCAGCAGCCAGGCCGCCGTCGCGTTGATCGTCATCGAGGTGTTCATCTGGTCGAGCGGGATCTGGTCGAACAACGTGCGCATGTCGCCCAGATGGCTGATCGGCACGCCGACCTTGCCGACCTCGCCGCGCGCAAGCACGTGATCGCTGTCATACCCCGTCTGTGTCGGCAAGTCGAAGGCGACCGATAGACCCGTCTGCCCCTTTTCCAGGTTCGAGCGGTAAAGAGCATTCGATGCGGTCGCCGTGGAGTGCCCCGCATAGGTGCGGAACAGCCAGGGGCGGTCTTTACGCGGGGCGTCGGTCATGGTTGGCCTCGTTTGCTGCACTGCACCCGTAGATACGACGTGATACATTGTTGCGCAATCCAAATGCGCAGGGGAATTTTCGTGCAGGCTGAAATTTCCGCAGCGGAAAGCTACGGCGCTTTACCCCGTGCGCCGGGCGGGTCAAGTTGAGCGGATGTTGCAGACGATCGAACTTCCGGTATGGCTCGTGGTGCTGGGGGGACTCGCCCTCGCCGTCGCGGTGTTGAACCGGGTGCTGGTGCCGTCGGTCCGCTGGTTCTTTCGCAAATGGTTCAACACGGCGCTGAAGCGCGCGAGCGAACGCCTGCAACGCCCGATCAAGCCGTTCAGCCTGACAAAGCGCCAGGTTCTGGTGGACCGTCTGACCTATGACCCGGAAGTCATGGAGGCGGTCGAGAGCGCGGCGCAGGAGCGGGGCATCCCGCGCGAGGTCGCGGCGGAGGAGGCAGCGCGCTATGCGCGGGAAATCGTGCCGAGCTTTTCCGCCGCCACCTATTTCCTGTTCGGCGTCAAGCTGAGCCGCTGGATCGCGCAGGCCCTTTACCGCGTCCGCCTGGGCGAGAGCGAGGAGGCCGAGCTTTCGCGAATCGACGCGGACGCGACGGTGATTTTCGTGATGAACCATCGGTCCAATATGGATTACCTGCTGGTCACCTATCTGGCGAGCGAGCGAACGTCGCTGAGCTACGCAGCGGGCGAATGGGCGCGGGTCTGGCCGTTGGAACAACTGGCCAAGGCAATGGGCGCGTTCTTCATCCGCCGCAAGTCCGAGAACCCCCTCTACCGTCGGGTCTTGGCGCGATACGTGCAGATGGCGACCGAAGGGGGGGTCACGCAGGCCGTGTTCCCGGAAGGCGGGTTGAGCCGGGACGGGGGGCTGCGACCGCCCAAGCTGGGGTTGCTGAGCTACATCCTGCACAGCTTCGATCCGGATGGCGCGCGCGACGTGATCTTCGTCCCCGTGGGTTTGAACTATGATCGCGTGCTGGAGGACCGGATCCTCGTGGGCGCCGAGGTGGACGAGAAGGGCCGACCACGGTTCCGCGCAAAGATTTCCACGGCGCTGTGGTTCTTCCTGCGGCATTTGTGGCTGCGGCTGCGCGGCAAGTGGACGAAGTTCGGCTATGCGAGTGTCAGCTTCGGGGCGCCGATCTCACTGAAGCACGCGTTGGCCGAGGGCGCCTCGGATCCCGAAGCGCTGGGGAGGGAGCTGATCGGAGCCGTGGGCGCGGTTGTGCCTATCCTGCCGGTGCCACTGGTGGCGCAGGTGATGCTGGAGGATGGCGCGCCGATGGCGCGGGCGACGATCCAGCGGCGTGCGGCCGCCCTGCGCGACAAGCTGCTGGAAAGCGGAGCACATATGCACATTCCGCGCGGCGATTTCGACTATGCTGTCGAAGTCGGGCTGCGTGGGCTGGTGCGTCGCCGCATCTTGCGCTGCGAGGGCGAACTCTACACGGCCGATTCGGGAGAAGACGCGCTTTTGCGCTACTACGCCCGGTCGATAGCGCACCTTCTACCTGCCTGACCTCACGACATTCCTGCTGCACTGCACACAGAAACGGCTTGCTTCCTGCGCAATTCGATTGCATCAATGCATCACGCATTGAACTTTTATTGCGCAAGATTGTTGCGACATCAGTATGAGGAAATGACAATGGCACCGCTGGACGCCCCGCTCGAGACCGGCCCGCAGGCCGGTGAGAAGAAAGCCCTCTACGAAGTGGGCGAGATCCCGCCCTTGGGCCACGTGCCCGAGCAGATGTACGCCTGGACCATCCGCCGTGAGCGGCATGGCGAACCGGACAAGGCCTTCGAGGTCGAGGTCGTGGACGTGCCCAAGCTCGACAGCCACGAGGTGCTGGTCTTCGTCATGGCGGCGGGCGTGAACTACAACGGCGTCTGGGCCGGAAAGGGCGAGCCGATCTCGCCCTTCGACGGGCATGGTGCCGACTACCACATCGCGGGCTCCGACGCGTCCGGCATCATCTGGGCCGTCGGTGACAAGGTGAAGCGCTGGAAGGTCGGCGACGAGGTCGTTATCCATTGCAACCAGGACGATGGCGACGACGAAGAGTGCAATGGCGGCGACCCGATGATGTCGCCCAGCCAGCGCATCTGGGGCTACGAGACGCCCGACGGCTCCTTCGCGCAATTCACGAACGTCCAGGCGCAACAGCTGATGGAGCGTCCGCAGCACCTGACCTGGGAGGAGGCCGCCTGCTACACGCTGACGCTGGCCACCGCCTACCGGATGCTGTTCGGCCACCACCCGCATGAGCTGAAGCCCGGCCAGAACGTGCTGGTCTGGGGCGCGTCGGGCGGCCTCGGGTCTTACGCGATCCAGCTGATCAACGCGGCCGGTGCCAATGCGATCGGCGTGATCTCGGACGAATCGAAGCGCGATTTCGTCATGGGTCTCGGCGCGAAGGGCGTCATCAACCGCAAGGATTTCGATTGCTGGGGCCAGCTTCCCACCGTGAACACTCCCGAATATGCGGCGTGGTTCAAGGAGGCCCGCCGCTTCGGCAAGGCGATCTGGGAGTTCACCGGCAAGGGCAACAACGTCGACATCGTGTTCGAACATCCGGGCGAGGCGACCTTCCCCGTCTCGAACCTGGTGGTGAAGCGCGGTGGCATGGTCGTGATCTGCGCGGGCACCTCCGGCTTCAACACCACCTTCGACGTGCGCTACATGTGGATGCACCAGAAGCGTCTGCAGGGCAGCCACTTCGCCAACCTCAAGCAGGCCTCGGCGGCCAACAAGCTGATGCTGGAGCGGCGGCTCGATCCGTGTATGTCCGAGGTGTTCGAGTGGAAGGACCTTCCGGCCGCGCACACCAAGATGCTGCGCAACGAGCACAAGCCGGGCAACATGTCCGTCCTTGTCTCTGCGCCGCAGACCGGGCTGCGCACCTTCGAGGATACGATCGAGGCGGCCAAGGGCTGACCCTTTCAAGACACGGCCGGCGACTATTTCGTCGGCCGTGCTTTAACCTCAGTGAACTTTTTCGAACCCGTCGGCGTTTACCAACCGAGAGCCCGAAAACGGCTCCGAAGAGTTTGTGAACAACCGATTGGGGTTAATTCAATGAAGAAGTTTATGATCAGCACTGCCGTGGCTGCAGCGATGGCGACCACCGCCTACGCGCAGGACGCGAACATTTCCTATATGGAAACCGCCGATGCAGAGGCCCTGATGGCCTCGAACCTTCTGGGCGCACGCGTGTACGCCACCGAAGGTGAGGACATCGCCTATTCCGCCGGCATGGAAGCCGAGTGGGACGACATCGGCGAGATCAACGACGTGATCGTCGCCCGTGACGGTTCCATCGAAGGCATCATCCTGGGTGTCGGTGGCTTCCTCGGCATGGGCGAGAAGGACGTCGCCGTCTCGATGGACGACCTGCAATTCGTGTCCGATGGTGAAGAGTCCGACGACTACTTCATCGTGGTGAACACGACCGCCGAAGCTCTTGAAGCCGCGCCCGAGTTCATGACCGCGACGGAACTGGCCGCTGCCGAGGAAATGCGCGCCGAGGAAGATGCGATCGCAGCCGTGGAAGCCGAAGGCGACATGGACGGCGACGGCATGACGACCGGCGACGGCATGACCACGATGGAGACCGCGGACAGCGACTCCGAGATGATGACGGATGGCGAGACCGAGATGACGGCTGACGCCGAAACCGAGGCCGAAGCCGAGGTGGAAATCGTCGAGACCGAGACCGACGCCGAGGTCGAGACCGAGATGGCCGACGCCGAAGCCGAAGTCGAGACCGAGATGAACGAGGTCGAGACCGAGATCGTCGAAGCCGGTGAAGAGATCGAAGCCGAAGGCGAAGAGCTCGCAGCCGATGCCGACGCGATGGCGGACGATGCCGGTGAAGAAATGGCAGAGGCCAACGAAGCGATGGATACCGAGATGGAAGGCTTCACCGAAGTCGACATCGCGACCGTCGAAAATGAGCGCATGATCGGAACGTCGGTCTATACCACCGCAGACAACGAGAATGTCGGCGAGATCGGTGAAGTGCTCGAAGAAGGTGCCGTGATCGAAGTCGGCGGGTTCCTCGGCCTGGGCGAGAAGCCTGTCCTGATCCCGCTCGATGAGCTGAGCGTGATGGCCGGTGCCGATGGCGAACTGCGCGTCTATGTCGATGCGTCCGAGGCCACGCTGGAAGAGATGCCGGAATACGAAGCTGAATAATCCCCGGCTTACGTAGCGAAATTGAGGGCCGCCCCGCCGGGGTGGCCCTTTTTCTTTGCGCTGTAGCCAGCAAGGATGTCGGATGCCGTTACAGGAGGACACATGCTGCCAGAACCCGTCATGCTTTACGACACGCCGCGCGCGCCCAACCCGCGTCGCGTACGAATCTTCCTCGCAGAGAAGGGGATCGAACTGCCGACCACGCCGGTCGACATCATGGCCGGCGAGCAGTTTCGCGACTACCGTGAGCGCGTCGGCTCGCACAATGTCCCGGCGCTCGAACTGTCCGACGGCACGGTTCTGACCGAGACGGTCACGATCTGTCGGTATCTCGAATCGATCCATCCCACGCCGAACCTGCTGGGCGAGGATGCGCTCGAAGCCGCCCGCATCGAGATGTGGAGCCGTCGGATGGAGTTCCAGCTGATGATGCCGGTCGCCTTCGTGGCCCGCCACGGCATCCCGGCGATGGGAGTGCTCGAACATGGCGAACAGTGCCCGGAATGGGCCGCGGCGAACGGGCCTCGGGTCGACGCGGCACTCGTCTGGCTGGAGGAGGCGTTGAGCGGTCGGGACTGGCTGGCCTCGGACCGGTTCACACTGGCCGACATCACGGCCTTTGCGACATTGGGGTTCATGCGGTTGATCAAGAAGCGGGTGCCCGAGGATCATGCGGCGACGCAGGCGTGGCTCTCCCGCTGCGCGGACCGTGGAACGATGGTGGACTAGGGACGGGCCGCGCCCCTAGATTGCCCGGATGATTCACACGGATCCAGAAGCCCTGCTCGCCGCGCTCGCCTGGCAGGTCGATCTCGGCGCGGACGAGGCGATCGGCGATGCGCCGGTCGACCGGTTTGCGCCGCCCGAACCCGTCGAGACGGCGGAGGCGGTGGCCGCCCCCTCCGTCACGAAGCCTGCGAAACCCGATAGCGGCGCCCCGGACGCGGCCACCCAGGCGACCGTCCTCGCGTCCGCCGCGACCACCCTCGCCGATTTGCGCGCGGCGATGGAGGGGTTCGAGGGCTGCGATCTGCGACACGGCGCCCGGAATTTCGTCTTCAGCGACGGTTTCGCGGCGGCCGATCTGATGATCGTGGGGGAGGCTCCGGGGCGCGAGGAGGATCGCGAGGGCCGCCCCTTCGTCGGCCGTTCGGGGCAGCTTCTCGACCGGATGCTGGCCGCGATCGGACGCGACCGGACGGCGGATACGGCGGGGCAGGGGGTCTACATCACCAACGTGCTGCCCTGGCGCCCACCTGCCAATCGCGACCCCAGCAAGGACGAGATGGCGATGATGAAACCCTTTCTCCTGCGCCATATCGAGCTGGCCGCGCCGCGTGCCTTGTTACTACTGGGCAACTCCGCGATGAAGACGTTGTTCGAGACTGAGCGGGGCATCACCGCGATGCGCGGTACCTGGCACGAGGTCGCGGGCGTACCCGCGATCGCGTCGTTCCATCCCGCGGCGCTGCTGCGCAACGGGCTCAACAAGCGGCCCGCCTGGGCCGACCTGCTCGACCTCAAGGCGAAGCTGGAGGCCACGGAATGAGCGAACGCGAATTCATACCCCTGAGGATCGCGGTCATGACCGTGTCCGATACGCGGACAGAGGGTGACGACCGCTCGGGCGACACGTTGGCCGACCGGATCGAGCGCGCGGGCCATTTGATCGCCGCTCGGATGATCGTAAAGGACGACCGCTCGGCGATCACGGCCGCCCTGCACGACTGGGCGGCCGATCCCAAGATCGACGTGATCCTGTCCACCGGCGGCACCGGGCTCACCGGCCGGGACTTGACGGTCGAGGCGCATCGCGATCTCTACGAGAAGGAGATCGATGCCTTTTCGACCCTGTTCACGATGATTTCGGTGCAGAAGATCGGCACATCCGCCGTGCAATCGCGCGCCTGCGGCGGTGTGGCGCAGGGGACCTACATCTTCGCGCTGCCCGGTTCTCCCTCCGCCTGTCGGGATGCCTGGGACGAGATATTGGTGCATCAGCTCGACTACAGGCACAAGCCGTGCAATTTCGTCGAGATCATGCCGCGGCTCGACGAGCATATGCGCCGCAAATAAATCCTGCGCGAGGCGACGGACTCCGGCCCCGGTCTACGTATAGACTCCGGTAACGTTTGTAACCTCCGGGACATTCATGCGATTCATCCTGCGCGCTTTGATCGGACTGTTCCTGCTGTGCGCCTCGCTCGGCCTGATCGGCTATGGCGTGATCACGATCGCGCAGTCGCGCATGGCGGATGAGGGTGGAGGTCCGCCGCGCGGACGGGGCGGGCAGGAGCGGACCTATACCGTCCCGGTGGAGACGATCACCCTGGGCAGGGCCGAGCCGCGCATCACCAGCTACGGCACGGTGGAAAGCGTGAGGACGCTGGAACTGCGTGCCCCGGCCAGTGGTGTTCTGGTCGATCTCGCGGCTGATTTCCGCAACGGGGCGGAGATCTCGGAAGGTGCGCTGCTGTTCGAGATCGATCCTGCCGATGCCCGTGCCGTGCGCGACCGCGCCGCCGCCGTCGTGCAGGAGGCCGAGGCAGCCCTGCGCGAGGCCCGCGCCGCGCGTGATCTGGCCGAGGACGAGCTCGGCGCCGCGATCAGCCAGCGCGAACTGCGCGATGCCGCCCTCGCGCGTCAGCGCGATCTGGAGGCGCGGGGCGTCGGTACCTCCGCCACGACCGAAGCCGCGGAACTCGCCGCCAGCCAGGCGGAGCAGACCGTACTGTCGCGCAGGCAGGCGGTGCTGACCCAGGACGCCGCGATCAATCGGGCCGACACCACGCTATCGCGAGCGCGGATCGACCTCGCGGAGGCCGAACGGCGCCTCGACGACACCCGCTTTCGTGCGCCATTTGCCGGGCTTCTTGCGGATGTCACAGCGGTACCGGGCCGCCGTGTCCAGATGAACGAGCAGCTTGGCCTGCTGATCGACCCGACTGCGCTGGAAGTTGCCTTTCAGGTGACCACGGCCCAGTTCGCGCGGATGCTGGACGATGCGGGCCGCCTGCGTCCGCTCGATGTGCAGATCGGTCTCGACGCGGAGGGGATGCGGCTCGATGGGCAACTCGTGCGCTCGGACGCGCAGGTGCGGGAGGGCGAGACGGGGCGCCGGGTCTTCGCTCGCCTGACCGGCGAGGGTGCGGCGGTGCTGCGCCCCGGCGATTTCGTCACGGTCTCGATCGCCGAGCCGCCGCTCGACGATGTCGCAACCGTGCCCGCCGCCGCCGTGACGACCGATGATACGTTGCTGCTGCTCGACGGGACCGGACGGCTCGAGGCGATCGCCGTCGAGGTGCTGCGCCGCCAGCGCGACGAGGTGATCCTACGGGGCCCCTCCGACGGCGCGCGCTACGTTGCCGAGGCGCGGCCCCAGCTCGGCCCGGGCGTAGCGGTTGAGCCGCTGCGCACCGCGGCGGAGGTCGCGGCCACTGCGGCGCTGCCCGATACGATCGCGCTCGACCCCGACCGACGCGCACGGTTGCGTGCCTTCGTCGAGGGCAACCCGCGCATGCCCGATGCGGTCCGCACCCGCACGCTGGCCGAGCTCGACGAGGAAGAGGTCCCTCGCGCCACCGTCGAGCGCATCGAAGCGCGGATGGGAGGCTGAGATGATCGGCTACTTCGTCCGGCACCGGACGGCCGCGAACCTATTGCTGGTCATCATGGTGGCGCTCGGACTGGCCGCGATGACGCAGATCCGGGCCCAGTTCTTCCCGGACGTGGTGGTGGACAGCGTATCCGTGTCGGTCCGATGGGATGGCGCGGGGCCCGAGGATGTCGATAACGCCATCGTCGCCCCGCTGGAGCCCGCGCTGCTGGCGGTCGAGGGCGTGCTGGGCAGCTCGGCCCGCGCGACCGAGGGCTCGGCCAGCATCAGCCTCGAATTCGAGCCGGGCTGGGACATGGCACGCGGTGCCGCGGATGTCGAAACGGCCGTCGCCTCGGTCACGACGCTGCCGCAGGAGGCGGACGAGCCGGTGATCCGGCGCGGGGCCTGGCGCGACCGGGTGACGAACGTGGTCCTGACCGGACCGGTGGGTGTGACGCAGCTGGGCCGCTACGCGGACGAGTTCGTGGCGCGGCTTTTCGACGTCGGCGTGACGCGAACCTCTATCAGCGGGATCGCCGCGCCCGCCGTCACCGTGACCGTCGAGGAAGCGGCGCTGATCCGGAACGACATCACTCTGTCCGAGATCGCCTCGGCCATCGGAGCAGGCGCGCGGACCGATCCCGCGGGCGACATGGCGGGCGGCGCGTCCCGTATCCGCACCGGCGTCGAGCGGCGCAGCGTCGACGAGATCGGCGACATCACCGTGCGCACCCGCGCCGACGGATCCGCGCTCAAAGTGCGCGATCTGGGTACCGTGGTCGAGGAGGGCGCCGACCGGGCGGAAGCCTTCTATGTCGGAGCGGATCCCGCCGTCTCGGTCAGGGTGGATCGCTCCGATGCGGGCGATGCGATCGAGATGCAGGCGCTGGTCGAAGAGGTGGCGGCCGAGATGCGCCCCACCTTGCCGGCCGGTGTCAGCATCACGCTGACGAACACGCGGGCGGAGGCGATCACCGACCGCATCGATATACTGCTCGAAAACGGGCTCGTCGGTCTGGCGCTGGTCGTCGGACTGCTGTTCCTGTTCCTGTCGGCGCGTACTGCGTTCTGGGTCGCGGCGGGTATTCCGGTAGCGATGCTGGCCACGATCGCGCTGATGTACGCCTTCGGGCTGACGATCAACATGATCTCGCTGTTCGCACTGCTGATCTGCCTCGGCATCGTCGTGGACGACGCGATCGTGGTGGGGGAGCATGCCGATTTCCGGCACCGACATCTCGGCGAAAGCCCGGTCGACGCCGCGACCAATGCCGCGCAGCGGATGAGCCTGCCGGTCCTGTCCTCGACCATCACGACCATCATCGCCTTCTCGGCGCTGGTGGTGATCGGGGGGCGCTTCGGCTCGCTGATCGCCGACATCCCGTTCACGGTGTCGGTCGTGCTGGCGGCGAGCCTCGTGGAATGTTTCGTGATCCTGCCCGCACATATGCGCCACGCCTTGGCCGCGCAGGGGCGGACGCGCTGGTACGATCTGCCGTCCTACTGGTTCAACCGCGGTTTCGACCGGGTCAATCGCGGGCTGTTCCGCCCCTTCATCCGCGCTGTGCATTACTTGCGCTATCCCGTGCTGGCGGGCGTCTTCGTCCTGCTGTCGCTGGTCCTGTCGCTGTTCTTCTCGGGCGAGGTGGTCTGGCGCTTCTTCAACGCGCCCGAACAGTCGGAGCTGACGGGCAACATCGCGATGGTCAACGGGGCCACGCGCGACGATACCGTCGAGATGGTCATCGAGATCCAGCGCGCCGTCGATGCCGTCAGCGCGCGGTTCGAGGAAGAGTACGGCAGCGATCCCATCGTCTACGCCATCGCGCAGGTCGGCGGCGGCAGCGGACGCGGCATCTCGGGTGCGGATCAGAAGGATGCGGACCTGCTCGGCTCGATCTCGCTGGAACTGCTCGACGCCGATCTCAGGCCCGAATACAGCGCGCGCGACATCCAGCAGGCCATCGAGGACGAGATCGTCCGCCTTCCGCGGCTGGAGGTTCTGAGCTTCCGCCGATGGGGGTCGGGGCCGGGCGGCGATGGCCTGTCGGTGGAGCTGTTCGGTGCAGACGCACAGGTTCTCAAGGCCGCGTCCGAGGCCCTGCAGGCCGCCCTGCAGGACTTCCCCGCCGTTTCGGCGGTTGAGGACAACCTGCCTTATGACAAGACCGAGCTGATCCTCGACCTTACCCCCCGCGGGGCGGCGCTGGGCCTGACGACCGAGGGGATCGGGCGCGAACTGCGCCAGCGCCTCGGCGGGATCGAGGCTTTCACCTTCCCGGCCGGTGTCCGGTCGGGCAGCGTGACCGTGCAAGTGCCCGAGGAGGAACTGGCCGCCGATTTCGTCGAACGCACGCGCGTGCGTACGCCTTCTGGCAACTGGGTACCGCTGTCGGAGGTCGTGACGGTCCGCCAGCAGCTAGGCTTCTCGACCGTGCGGCGGGAGAACGGCCAGCGCATCCTGACACTGACGGGCCAGATCAGCGAGGACGACCCCGCACTGGCCTCGGAGACCACGGCGACCATCCGGGACGAGGTCCTGCCGCGCATCGCCGGACAGTTCGGGGTAGACTACCTGATGACCGGCCTGGCCGAGCAGGAACGCGAGTTCCTGTCCGACGCGCTGATCGGCTTCGCGCTGTGCATGTTGGGGATCTACCTGACCTTGTGCTGGATCTTCTCGAGCTGGTCGCGCCCAATGGTGGTCATGGCCATCATCCCCTTCGGCCTGATCGGTGCGATCTTCGGCCACTGGGTCGAGGACGTCCCGCTGAGCATGTTCACCGTTGTCGGCCTGCTCGGCATGACCGGGATCATCATCAACGATTCCATCGTCCTGATCACAACCATCGACGAGTACGCGAAAAGCCGTGGCATCCTGCCCGCCACCATCGACGCCGTGTGCGATCGCTTGCGGCCCGTGCTTCTGACCACCCTGACCACGGTGCTGGGTCTCGCACCGCTGCTGACCGAGACCAGCTTGCAGGCGCAGTTCCTCAAGCCCACGGTCATCACGTTGTGCTACGGGCTGGGCTTCGGCATGTTCCTCGTGCTGCTGATCGTGCCCGCCATCATCGGCGTGCAGGGCGATCTGGGCCGTCTTGCGCGCGCGACGCGGCGCGGACTGGGCGGACGTCATCTGCCGCGCGGGGCGCGGGTTTCTCTCGTCTTCGGCGCGCTCTTCGCGGTCGGGTTCACCGGGGTCCTGCTGGCCGCCTCGGCCGGGCTGGTCGAGCTGCCGGTCGCGGGCTTCGTCGAATTCGCGGTGGCGCTTGGCGCAGGGCTCGCCGCGATCCTGACGGTCACCTTCGCGGCGGTGGCCCTCAGCACCCCTCGACGGTCACGACCCATTCGCCCGAATTGACGAAGGTCGTGTTGATCGTCTCGCGCGACAAGGCGAACGCCCCGTCGCCGAACCAGTCCATCGGCGCGCTGAAGAGCTGACCGTCACCCTGCTCGACCCGCTCGGCCGTGCCGATCCACAGATCGGGGTCCGGCGTCTCGAAGACGGCGACGGTTCGCGCATCCGCCATGCCGTCCAGGCGGGCGAGCGCGTCGAGGCGGAATGCGCCCGCCGCCGGAACCACGTCGCAGGCGACTTCGACCGATTGCGGGCCGTTTCCCTGATGGCGCGCCGCGGCCAGCGCGGCCTCGTTCCTGCGCGCATCGAGATCGACCGGCAGGGTGGCCGTCGCCGTCGCGGGGATGCAGACATCCGAGCACAGCCCGTAATCGAGCGACAGGCGAAGCTCGGCTTCGGACGCATCGCCCAGCACGTCGAAGATCATCGGGAACAGCACCCGGTCGCGGTAGCCGAGCGAACGCAGGCCGTAGGTCTCGAAGATTTCCGGAACGGGCCACTCGACAGCCGAGATCGCAACGCCCGTCGATGTCGACCAGTCGAAGAACGGGGGAATGCCGCCTTCGCCCGGCTCTCGCCAGTAAGTTTTCCAACCTTGGGCGAGCGCGATCTCCACACCGGCCAGATACCGTCCATCGGCCAGCATGTGACCCTCCACGATCCTGACCTGAGAGTAGGGATTGTCGGTCTGAGCTTGTGCCGTCGCAGCTGCTACGAACAGGGCAAGGGCGCCGAGCGCGAACTTCATCTGCATGGGTGTCCTGTTCCGGGATTTCCACTTCCACATACCGCGGTGAACCGGAATGGAAAATCACAAGAGCGGCATTCCGCCCCGCTTGACGCCCGGTCCCGTCGGGACAGATCACCTCACATGTTGCGTACCGATGTAAAATCTCCCTTTCTCGATGGCCAGCTGCTGATCGCGGCTCCGGGAATGACCGACCCCCGCTTCGCCGAGGCGGTGGTTCTGGTTTGCACGCATTCGGACAACGGCGCGATGGGTGTCGTGGTGAATCGTCCAGCCAACGGAGTGCGCTTCGCCGACATCGTCGAACAGCTCGACGTGGGCAAACCCGACATCGTCCCCGACATTCCGCTGCGCGTCGGCGGCCCGGTGGAGCGGAGCCGCGGCTTCGTGCTGCATTCGCCCGATTACGATCAACCCGAGGCAACCGTCAAGGTCACGGATTGGTGCAGCCTGACCGGCCATGTCGAGGTTCTGCGCGCGCTCGTCGATCGAACGGGCCCCGCGGATGCGCTTCTGGCGCTCGGCTACTCCAACTGGGCGTCCGATCAGTTGGAGGGGGAGTTGCGCGACGGATCCTGGCTGGTACTCGAAGCGGATCGCGAGCTTGTCTTCGCCACGCCGCGGACCGCACTTTGGTCGATATGCCTCGACCGGATCGGCGTCGATCCCGCCATGTTGCACCGGGTTGCGGGCAGCGCCTGACGTTATCCCTTTCCGCGCCGATCCTCGCGCAAGGCAGCGTAGAGCACATGGGTCCGCCATTCCCCGGCGATCCTGAGGTAATTCTGCGCGACGCCTTCGTACTTGAAGCCAGATTTCTCCAGCACGCGGCGCGAGGCCGCGTTCTCGGGCAGGCAGCCCGCCTGGACCCGGCTGAGATCGAGGCGGCCGAAGGCATGGGCGACGGTGGCGCGCACCGCCTCCTGCATATATCCATTGCGGATGAAGGGCTGGCCCATCCAGTAGCCAATCGTAGCGAACTGCGCGGGGCCGCGCTGGATGTTGTCGAGCGTGATCGCGCCCATCAGTGTCTCGTCCGACTTGTCGAAGATGAAGAGCGGCAGCGCCTTGTCGTCGCGGGCCGAGCGGGCGGCCCAGGTGCAGCGCGTTCTGAACGCCCCGCGCGTCAGGTGATCGCGCGACCGGATCGGCTCCCACGGGGCGAGGTAGTTCTCCCCGTCGATCCTGAGCTTGGCCCAGGCGACGTGATCCTCGATCCGCGGCAGGCGCAGCAGCAACCGCTCGCTCTCGATCCGCAGGGGCCTTGCGCGGCCGAACATGGGCTCAGGCCGCCAGCCGGTCGGTCAGGACGTCGAGCGGCGCTGCGCCGTCGACCGGGCCGTATAGCGCCATCGCCCCGCGTCCCGCGCCGATCAGCCGCTGCGCGTGGTCCATGACGCTGTCGGCGCTGACCGCATCGATGCGTGCGACCGTCTCCTCCAACGTCGGCACCCGGTCCCAGATCGCCAGCAGCCGCGCCAGCCGTTCCGCACGGCTCGACGGGCTTTCGAGACTCATCAGCAGCCCTGCCTTCATCTGAGCCTTCGCCCGCGCGATCTCGCGCTCGGTCATGTCTTCGGTCGATCGGCGGAACTCGTCCACGACCAACTCGGCCAGACCGCCGATCTCGTCTCCGCTGGTTCCGGCGTAGATCGTCAGCATGCCCGTATCGGCATAGGATCCCGGTTGCGCGAAGATCGTGTAGCAAAGGCCCCGCTTCTCCCGCGCCTCCTGGAACAGGCGCGAGGACATGCCGCCCCCCATCGCCGCCGCATAGACCTGCGCATCGTATACGTCGTTCGCGCGGTAGCCCGAACTCTCAAGCGCGAAAGTGAAATGCGCCTGCTCCAGCGGCTTGATCTCGCGCAGCTCCCCTCCGCGGAAGGCGGCGGGCGTGACCGCGGGGCGGGGGCGCGGCGTCAGGTGGCCGAACGCCTCCTCGGCCAGCCGCACGATCCGGTCGTGGTCGATTCCGCCCGCGGCGGCGACGATCAGGTTCTGCGGGCCGTACTGCTCCGCCACGAAGCCTTCGAAATCGGCGCGCGAAAACGCCTTCACCCGCTCGGATGGCCCGAGGATCGTCCGGCCGAAGCTCTGGTCGGGATAGGCCGTTTCCTGCAACCAGTCGAAGATGATGTCGTCCGGCGTGTCGAGCGCCTGCCCGATCTCCTGCAGGATCACGCCCCGCTCCACCTCGATCTCGCGCGGGTCGAAGACGGGGTTCAGCACGATATCGGAAATGACGTCGAGCGCGAGGTCGGCATCCTCGGCCAGCACGCGCGCGTAATAGGCGGTCATCTCGCGGCTGGTATAGGCGTTGATATAGCCGCCCACGTCCTCGATCGCCTCGGCGATGTCGAGCGCGGAGCGCCGCGCCGTTCCCTTGAACGCCATGTGTTCGAGGAAATGCGCGATGCCGTTCTGTTCGGCCCGTTCGTGCCGTCCTCCCGCCGTTACCCAGACGCCGAGCGTCGCGCTCTTCATGCTGGGCATGTTCTCGGTGACGACGCGGACGCCGTTGGGCAGGCGGTGGAGCTGGACGGTCATCGGGCCTCTTCGATATGGCGTTCCAAGGCGGCGAGATCTGCGGGCAGCCGCGTCACCCGTTCCTCGCGTTCATAAAGGTCCGACACGCGCGGCGGCAAGTCGGGCCGGACGCCGCAGGCCGCCTCCACCGCGTCGGGAAACTTGGCCGCATGGGCGGTAGCGAGCGTGACCATAGGCGACGTGCCGCCGTGATTGTGCGCGACCTTGGTTCCGATGGCGCTGTGCGGACAAAGGACATGGCCGGTGCTGGTGGCCATGCGCCGGATCTCCGCCGAGGTCTCGTCCTCCCCCACACGACCCGAATCGAACTCGTCGCGCAGCCGGTCGAGCGCACCTTGCGACAAGGCGAACCGACCGTTGTCCTTCAGCTCGCCCATCAACTGCGCGACGGCCTCGCCTTCCCGATCGTAGAGGTCGAAGAGCAGCCGCTCGAAATTCGAGGAGACCTGAATGTCCATCGACGGGCTGATCGAAGGGGTCACGCCCTCCTTCTCATGCCGCCCGCTCTCCAACGTCCGGTGCAGGATGTCGTTCTGGTTCGTGGCGATCACCAGCCGGTCGATGGGCAGACCCATCCGCTTGGCCACGTAGCCCGCGAAGATATCGCCGAAATTACCGGTCGGCACGGTGAAGCTGACCTTGCGAGCCGGTGCGCCCAGCGACGTGGCGGCGGTGAAGTAATATACCGCCTGCGCCAGCACCCGCGCCCAATTGATCGAGTTGACGCCCGCCAGCCCCACCCGGTCGCGGAAGGCGAGGTCGTTGAACATGTCCTTCACCAGCGCCTGACAGTCGTCGAAATCCCCGTCGATGGCCAGCGCATGCACGTTGTCCTCGGACGGCGTCGTCATCTGGCGGCGCTGCACTTCGCTGACCCGGCCATGCGGATAGAGGATGAACACGTCGACCGCATCGAGCCCGCGGAACGCCTCGATCGCGGCCGATCCGGTGTCGCCCGAGGTCGCCCCGACGATGGTGACGCGCTTGCCCGAACGGGTCAGCGACGCCTCGAACATCTGCCCGATCAACTGCATCGCCACATCCTTGAACGCCAGCGTCGGGCCGTGATGCAGCTCCAGCAGCCAGTCGTTCGGGCCAGTCTGGATCAACGGGCAGCGCGCGGCGTGGCCGAACCCCGCATAGGCCCGCTCGATGATTCCCCGGAAGGCATCGTCGTCGAACGTGTCGCCGATGAAGGGCTTCATCACCCGGAACGCGACCTCTTCGTAAGGCAGGCCCGCCAGTGCCGCGATCTCTTCCATGTCGAACTGCGGCCATTCCGCCGGAACATAGAGCCCGCCATCGCGGGCGAGTCCGGTCAGCATCGCCTCCTCGAAGGTCAGCTCGGGCGCCTTGCCGCGGGTCGAGATGTAGCGCATGGGGCCCTCCTTCGGGGACATATGCCTGGACGGCAGAGGATTAGCCGAGAGGACGCGCAGGGGGAACCCCCGGCGGCAGCGCGCAGGGCGACGTCGGGGCAGGTCGTTTCATGCGCCCTTGCTGGTATCGGCGCGACGCGTAGCATCACCTGCATGCGAGTGAAGATCACGACCGAAGACGGCGCAGGGCTGGTTGGCGAATGGCGTGAAGCCGCGGCCCCACGTGCCGTGGCGATCATCCATTCCGCAGCCGGCGTGCCTGCCGGCTACTACGCCGCCTTCGCCGACTGGCTGATGGCCGAACGGCATGTGCATGTCCTGATCTACGACTATCGCGATATGGGCTGGTCGGCCGAAGGCCCCGTCTCGCGATCCCGCGCCACGATGGCGGACTGGGGCGTGACCGACCAGTCCGCGATGCTGGACCACGCCATCGCGCGCTTTCCCGATCTGCCGGTCTGGATCATCGGTCACTCGATGGGCGGGTTCTGCCTGCCCTTCCACGCACAGGCCGATCGCGTGACCCGGCATATCGCCATCGCGTCCGGTCCGGCTTACTGGCCGACGCATCCGTTCAGCTTCATGCCGGTCGTCATCGCGTTCTGGTTCCTAGTCGGACCGATCGCGACGCAGGTCTGCGGATATCTGCCGGGCAAATCCTTCGGCTTCAACGCCGATCTTCCTGCGGGCGTGTTCTGGCAGTGGCGACGGTGGTGCACCGACCGCCGGTTCTATCGCCCGGACTATGGCGGCGTGCTGCCGTGGCCTGAGCCCGAAAGGATTGTCGCGAAAGTCGAGCTTATCGGCTTCTCCGACGACCCGATGATGCCGTCAGCGCGTGTCGCGCGCCTCGCCGACTATTATCCGCGCGCGCGGACCAGCTTTCGCGAGATCGACCCGCAGGATGTCGGGCTTGCGAAGATCGGGCATATCGGCGCCTTCGCCCGGCGCAACGCGGCCCTGTGGCCCCATCTCGTGCGCGACGACGGGTGACGGCGCGTCCCGGTCGGCTTATCTGTCGAACCATGACGCTGAACGCCGCCACCCCCGCCCTCATCGACCGTATCGCCGCCGCGACCGCCGACACGCGGATCGACGCGCCTGCCCCGAACTACCTGGAGGAGCCGCGCGGCAAGTGGCGCGGCCAGGCGGAAGCCGTGCTGCGCCCCGGAACGGTCGCTGACGTCGCCGCGATCCTCGCCATCTGCAACGAGGAGCGGGTCCCCGTGATTCCCTATGGCGGCGGCACCGGCCTCGTCGGCGGCCAGATCCACGAGGGGCCGGGGGCAGTCATCCTGTCGCTCGAACGCATGAACCGGATCCGCGACATCGTGCCCGATGACAGCACGATCGTGGTGGAGGCGGGCGTGACCCTGTTGCAAGTGCAGGAAGCGGCAGAGAAGGCAGGGCGGCTTTTCCCGCTCTCCATCACCTCTGAAGGCACCGCGCGCATTGGCGGTGTGCTCGGTACCAACGCGGGCGGCTCGGGCGTGCTGCGCTACGGCAACGCCCGCGATCTGGTCCTCGGGATCGAGGCGGTGCTGGCCGACGGCACGGTGATTCGAGACCTGAAACGGCTGCGCAAGGACAATACCGGCTACGACCTGCGGCACTTGCTGGTCGGCTCCGAAGGCACGCTCGGCATCATCACGGCGGCCAGCCTGCGGCTGCTGCCGCGCCCTGCGGAGAGGGGCGTCGCCTTTCTTGCCGTCGAAAGCCCGGCCGCCGCGCTCGATCTGCTGCACCGGTTGCAGGGCGAATTGGGAGAGGTCGTCTCCGCCTTCGAGCTCATCCATCGGCAGGGGCTCGACTTCCTGGCCGAGCACTTTTCCGATCTCGCGCATCCGCTCGAAACCCGCCCCGATTGGATGGTGCTGGTCGAGGTCGGCGGGCAGGCGGGTATCGCTCAGGCGCTGGAGGACGCGCTGGCCACGGGCTTCGAGAGCGGGACGATCACCGACGCCGTCCTCGCGCAGTCCGACGCGCAGGCCGACGCGCTGTGGACGATCCGCGAGACGATCCCGGAGGCCAACCGCCTGACCGGCTCGATCTCCTCCCACGACATCTCCGTGCCGCTGTCGCGCCTGCCCGAATTCGTGGAGCGGGGGCGGGAGGTCGTGGCGAGCGTCCTGCCCGATGCGCGCATCAACTGCTTCGGCCATGTCGGCGACGGCAACCTACATTACAACGTCTTCCCCGCGCCGGGGCGCGACCGGGCCGAGTACGAGAGCGCGCCGGTGCAGCGCGCGGTGCACGACCTCGCCCACGACCTTGGGGGATCGGTGAGCGCGGAACACGGGGTGGGGCGGCTCAAGGCGCCAGATCTCGACCGCTATTCCGATGCCGGGCGGCTGAGGGCGCAGCGCGCGATAAAGGCGGCGCTCGACCCGAACGGCATCCTCAACCCCGGTGCCGTGGTCTCCGGTGTTCCCCTTGGGTAGGGGGGAACACCGGAACGGACCGAGGCCCGGCAAGCAGCATCCCTTGGGTAGGGAAGTATCCTGTCTGCGGGAAGCGGGTTAACAGCGTCTTAAGGAGGCGGGCTCATTCGCCTTCAAAGGTGCAGAGCGCGTGAACCTCGACACCAAGCGCCTCCAGCCGCTTGCGCCCGCCCAGATCGGGCAGATCGACGACGAAGGCGCAGCCCGCGACCTTGCCGCCCAGCCGTTCGACCAGCTTGATCCCGGCCTCCGCCGTGCCGCCGGTCGCCAGCAGATCGTCCACGATCAGCACGCTTTCGCCCGGTTGCAGCGAATCGGTGTGCATCTCGACCGTGGCGGTGCCGTATTCGAGCGTGTAGTCCTGCGCGATCCGCTCATGCGGCAGCTTGCCTGCCTTGCGGACTGGAATGAAGCCGATCCCCAGCTGGTGCGCCACGGCGCCGCCTAGGATGAAGCCCCGCGCCTCCAGCCCCGCGACATGGTCGATGGGCTGACCGGCGAACGGGTGCAGCAGCATGTCCACGGCCATGCGGAACCCGCGCGGATCGTTGAACAGCGTGGTCACGTCCCGGAACAGGATGCCCTCATGCGGGAAATCCGGGATCGTGCGGATGTAATCTTCGATTGTCTTCATCGTGACGTCCCCGGCTGCATCCTGCCGCTTTTCGCGCAGCGCGGTCGGGGACGCAAGGCGTCAGCGGAAACGGTCGCGGAACTTGCGATACAGGCTGCCGGGCAGCCAGGGCAGGTGCGGCTTGTTCCAGTCGCGGCGGTCGCGGATTACGATGGCCTGTGCGGCGGCGATATTCATGCTACTCATCCTCCATGTAGACCCCGAAGGCGGGGCCCGTTATCTCTGTGCTATACAGGGTATATACATTCGATATGCTTTCAAGGGTCGAGCCGGACAAGTGAATAAAAAAAGTGATAAAAAAGCGGAGAAGAAGGCGGGCAAGAAGGCCAGCCAGCTCCTGATCCGGGTCGAAAAGGAGGAGCGGGACGCCTTCGTGAAGCTCTGCGAGAAGATGGACACCTCCGCCGCGCGAGAGATTCGCCACTTCATGCGCCGTTTCGTCGAGGAGAACGGCTAGCCCCGCCGATCCGCCTTCAACTCGGCACTGATCCCGGCTTGCGGCGGCCGTTCCAGGTAGGTCGACAGCGCGACATAGCTGCGGGTCGAGACGACCTCATCGATCGCGTAGATTCGGGCGAGCAATCCTTCCAGCGCCTCGCTGCCCGCGACGCGAACCTTCAGCAACATGCAGGTATCGCCGGTAACGGAGTGGATCTCCTCGATCTCTGGCAGATCCGCGAGGGCCATCAGCGCAGGCGACTTGCCCCACCCGCTGGTGTCGACATGGACGAAGGCGAGCAACGTCTTGCCGATCGCTTCCGGATCGATGCGCGTCTCGGTGCCGCGAATCACACCCGCCGCCCGCATCTTGCGCACCCGTTCGTGGACCGACGGAGCCGACAGACCGACCAGCTCGGCCAGCCTGGCATAGCTCTGCGCCGCATCCTCGGTCAGCGCCGCTAACAATCTTCGGTCGATATCGTCCAGGATCATGCCTCTTTCCCAGGTTTACCTAACTTCGTTCGGCGCTACGGCCAAAGCATCGAATAATGATTGTCAGTCGCGCGCTCCAATGCAACCCAGCAGGTAACGCTTGGAAGGAGACTGAAATGGCTGTCTTGCGCCCCGTGCCCCTGCTGCTGACCGCCGCCGTCGGTGTCGTCGGGGCGAACTCGCTCGTGCTCGGGCCCATCGCACCGGTGGTGGCGGGCAATCTCGGCTCCGAGACTGGGGCGGTCCTGACGGCTTCCGCCGGGTACGGATTGGCGGTCGCGGTCAGCGCGCTGACCCTCGCGCCACAGGTCGACCGGATCGGAGCCGGGCGGGTGGTGGTCCTGTCGCTCGTTATGCTCGCGCTCGCCCTGATGCTCAGCGCGGCCGCCCCGACGGTGGCGATCCTGGTCCCGGCGCAGGTTCTGGCCGGAATCGCCGCAGGGGCCGCTCTGCCCGCGATCTACTCGCTCGCGTCGGAGGTGGCGCATCCCGGCGAGGAGGCCGCGACCCTCGGGCTGGTCCTGACCGGTTGGACACTGGCACTGGTGGCCGGCGTAAGTGTCGCCGGTCCGGTGTCGGAGTACCTGCACTGGCGCATCGTCTACATCGCATTGGCGGTCCTGGGCGTGCTGATCTGCCTCGGCCTCCAGATCAGGTTGAGGGGCCGGGGAGCGCCGATCGACGGGCGCACTGTGTCCCCGCTCGTCGCGCTGGGCACACCCGGCATCCGGCCCGCGCTCTTCGGCGTCGCGACCTTCATGATGGCGTTCTACGGGCTCTACACCTGGATCGGGCCGCATGTGCAGCTCGTGCTGGAGCGCTCCGCCGCGGCGACAGGACTGATCCCGCTCAGCTACGGCAGCGGCTTCGGACTCGCCGTGCTGCTCGACCGGGTGATCGACCGGATGGGGGCCGCGCGCATGGCGCCGCGCATCCTGTTCCTGCTGACCGGCATCTACCTCGGCCTCGCGCTGAGCGTCGGCAGCTTCTGGCCGCTGGTCGCGGTCTGCTTCGCCTGGGGTCTGGTCAACCACCTCGCCATGACGCTTCTGGTCGCGCGGCTGTCCGCGCTCGACCCAGCGCGGCGCGGCGCGATCCTGGGGCTCTATTCCGCCACGACCTATATCTGCGTCGCGATCGGCGTCACCTTGTTCCGGCCGATCTTCGAGAGCTATGGCCTTGGCGCCGCGGCAGCCGTGTCGGCCCTGTGCATCCTGCCCGCCGCGATGCAGGCCCTGCGCGCCGCGCCTAGAGCATCCGTCCCGCAACCGCGTCGAGCTTCCTGACCATCTCGGGATCGCGGTTGTCGGGCTGGGTCAGGATCGCGAATTCCAGCGCGCGGTCGCAGCCATGCGGGCAGGGCGCGCGCTCGGCCCCCAGCAGCCCCGGCAGCCGCGCGACGAGGCCGCGACCCTTGTCGGCATTGCCCATAAGCGTCTGGATGATCTTGGTCACGTCGACCTCGCCGTGGTCGGGATGCCAGCTGTCGTAATCCGTGACCATGGCGATGGAGGCGTAGCAAAGCTCCGCCTCCCGCGCGAGCTTCGCCTCGGGCATGTTGGTCATGCCGATCACGTCCGCGCCCCATTGTTCGCGGTACATCTTCGATTCGGCGAGCGTCGAGAATTGCGGCCCCTCCATCGCGAGGTATGTCCCGCCGCGATGCACAGTGATCCCCTGGGCCTTCGCCGCCGTCTCCGCCGCGTCGGACAGGCGCGGGCATGTCGGATGCGCGACCGAGAC
Source organism: Roseobacter sp. HKCCA0434 (assembly GCF_032464675.1). NCBI lineage: Bacteria > Pseudomonadati > Pseudomonadota > Alphaproteobacteria > Rhodobacterales > Roseobacteraceae > Roseobacter > Roseobacter sp. HKCCA0434. Next base: position 247,950 of record NZ_JAWDKL010000002.1, read on the forward strand.
ATGCGCGACGCAGCCGGGACCGAAGAACGACTTCTCCCGCGCGAAGGTCCGGTCTATGAACTGATCGACGATCACGAAATCGCCTGGCGCCATCTCCTCACGGAAGCTGCCGGTCGCCGACAGGCTGAACAGGTCGGTGACGCCCAGCCGCTTCATCGCGTCGATATTGGCGCGATATGGAACGGAAGACGGCGTGTGCACATGCCCGCGCCCGTGCCGGGGCAAAAACACCATCTTCACGCCGTCCAGCGTGCCGGTGAAGAACTGGTCCGACGGCGCGCCCCAGGGCGTGTCGACCTGAACCCACTCCGCGCCTTCTAGGCCGGAGATGTCATAAAGGCCGGAGCCGCCGATGATGCCGATGACGGTGTCGCTCATGTGCCGACCTTTCGCGTGATGATGCGGTTTCGCGCTGCCGCGCGAGGATATTTTTGACGAATCCGAAATTCAGTCGCCGGGCCGGGCCAGCGAGAATTTCTCCCTGACCGTGGTGTAGTCGCGATAGCCCATCCGCGCCAAGGGATTGAAGGCGAGCACGTCGAAGATGCCGTCGACGATGCAGTCGTCGCGCATGTGCACCCCAGTCACCTCGCCGAAGACGGTGAAGTTCGCTTCGCCTGGCAACTCCACGATCTGCGTCAGTTTGCATTCCAGTGCCGCGGGCGCGGCGGCGACGCGGCTGCAGGCGATGGTTTCGCAGGCCGCGCGCTCGATCCCCGCATGCTCGAACTCGTCCACCTCGCGACCCCAGGGGCCCGAGGTCTTGTTCATCGCGTCGCGCATCTCGAAGGCGACGATGTTTACGCAGAACTCTCCGGTCTCGCGGATATTGGACACGCTGTCCTTCGTCCCGTCGCGGTCCGGCTTAGCCGAGGTCGAGGCGAACATCACCTGCGGCGGCACGTAGGCGACAGCGTTGAAGAAGGAATAGGGCGCGAGGTTTTCCGACCCGTCCGCGCCGCGGGTCGAGATCCAGCCGATGGGGCGCGGGGTGACGATGGCGTTGAACGGGTTGTGCGGCAGGCCGTGGCCATCCTCGGGGCGGTAGAACATGATCCCTCCTTCGCGGGTCTTGGCGGTCCGGGTCCCGCGTGTTAGCCCGGCAATATGTAACCGAAAAGCGCCGGGAGCCAGGGATGCGACGAGGATAGGAGCCGAAGAAACGCCCCTTGTCCGATCCGCGGAGCCCCATCCCATGCGCCTTTTGCCAGAAACCCCCGAGTCCACGCACGAGGTCGAGTACCTCTACGACACCGCCTTCGCGCCCGGACGCACCGCCTTGTCGAGCTATCGTCTGCGCGCGGGGCCGCCGGTCGAGGGCCTTAGCTGGACCGTCCGCGACGACTACGACACGCTGGCCGCCGCCATCCGCTACTGGCCGGTGCTGGCGGGGGACGCGCCCGCGCTGCTGCTCGGCCCGATCGCCGTGCACCCGACCCGGCAGGGTGAGGGGCTGGGCGGGTTGCTTATGCGCCATACGCTCGACCTCGCGCCCTCGTTGGGGTGGAAGAGGGTGATCCTCGTCGGCGATCCGCCCTATTACACCCGCTTCGGTTTCCGCCGCGATCTGGCGGAGAGGCTGGAATATCCCCCGCCGACCAATCCAGACCGGCTGCTGGCCCGCGAACTGGTCGAGGGTGCCATGCAGGGCGTTGCGGGAATGGTCGTGCCACTGGTCTAGGCGCACGGGGCGTTTCCGGCTAGGACGGTCCCGCATCAGGACGGGAGCGCGCGCATGGACATCCTTCAGATCACCTCGGTCCTCATCGTGCTGGCAGGGCTGTTCGGCACGGTGAACTACCTCTATCTCAAGCTGCCCTCGGCCATCGGTATCCTGGTCGTCGCGCTGATCGCTTCCTTGCTGATGCTTGGTGCGGACGCGCTGCTGCCCTCCTCGGGCATCGCGGAGACCCTGCGCACGACCGTCACCGGCATCGCCTTTTCCGACGCACTGCTGGAGGGCATGCTGGGCCTGCTGCTCTTCGCGGGCGCGCTGCATGTCGATCTGGAGTCGCTCAAGCGGCAGGCGCTGCCGGTCTTCCTGATGGCGACGATCGGCGTCGGTCTGTCCACCGTGATCGCGGGCACGGCCTTCACCCTGCTGACCGGCATGCCGCTCCTGATCGCGATGGTGTTCGGCTCGCTGATCTCCCCCACCGATCCGGTCGCCGTGCTGGGCGTGCTGCGCCAGGCCAACCTGCGCAAGAGCCTGGAGACCAAGATCGCGGGCGAGAGCCTGTTCAACGACGGGGTGGGCTACGTCGTCTACCTCGTGCTGGTCGCCCTCGCCTTTCCGGCCGATGACGGTCACGCGGCCGGGCTTGGCGGTGCAGTCGTGCTCTTCGTGCAGGAGGCGCTGGGCGGCGCGGTGCTGGGCGGGCTCCTCGGCGGGCTGACCTTCCAGCTGATGAAGCGGGTGGACGACTATTCGCTGGAGGTGCTGCTGACGCTGGGCCTCGCCTTCGGGGGCTATTCGCTCAGCCTCGCGCTGCATGTCTCCGCGCCGATCATGGCGGTGGTGGCGGGGCTGCTGATCGGCCATGTCGGTACCCGTTACGGGATGAGCGAGCTGACCCGCGAATATGTCGACGGGTTCTGGAAGCTGATCGACGAGATCCTCAATGCGGTCCTGTTCTTGCTGATCGGGGCGGAGGTCTTCGCGATCACCTTCGACGCCGACCTGATCTGGGCGGGTGCCGCGGCCATCGTGATCGCGCTGATCGCGCGGCTGGCCGCCGTGGCGGTGCCGGTCCTGATCCTGCGCCCCTTCCGCAGGCAGGAGCGTGACGTGATCCCGGTGATGACCTGGGGCGGGCTGAAGGGCGGCATCTCCATCGCGCTGGCGCTCGCCCTGCCCGACAGCGAGTGGAAGCCGCTGATCCTCGGCGCGACCTATTGCGTGGTGATCTTCTCGATCATCGTGCAGGGCCTGACTGTGGCGCCGCTGGCCACGCGGCTCGCCAACTCGACCTGGGTCCGGCGCGACGAGGATGATCGCGGCGCGCTCTGACCAAAAGACCCCGCCGGGCGAACCGACGGGGCAGTGGGCTTCGCAAGCAGCAGCGAAACCGGGCAGATCAGGCGGGCGCCATCTCCGATCGGATCTGCTGTCGCAGAACGTCGATCGGCAGCCATTCCCCCCCTCGCCTGAAGGTCCAGTAGGTCCATCCATTGCAGGACGGCGCGCCCTCCAAGACCGCGCCGACCTGATGGATGGATCCCTTGGTGTCGAAGGCGACGAGCGTGCCGTCCGCCCGCACCTTCGCCTTGTGACGGCCGTTGAGCGACTGAAGCTCCGTGCCGACCTTGAGCATCCCGCGCTCGACCAGCGTGCCGAAGGCGACGCGGGGTTGCGCGCGCTTCGACTGCGTGACCTGCAGCGCATCGCGGTCGTAGCGGCGGATGGCCTCCAGCCGCTTCGCTGCGACCTTGCGATAGGCGGCTTCGCGCTCGATGCCGATGTAATGGCGGCCCAGACGCTTGGCGACCGCGCCCGTCGTGCCGGTGCCGAAGAACGGGTCGAGGATCACGTCGCCCGGCTTGGTCGAGGCGATCAGCACGCGGTGCAGCAGGCTTTCGGGCTTCTGCGTCGGGTGTGCCTTGTCGCCATTCTCGTCCTTCAGCCGCTCGCCGCCATTGCAGATCGGCAGCACCCAGTCGGAGCGCATCTGCACGCCCTCGTTCAGCGATTTCAGCGCTTCGTAGTTGAAGGTGTATTTCGATTGGTCGGATTTGCCCGCCCAGATCATCGTTTCATGCGCGTTGGTCAGCCGCTTGCCGCGGAAGTTCGGCATCGGATTCGACTTGCGCCAGACCACGTCGTTGAGGATCCAGAATCCCTCATCCTGAAGCGCCGCGCCGACGCGGAAGATGTTGTGATAGGACCCGATCACCCAGATCGCGCCGTTCGGCTTCAGGATCCGGCGTGCGGCGGCAAGCCATTCGCGGGTGAACCGGTCATAGGCGGCGAAGCTGTTGAACTTGTCCCAGTCGTTGTTGACCGCATCGACATGGCTGTTGTCGGGCCGGTGCAGATCGCCCTTGAGCTGCAGGTTGTAGGGCGGATCGGCGAAGATCAGATCGACCGACTCGGCCGGCAATGCATTCATTTGTGCAACACAATCGCCCGCGAGAATGCTGTCGAGCGGGAGGTCCCCCGTCGCGGGTTTTTGCCGGATCGCCATCGTGTCTGCCCTCTTTTCTTGGTGTTCGTCCAAAAATGCCGAGCGACCGAATCGGTGTCAATTTTCAATCGAATCAGTGGGTTAAATAATTGTCTTGAACCAATATCTTGTGTACGGGGCGAAAGCTGCGCCGATGATGTGGTGTCACGCCATAGGATGCGAGGCCCTCTCGATGCGCTTTCGTGCCGTATCCCATATTCGTCTCCCAGCTGTAGCCGGGGAACTGTTGCGAAAGCGCCACCATCTCGTGATCCCGTGTCACCTTGGCGACGATCGATGCGGCGGCGATGGACAGCGAGCGCGTGTCTCCCTTCACCACCGTCTCGACCCGGCAGGCGAGGCCCGGCGGGGGGCGGTTGCCGTCGACCAGCGCAATTGCTGGGCGGCGGCGCAGTCCGGTAACCGCCCGTCCCATCGCGATCAGGCTCGCCTGCAGGATGTTGACCTCGTCGATCTCCTCCACTTCGGCCCGCCCGATTGCGACGTCGCAGCTGTCGAGGATCGCGTCATAGAGCCTCAGCCGCTGCGCCGCGCTCAGCGTCTTGGAATCCCGCAGTCCCGCCGGCGCGTCGGGCCCCAGGATCACCGCCGCCGTCACCACCGGCCCGGCCCAGGGGCCACGTCCGACCTCGTCCACCCCGCAGACGGGACCGGACCCGGCGAAGCGGGCGTCGAAATCTGGATCGGGCAGCTGGACCATGCCAACCCTTACCGCGCCGCCTTTCTGGCAGCAATTCGTTAGAAAAGTGTGAACTGGTCCCCGGCCCGCGGCGGCGGCGCGAAGCGGGAGCAGTCGAGCGGCGCGGTCCGCCGTCTCAGCCCGTGCCGCTTCACCGCCGCCTCGAACCGGCGCGCGATCAGGTTGGCGTAGACGCCCTCGCCGGTCATGCGCTTGCCCCATTCGGCGTCGTAATCCTTACCGCCATGCATCTCGCGTACCTGCGCCATCACGCGGTGCGCGCGGTCGGGATAATGCTCCTGCAGCCAGTCGCGAAACAGCGGGGACACCTCGTGCGGCAGGCGCAGCGCGACCGAGGAGCACCATGTCGCCCCGGCCCGCGCGCCCGATTCGACGACCTTCTCGATCTCGTGATCGTTGAGCGCGGGAATGATCGGCGCCATCATGAAGCCGGTCGGGACGCCCGCCCGCGCCAGCGCGCCGATGGCCCTTAGCCGCACCTGCGGCGCGCTCGCCCGCGGCTCCATCCGCCGCGACAGGCGGTTGTCGAGCGTCGTCAGCGACAGTGCCACCTTCGCCAGACCGCGCCGGGCCATGCGTCCCAGGATGTCGGTGTCGCGCGTGACCAGCGCGCCTTTCGTGACGATGGCGACGGGGTGGTTGTAGGCGTCGAGCACCTCCAGCACCTCCCGCATGATCCGCCGCTCCTTCTCGATCGGCTGGTAGGGGTCGGTATTGGTGCCGATGGCGATGGTGGCGGGTTTATAGCCGGGTTTTCTCAGTTCATCTTCAAGCAGTTGCGCGGCGCGCGGCTTGGCGAAGATGCGGCTTTCGAAGTCGAGCCCCGCGCTCATCCCCAGATAGGTATGGGTGGGCCGGGCGAAGCAGTAGATGCAGCCGTGTTCGCACCCCTTGTACGGATTGATCGAGCGGTCGAAGGGCACGTCGGGCGAGGTGTTGCGGGTCAGGATGCGGCGGGGATGATCATCGAAAACCCGTGTGGTGACAGGGGTTTGCGCCTGTTCCTCCCACCCATCGGCCATGCGGTGATAGCTCGCGACCTCGAAACGGCCCGTCAGGTTGCGCACAGCCCCCCGACCGCGCCGGGCCTCGGGGTCGATATCGTCCGTAAAGAGATCGTTCATACTCGGCTCCTAGATTGGAACAAAGTAGGAACATGGGTGTGATTCGGGAAGGGTGATCGGTGCGATTTCGAGGTCTGCGACGCGTATGGCATGCGTATGGCACGCGTATGGCAGATTTGCTGGCATTGCGCCGCTCGCCCACTCCTGCACGAAGTGGTGAGGATCCGGTTAAGACCGCGCCGAGGCTTTCGTCAAATCGCGCGCGCCATCGCCCGGCCCGCCGCCCGGCCGGAGAAGATGCAGCCGCCGAGGAACGTGCCTTCCAGGCTGCGATAGCCATGCACCCCGCCGCCGCCGAAGCCCGACGCCTCCCCCGCGGCGTAGAGCCCCGGCATCGGCTCGCCGGTCGGCGTCAACGCGCGCGCGTCGAGATCGGTTTCGATCCCCCCGAGGCTCTTTCGCGTCAGGATGTTGAGGCGCACCGCGATCAGCGGGCCGTTCGCGGGATCGAGGATGGGGCTCGGCTTCGCGGTGCGGATCAGCCGGTCGCCGCGATAGTTGCGCGCGGCGAGGATCGCGGCCATCTGCGCATCCTTGGTGAACGGGTTGACCGCATTGCGGTCGCGCGCCTCGATCTGCTCGCGCAGTCGGTCGAGCGGGATCTCGACCGTGCCGACGCGGTTCATGCCGACGACCAGGTCCTCCAGCGTATTCGCCACGACGAAGTCCTCGCCGTGCTCCTTGAAGGCCTCGACGGGACCTTGCGCCTCCTTGCCGACAGCGCGGCCGAGGACTTTCCGCCAGGACTTGCCGGTGAGGTCGGGGTTCTGTTCGGAGCCCGACAGCGCGAACTCCTTCTTGATGATCGCCTGGTTCAGCACGAACCACGTGTAGGGCTGCCCGGTGCGCCCGATATGTTCCAGCGCGCCCAGGCTGTCGAAGCCGGGGAAATTCGGGCTCGGCAATCGCTCGCCGCCCGCGTCGAACCACATCGACGACGGGCCGGGCAGGATGCGGATGCCGTGTGCCGGCCAGATCGGATCCCAGTTCCGCACCCCCTCGACATAGTGCCACATGCGGTCGCGGTTGATGAGACTGACGCCTTGCCCCTCGGCGATGTCGAGCATCCGACCATCGACATGCGCGGGCACGCCGGAGATCATGAAATCGGGTGGCGAACCGAGGCGCGCGGGCCAGTATTCGCGAACTTTCTCGTGGTTGCCGCCGATACCGCCGCTCGCAATCAGCGTGACAGGCGCGCGCAGCTCGAAGGTGCCCGTCTCGTCGCGGTTGGTGCGTGCGCCGCGCGCGGCCTCGTCGGGAGCCAGCGTGGCGCCGTGCACGCCCCCGACGGTGCCGTTCGTGACGATCAGCCCGTCGACGCGGTGGCGGAAGGCGAAGCGCAGGCGGCCCTCCTCCGCGGCTTGCCGCACGCGGGCGACGAAGGGCTCGATCACGCTGGGCCCCGTCCCCCAGGTGATGTGGAAACGCGGAACGGAATTGCCGTAGCCTGCCGCGTCGACGCCGCCACGCTCGGCCCAGCCGACGACGGGAAAGAAGCGCAGGCCGCGCGCGCGCAGCCAGTCGCGCTTCTCGGTCGCGGCGAAGTCGAGATAGGCCTCCGCCCAGCGGCGCGGCCAGCCATCCTCGTTCCGGTCGAACCCGGCGGTGCCCATCCAGTCCTGCCGGGCCAGTTCGAGGCTGTCGCGGATCCCCATGCGACGCTGTTCGGGGCTGTCGATCAGGAAGAGCCCACCCAGCGACCAGAACGCCTGCCCACCGAGATTCTGCGCCGGTTCCTGATCGACGATCAGCACGGATTTCCCGGCGTCGAGCAACTGGCAGGCCGCGACCAGCCCCGCGAGTCCGGCCCCCACGATCAATGCGTCCGCGTCCATGTCACCCTCCCGTTTTCGGGTCAGGCTAGACGAGCGCTGCGCCCGTGCGAGGATGACCTTGCGTCAGCGCGGCGGCGGGTTCGTCGCGGACTTGTAGGCCGACCAGTCGTCGATATCGGGATAGAACCGCCGCCGCCAGGCGCGCACACGCGGGTTCATGACCCGCCGGAACAGCGGTGGACAGGTAGCGAGCACCGTCATGACGGGGTAGCCGAAGGGCAGCTGTGGCGCCTCGCTCTCGTCATAGCTTTGCAGCAGCGGGAAGCGCCGATCAGGCTTGTAGTGATGATCCGAATGGCGCTGCAGGTTGATGAGGAACCAGTTCGAGGCGCGGTGATTGGCGTTCCAGGAATGGTGCGGCTTGACGTGTTCGTACTTCCCGTCGCCGAGGTGGCGCCGGGTCAGGCCGTAATGCTCGATGTAGTTGGTCATCTCCAGGTGCAGGATGGCGACGATGGCCTGCACGCAGAACAGCCCGACGCCGACCCAGCCGCCGATCGCAAAGGCAAGGGCGAGGAAGGTGAGCGACGCGGCCGCGTAGCGGAACATCGGGTTGCGCAGCGAAAGGGCGGACTGCCCGCGCCGCGCCAGCATCGCAGCCTCGGCCTGCCAGGCGCTGACGACCTGTTGCCACAGCACGCGCGGGAAGAAGCGGTGGAACCCCTCGTTATAGCGCGCGGTGACCGGATCGCGCGGAGTCGCGACGTAGCGGTGGTGCACCAGCAGGTGTTCGGAGCGGAAATGGCCGTAGAGCACCATCGTCAGCAGGAACTCGCCCAGGCGAGGCTCCCACCTGTTGCGCTGGTGGATCAGCTCGTGGCTGAAGTTGATGCCGACCGCGCCCGAGGCGACGCCGATCACCGCCATCAGGCCGATCGCTTCCGCCGCCGAGGCCGCGTGGCGCGTGGCCCACCACAGTCCGCCGAAGACCAGCGCGAACTGGATCGGCGGCCAGACCCAGGTGACGAGCTTGTGCCAGAACAGGTGCCTCTCCTGCGTCTGCGGATCGGCGTTGGAGGTGTCGTGCTCCATCACCGCATCGAGCAGGGTCAGCACGCCGATGCTGTAGGCGGAGACGAGCAGCAGCCACCATCCGCCCAGCCATGCGGCGAGCGCGATGGTCGGCACCATCGAGAGGGCGAGCCAGAAGGGAAGCGCGGGCGCGGGCATGGCGGGTCTCCGAGGTCTGCTGCACGGGATTTTGCGCCGTGCCGCGGCGTTCTGGCAAGTCACGCGGTGGGGGCGCGCCGAAGGGCGACGCAGGGTCGGCGCGGCAATGGCAGCTGACTGCGGCCGGGCAGATCGGTGGCGTGCTGTCATGACACAAGGCGAGACGGGGCAGCCTTGATGGGCCGGGAGCAGACATGCCGCCGGATGCGGCCCGGCTCTTGCAGGCCGGGAGGCCGCTTGGGCGGGATGATCTTGGAAGCCGCCCGCCGACCACGGTCGATCCCTACGGCGCGTCTGGTGGCGCTCGGTTCAGCGAGAGTGATGCCGAGCACGGCTGGACCGTGCCGTCGTGACCGCTCGAAATCTTCGCGGAGTTTGGAGAAAGGGGTTGTCGGACCAGCCGACGGGTGTTGCCCAATTCGATGCCGGATGCCGGATGCCGGATGCCGGATGCCGGATGCCGGATGCCGGATGCCGGATGCCGGATGCCGGATGCCGGATGCCGGATGCGTCAGAGGGTCAGCCGCAGGGCCTTGGCGAAGAGGGTCGGCAGGTCGGCGGGGTCGGGGGTCTCGACCCATCGGCCGCGCGTGGGCGTGGCGGGCGTCTCGGCCAGCAAGACGTCTAGGATAAGGTGGAAATGGGTGAAGGTGTGGCGCACCTCGCCGATGCGCTGCCAGTCGGCCTCGACCGGCGGGGCGGGGGCGGGCGCGTCCGACCAATCGGAGGTGGGCAGGGCGAGCATGCCGCCGAGCAGGCCCTTGGGCGGACGCGTCTCGATCAAGATGGCGCCATCCGGGCGGCGGGCGATGTAGACCTCGCCGTGGCGCGTGGGCTTGGGCTTCTTCGGGGTCTTGCGTGGCAAGGTCTCGGCGATCCCCGCGAGCCGTCCCGCGCAGCCGTCGCGCCAGGGGCAGAGCGCGCAGGCGGGCTTGCGCGGCGTGCAGATCGTGGCGCCGAGATCCATCACCGCCTGGGCGTAGTCGCCGGGCCGCACCTCGGGGGTCAGCGCGGCGGCGAGGGCGCGCAGCGTCTCCTTCGATCCGGGCAGGGGCGCCTCCACGGCGTGCACGCGGGCCATCACCCGCTCCACATTGCCGTCGAGCACGGTGGCGGGCCGGTCGAAGGCGATGGCCGCGATGGCGGCGGCGGTATAGGGGCCGATGCCGGGCAGGGTCAGCAACTCGCCCTCCGTCGTCGGGAAGGCGCCGCGGGCCGCCACCTCGCGGGCGCATTTCAGGAGATTTCGCGCGCGGGCGTAGTAGCCAAGCCCCGCCCAGGCGGCCATGACATCGGCATCCTCGGCCGCGGCAAGCGCCTCGACCTTCGGCCAGCGCGTCGTGAACGCCGCGAAATAGGATTTGACCGCAGCGACGGTGGTCTGCTGCAACATCACCTCCGACAGCCAGACATGATAGGGGTCGGCGCGGCCCACGCTGCCCGGCGGCACTCGCCAGGGCAGGTCGCGCGCATGATCGTCATACCAGTCGAGCAGAACCGCCGCGTCCATCTTCCCCGCCTCCCCCCGTAGGTGATAGGACGGGAGCATTAGGGGGAGTCGGACCATTGCGCAAACCGGGCAGGACGCCGCAGTCGCAGCCGAAGCGGAGTTGGAAGTTCACGCAGGCCGGCAGCCTGATCGCGCCGCACCTGCGCGCGGCGTCGGAAAAGCGCGGCTTTGCCCATGTACGCCTGCTGACCGACTGGGACGAGATCGTCGGGCCGGAGATCGCGCGCCTCGCGAGGCCGTTGAAGGTCGGCTACGCGCGCTCCGGTTTCGGCGCGACGCTGACCGTGCTGGTCACGGGGGCCGCGGCGCCGCAGGTCCAGATGATGACGCGGACGATCATCGACCGGGTGAATGCCTGCTACGGCTACAGCGCGATCAGCCGCGTGACGCTGACGCAGACCGCGCCGGGCGAGGCGATGCGGGGCTTCGCGGAAGGGCAGGCGGAGTTCGCGCCGCGCCCGCGCAGGCTGTCGCCCGAGCGCGAGCAAGCCATGCAATCAGACCTTTGTGATGTCGAGGATGAAGGCTTGCGCGCTGCCCTGATGTCTCTAGGTACCAATATCGAGACAAAGAGACGTTAGCCTCCAAGGGGACAGGACATGAGCATCATCATCGACCGACGCGGAGTGATCGCGGGTGCCGCTGCTTTCGGCGCGGCGCTGGGAACCGGCTTGATCGGCGGCGCGCGGCCCGCACTCGCACAGGACGCAGGCGCCGAGGGGCCGGGCACGTTCTTCCTCGGCTCCGAGGACGCGCCGGTTCATGTGATCGAATATGCATCGCTGACCTGCCCGCATTGCGCGAACTTCCACCGCGACGTGCTGCCCCGCCTGCGCGAGGACTATATCGACGAGGACCTGGTGCGGTTCGAATATCGCGAGGTCTATTTCGACCGGCTGGGCCTGTGGGGCGGAATGCTGGCGCGCTGCAATGACGGGATGCGCTATTTCGGCATCATCGGCCTGCTGTTCGAGCGGCAGGCGGAGTGGGCACGCGCCGACACCGCGCCCGAGGCGATCGCCGAGATGCGCCGGATCGGCGCGCAGGCTGGCCTGACCGAGGCGCAGATGGACGAGTGCATGCAGGATGCCGAGATGGCCGAGGCGCTGGTCGCCCAGTACCAGTCCCACATGGCCGAGCACGAGATCGGCGGCACGCCCTCCTTCGTCATCGACGGCGAGCTGACCGGGAACATGAGCTACGAGGATTTCTCCTCGCGCATCGAGGCGGCGCTGGAGTGATCCCCGCCAACCTCTGACATGCGAAGGGCGGAGCCGAGGCTCCGCCCTTTTTCGTTGGAGTACGCCCCGGTCACTCGTCGGCGGTGAAGCGCCCGTTGATGAAGAACGGATCGCCCCCGGCGGCCCCGAGGTCGGAGGTCAGGGCGGAGCCCGCGCCGAGCGTGCCGTTGCCCTGGAACACGCCCGAGATCATGTCAGCATCCGTGCCCATGAACGACCCGTTGATGGCCGAGCGGGTCATGGTGTCGGTGACCGTGTTGGTGCCTGCGTTCACGATGTTGATGTTGCCACCCTCGAAGTGGGTGCCCGACAACGTTGCGCCGGTCAGCGTCACGTCGAAGCCGAGCGTGCCCACGCCGACACCCGCGGCCGCGTCCTTGACCTGGCTGATGCGACCGCTGACGTCGCCCGTACCGAAGTTCACGTCGATCGACACGTCGCCCGCATAGGCCTCGAACTCCGAGCCGGTCAGCGACCCTTCGGAGGTGGCGACGACGAAGACGCCTGCGGTGTCCGGCCCGCCCGGATCGGTCCGGCTGTAGGTGGCGGTGCCGCCGCCCACGCTGGCCGCGACCGCGTCGACCGCCGCCTGATCGGCGAAGACGCCGCCATAATAGATGCCGACCTCGTCGAACTGCACGTTGCCGGCCTGGCCGGACGTCGTCTCGATCTGCACCAGGTCGATGTCGCTGTCCGCGTCGTCGCCGTCGATATAGGCGACCACGACCCCTTGCAGCGCGGTGCTCGTCGCGGGGCCGGTGGAGCCGTTATACTGCCCGGTCGGCGCGCCGGAGCCCGCGGCCTCGTTGATTGTCGCGCCGCCGGTTCCGCTGACATCGGTGATCGCGGTGCCGCCGGTGAAGTTGCCGTTGGGCCGCAGGGTGGCGGAGGAGCTGCCGGTATTGAAGCCCGAGACCTCGAGCGTGCCGGTCACGGTGTCGCCCTGCTGGGCCGCCTGGAAGTCGCCAACGGAGAAGGTGGAGTTGGTGCCGAACTGCACGCCGTTGCCGCTGGTCTCGTAGATCGTGACGCCTCCGGGAAGCGGTGCGCCCCCGAGGGCCTGGGGCTGACGCTCGGACCGGGTGGCGAGGCCGCGGACCGCGACGGTCCCGCTGCCGGTCGCCGCGGCGATCTGCGCTGTCGCGGGTGCGGTCACCGTGCCGCCACCGCCCGAG
>NZ_JAWDKL010000020.1:0-80605 GCF_032464675.1 Roseobacter sp. HKCCA0434
CCGCGCCAGCCCGCCGACGATCACCGCGCGCCACAGCGACAGGATCACCAGGTCGGGCTGCGCCGCGGCCAGCCGCCCGGCCGCCGTCCAGAAGGCGCGCGGATCGAAGGTGCGCCCGCGCCCCGACCGGTCGCGCACGTCCTCGAACACGAACATGCGCCGCAGCTCCACGTCCCGCGCCAGCCGCCCCTCGGCGGTCGCGGCCGCGGCCTCGACCCCGCCGATCCCGTCATAGGGCATCAGGTGGACGACATGCCTCATCGGACCGGCTTCAGCACCGCGTCGTACCCGGCACGCATCGCCTCGGGGCTGTGACGTGCCAGCACATGCGCCCGCGCGCGCCCGGCGAGGAATATCCGGCCGCACGCGTCCTGCGCCAGGGCGGCGATCGCGGTGGCGAAGGCGTCCACATCGCGCGCGGGCACCAGTCGACCAAGCGGCTCCTGTCCCGCACCGGGCGGGCCGAGCAGGTCCGAGATGCCCGCCACGTCCGAGGCCACGATCGGCAGCTCCGCCGCCATTGCCTGCAGCAGCGCCGTGCTCAGCGTCTCGCCATCCGAGGAATGGGCATAGAGATCGAGCGTCTCGAACCAGCCGGGCAGGGCGTCGGAGGGCAGATGGCCGGGCATCTCCACCTGCGCGTCGAGCCCGGCTTGCGCCACCGCCGCGCGCACCGCCGCATGACACGGGCCGTCGCCCGGCAGGCTCAGCCGCCAGTCGCGCCCCGGATGCGCGGCACGAAGTCGGGCGAGTGCGGCGACTAGGACCCCTTGCGCCTTGGTCGGGGTGAAGCGCCCCGCCATACCGATGCGGAAGGGGGCACCTGCCCTGTCGTTGTCCACTGGCCTGTCCGTTGAGCCGAAGGGTGCGAGATCGATCCCCGTGGGCACCAGCGCGGTGCGGTCGGCGCGAAAGGCCCGGCCCAGCCTGCGGGCCAGCGTCGCGCGGTAATCGGGGCTGAGCGTCACCACCCGGTCGGCGAGGCGCTGCGCCATCAGGCTTGCCCCCCATTCCGCGGGGGTCTTGAGGGCGTTGGCCTGGTGTTCCACCGCCACGATCGGCGTGGATCGCAAGGCCAAGCGTGCGGGCAGGATTGTCTTGATCGAATGCAGGATCACCGCGTCCGCCCGCGCGGCGCGCAATGCGCGCATCAGGTTCGGCCATCCCGCCCAGGGCCGTCCCTGCCGTGCGGGCACGTAGTCGTACGCGACACCCAGCCGCGCCGCGGCATCGCGGTAGCCTTGGGCCACCGGCTCGATCCCGTAGAACAGCAGGCGATGCTCCCACGGGTCCTCCATCCCGCCCGCCTCGATCAGCGGCAGGGCCACGGCGGCATGGCCGCCCAGCCCCGAATAGAGCACCTGGAGAACCCGACGGCTCATGTCCCCGCCCCCCGACCGGTCATCGCATCGCGTAGCGCGCCGCCCGTGCCGCCACTGCGCGCATAGACGCCCGTGCGCCACAACCGCCCCACGGCGCCCAAGCGGCGCGGCAGGGCGGCCGCGCGGGCGGCGGCGCGTGCCTCCAGATCGGCGATGCGCGCCGTCAACTCCGCAGCGACCCGCGCCCGTCGCGCCGACCCGGCCAGCGCGTCGAAAGCCGCCGCCCGTGCGTTCAGGCGTTCGGCCTGCAGGACGAGGCCCGAAAGCTCTCGCTCCAGCCCGCCGCCACCGCGCAAGCGGCGAGCCAAGTCGCGCCGGACCATGCGGAACCGGGCGCGCGGACCGATTTCCTCGGGCGTATTGGCCAGGAAATCGGAGGTGTTGGCGCCGTGCTGGCGATAATATTGCAGCACCTCGGCATGACGCTCGACCAGGTCCAGGCGATCGGCCAGTTCCACCAGCCAGTTGTCATGCGCGCGAACGCCTGGCGCGAAAGGCAGCATCGCGTCGAGCCAATCGCGCCGCAGCCCCAAGCAGCATCCCATGACGAAAGATTCCTCGGGTAGACCTACGGCCGCGATCTGCCCGCGCTTCGTGCGGCCCGACGGGGTTAGTGCGCCATCGGTCAGTTCCGTATCACACACGAAGACCGCCATCTCCGGCCGGGCGCGCGCCCAATCCTCAAACCGGGCGAGCTTCTGCGCGAACCACATGTCGTCCTGATCGCAGGGCAGGACCAGATCGCCCGTGGTCCGCGACAGCGCTCGCTCGAAATTGCGCGCATAGCCCAGATTGACCGGGTTGCGCAGCACCGTCATCTCGAAGGGCGCGTGCGCGGCCCAGGCGGCCAGCAGATCGGGCGTGGCATCCCCCGAGGCGTCGTCCACTGCAATCACCTCGTCGGGCAGGCGGGTCTGCGCGGCGAGGCTATCAAGCTGAACCTTGAGATGCGCGGTGCCGCGCCAAGTCGCGAGAGCCACGGAAATTCTCATGCGCTCTGACCCTTAAGAGTTGTCCGCAGCCCTCGCCGGACCGCGCGCGCCGCGTTCCAAGCGCGAAGGAGCCCCGCATGAAGCGCGCTATCATGCGCACGCGCAGACATCCAAGCATAGCGCGGATTCACGCCGCGCGCGCCCCGGTGGGGATAGATCGCGAACCACGGATTGGCATCGCGGAAACTCCAGTCGATCCAGTTGACCTCTAGCCCCGTGCACCAGCGCACCACCGGCAGGGAGAACTGATCCCGGTCGTTCCGCGCGCGGTAGAGGTCCCACCACATCTCCATTGCCGCATCGAGACCGGGCGCATCGACGCGCCGGGCCAGAATGGTGTTCTCGCTCAACCCCGCCTCGTCGCCGAACCCCTCGGCCCTGTGACGGGCAAGCGTCGCCCGCGCCGGCGCGGGATCGGCGATCTTGCCCGTCGCCGCACAGGCCGCGATCTCGTCGGCCACGGTGTCGCGCAGCGGATGACGGAAGAGCCCCATCGCCGCAGTCCCCTGCAGGGCCAAGTCGAGAAACCCCGCGCTGTCGCCCAGAAGCCGGATGTTCGCATCGACATAGAGCGTACGCCTCGCCTCCGGCAGCTCCCGATGGCCCAGCATCTTCCACCAGCGATTGGCCGCCGCCGCCCCGCCCCACCGGGCCGGATCGACCACGCGCCGCTCCCACCCGCGCGGGGCGGGCCCGTCCGAATCGGTGATCAGCGCATGGCGCAGCCCCGGCGCGGGTGCGACCGGCGGCAGCACCCAGTCGTAATCGTCGAAGACGCAGGTATAGACGAGATCGGACATCCCTATCCGCCCCGGCCGAATCCGCGCGTCGCCCGGCGCAGGGCACGCCGCCCCAGCGTGCCCGCCGCATGCGGCCACCACGGCGGAAAGGCAGGAGGACACTCGCCCCGGTCGCGGGCTTCGGCCCAGGCCTGCTGCGCCGCGTATTGACGGGGCGTCATCAATCCCGGCCTCAACAGCCCGGCCAAGCGGAACTGGCGTGTCTTGCGCGCCCGGTCGAGCCCGTTGTCGCCCTCGATCTCCTCCCGGTGGACCACGCCCGCATCGGGGGCGAACTGGTAATGCCAGCCGGCATGCCGGACGCGGGCGAAGAATTCCTGCCCGATGACGCCGTAGATGCGCAGCCTCTCGGTGAACAGTCCCAGCGCGATCCAGTCCGCCCGGCGCATGCTGACATTGTTCTCGACCAGATAGGCGTCGGGATGGTCGCGCTCGATCCGTTCGACGGTCATCGGTGTCAGCGCGGGCAGGGCACGCAGCGCGGCCATCTTGCCGGCCAGGCGCGGGTCGCGGTCGGGATCGTGCGGATCGCGCGGACCGCCGGTGATGCAGCGCGGCCGACTGGCGGCGCGATGCGCCCGCACGAAGCCCGGCACTGGAACGCTGTCATCGTCCACGATCGCCACGACGTCCGCGCGCGCAGCCAGGATGCCCCTGTTCCGCGCCAGTGCCAGCCCGTAGCCCGAGAAGCCCGTATTCACCCAGCGCAGCGGATAGCGCGTCCGCAGACCAGCCAGCATCGCCTCCGTTCCGTCGGTGCAGCCGTCCATGGCGACCACAACCTCGAAATCGTCGTCCTCCTCGGTCTCCAGCCGCAACAGAAGATCGCGCAGCACCCCGGCCCGGTTGAAGGTGGTGATGACGATGGTGACGCTCACGATCCGCGGACCTCCTTCAGCCAGTCAACGACCGGTGCCATCTTGGCCCGCCAGCTCAGGCGGTCCTCGGCATAGTTGCGCATGATCCGCGTGATCTCGGGCTGCCCCTCGCGCAGATCCGCATACCACGAAACCAGACCCGCGATGTCGATGGGGCTCTCATCTGCGGGAACATGGTGGGCGAAAGGCAGCTCCGGCGGGAAATCACGATCCGGATAGCCGATGACGAACGGGATCCCGCGGCCGCAGAATTCGCGCGACTTGATGTTCGAGGTATCCACGTCCAGCCGGTGCATGCCGATGCTGGACACCGCGATATCCGCGTCTGACATGAGACGGTCGAGCTGGTCGCCATGCTTCGGCCCCACGAACCGGACCGTCTGCTCCAGCCCGGCCTCGGCCACCTTGCGGCGCAGGTTGGGAAGTTCGTCCCCGCTGCCCGCGATGTCGAAGGTGACGCTCGGCGCATCGGGCGCCGCATTTGCGCGGTAGCGCGCGATCCCGTCGATCATCCGGTCGTAGCCGTGCCAGAAGGACAGGTTCGCGACCCCGACCAGATGCAGGTCGGGGCCGACGGTGCGCGGCGCCACCAGCGGCAGGGCCTCGACATTCACGCCATTATCCGTCCTGAGGGTGGGAATGCCGAAGATCTCGGTCGCCTGCGAGAAGGTGACAATCCGGTCCACGCGGCCCTTCAATGAGGACAGCCCGACATTCTGATAGGCGGCCTGCACCCTGGACCGCCACCCCCGCCGTTCCGAGGCGAAGGGCCAAGAGGGCACCTCCATCACGACGGGCAGGTCCGGACGGCGGGCGCGGATCGCCGCAAGGGCCCGGACAAGATCCGGCGGCGCCCCCTGAAAACGGATATAGACGAAATCCGCGTCGCGGGTTCGGGCCTGCATCTCGCGGTGAAACAACAGGTGGTGGGAGATGCGCCGACGCCATACGCCGCCATCGGCATGCCGGAACGCCGGATCGCTCAGGTCGAGCATATCGGTTTCCAGCCCCGCCTCGGCTAGGACGGCGCGCTGGTCGGCGATCTTGCGGGCGACCCCGGCCAGATGGTCCTGGCCGAGCGCCAGTCGCGCGACGTAGAGCCCGCTCATGCCGGTTCGCACAGGCCGAGCGCGTCGAGGATCGCACGGATCCTTAGGGCGGCCTGCCCGTCCCAGAATTCCGGGACCCGGCTCGGTTTCGCCTCGTCCGACAGGGCTTCCTCCAGCGCGCCGCGCAAACCGTCGGGATCCTCGCCCAGCAGGCGGTTCGTGCCTTCGGTGATCGTCACGGGGCGCTCGGTCGTCGTGCGTAGGGTCAGGCAGGGCTTGCCCAGCCAGGTCGTCTCCTCCTGGATTCCGCCCGAATCCGTGATGACCGCCAGCGCCCGTTTCTGCAGGCCGACAAAGGACAGGTAATCCTGCGGCTCGATCAATCGCATTTTGTCTGACAACGGCCCCCGGTCCAAGCCCTCGATCCGAGCGCGCGTCCTGGGATGGACGGGGAACACGATCGGAATATCCGCCGCGATCTGTTCGAGCGCATCGAGAATGCGTTGCAGCTGGTCGGACGCATCGACATTGGACGGCCGGTGGAGCGTCACCAGGACGAACTGTTCAGGAAGGTCCTCCACCGGAAGGTCATGTGCCTCGATGCGCGGCAGCAATCGCGACAGGGTGTCGATCATCACGTTGCCGACGAAGAAAATGCTTTCGGGTGCGGCCCCCTCGTCCAGCAGGTTCCGGTCCGCATCGCGCGACGGCGTCAGCAGGACATCGGACAGACGGTCGGTGACGAGGCGGTTGATCTCCTCGGGCATGTTTCTGTCGCCCGATCGCAGCCCGGCCTCGACATGGATGCACGCGATGCCCAGCTTGGCGGCCACCAGTGTCGCGGCCAGCGTGGAATTCACGTCACCATAGACGATCAGCGCCGAGGGCCGTTCAGCCAGGAACCGCTGTTCGAGGGCGATCATCGTATGGGCCGTCTGCTCTGCATGGCTGCCGCCGCGGATCGCGAGGTTCACGTCCGGTTTGGGAATATCGAGCGCCTCGAAGAACGCGTCCGACATGCGTCGGTCGTAGTGCTGACCGGTATGCACGATCTGCTGCCGCATTCCTTTCAAAGCCGCGTGGACGGGGCTGAGCTTCACGAAATTCGGACGGGCTCCTACCACATGCACGAGTCCGCCATCACCGCGTGGCGCCTGGAAGATCGGGCCTTGTCCGAGTCTTTCGATCTGAGATCGGACATCTGCGTTCGGATAGGTCGAGGTCATGTCTCATGTCCTTTGCGACGATTGGGCGTTGGGGCCATCGCGTCTAATGCGGATCGATGTCGAGCATCTCTTCGGGCGTGCCCGTGGCCACGATCCGTCCCGCCTCGATGCGCAGGATCCGGTCGCAATCGCGCAGCGTGGTCAGGCGATGCGCAATCATGATCAGGGTCAGGTTGCGGTCGAGCCCCGCGATCGCCTCCATCACCCGCGTCTCGGTCCGCGTGTCGAGCGCGCTGGTCGCCTCGTCGAAAACGATCACGTCCGCCTCGCGGTAGAGCGCGCGCGCGATGGCGATACGCTGGCGCTGGCCGCCCGACAGGCGTACGCCTCGCTCACCCACCACCGTCTCCAGCCCCTGCGGCAGCTCGGCCACCGTGGTGCCGAGTTGGGCCTGCGCGACCGCGCGCGCCAGCCGGGCGCGGTCGATCCGGTCCGGTTCCTCGCTGAAGGCGATGTTCTCGGCCAAGCTCGCATCGGTGAGAAAGATCGCTTGGGGCACATGGGCGATGCGGCGCTGCCAGGCCCGGCGCGTGACGTCGTCGATCGGCGTTGCATCGACGCGCATCTGCCCCGCATCGGGCACGATTAGGCCCATCAGCACATCGGCCAGCGTGCTCTTGCCGCTGCCGGTCGGCCCGACGATGCCGATGCGCGTGCCCCGCTCAATGACCAGATCCACCGCGTCGAGCGCTGGACGCTCACTGCTCGCATAGCTGAGCGAGACGCCCTCCAGCCGGATGTCGCGCTCGAAGGGCAGCGGCGGCGGCGGCAAGCCGGTATCGCCTGCGCGGGTCGGCTGTTCGAGATAGGACAAACATTCGCCGATCACCGCCTGTGCGCCGCGGATCTGCGTCCAGGCATTATAGGCCTGCTGGGCCACCGGCAGCAGGCGCTGCGCGGCCAGCGCCACGGCCCCCAGCACCGGTAGGGCGGTTTGAAGCCTGCCTTCGCCCGTTACCAGCACATAAGCCACAATTACGATTAACACGATACCGATCGTTTCTACCACATAGCGCGGGGCCATGCCCATCACGACGTTGTCCGCCGTCGCCAACCGCTGTAGCCGAACCGACCGGGCGAAGCGCGCGACATGCAGCGGCTGCGAACCGTCGAGCAGCACGTCGCGGATCCCGCCCAGTCCTTCCTGCAGGGCCTGCATCGTGCGCGGCATCTCACGCGCAATGGTTGTGCCGTTGTGCGCGATTGGCCTGAGCAGGACCAGCGCGGTCAGTCCGTAGACCGCTGCGATGCCGCCGACAAGCGACAGCGCCACCCCCGGCACAAACAGCAGTAGCGTTCCCATGGCCAGCACCATGAGAGTGGCTGCCGCCAGTATCTGGAACAGCGGCAGCATGAACCCCGTCACCAGACGCATGGACTTACCCATGATGACCGAGATCGTGCGGGAACTATTGCGCGCGGCGTGGACGGAATAGGGCTGATAGAGTGTGCGGTAGAAGATCTCGACCGCCAAGTCGATCCCGATCAAATGCGACAGGCGCGACTGCGTCCAGATCAGTGTCAGCCGCAGCGCCCCTGCCATGATGACGGCCGCTGCGAAGAGCAGGCAGAGCGGCGCGATCAGATCTTGCGGGCCCTCGGCACCCAAGAAGGCGATCAGCGGCTCAGCTGCAGGCAGGTCGTAGAGCCGTTCGGGCTCGGCGATCACTGCTAGGAATGGAAAGGCTGCCGAGATCGACAGCAGTTCGGCCAAGGTCGAGGCCACGGTCAGCACCGCCAGCCCGACGAGCTGCTGGCTGCGGTGACGCGGGATATGACGCGCGAGAATGCGCAGGGCCCGCCTGTAGCCCGGAAAGGTCACGCGAGCCCCTCCCGCCGCCGGGTCCAGCTCCAACTCGACGCACACATCTCGTCGATGCCGTGCCGCGCCTCGAAACCCAGTACCGCGCGCGCACGGGTCGCGTCACAATAGCACTGCGCCACGTCGCCGGGGCGGCGGGGCCGGATCTCGAAAGACACCTCCCGCCCGCTGACCCGGGCATAGGCCGCGCGCATCTCCAGCACCGACTGCCCGCGCCCCGTGCCCAGGTTGACGACATGGCCGCGGCCGTCCCGCTCCAGCGCGGCGAGCGAGGCGACATGGCCGCGCGCCAAGTCGGCAACGTGGATGTAGTCGCGCACACCCGTGCCGTCGGGTGTGTCGTAATCGTCGCCGAAGACCTGCAGCCGCGCCCGTCGCCCAGAGGCGACCTGCGCGATATAGGGCATCAGGTTGTCGGGAGGATCGGCGGGCTCCTCGCCGATATGGCCGGTGCCGTGGGCCCCGGCCGGATTGAAATAGCGCAGGATGCCCACCCTCCAGGACGGGTCCGCCTCGGCCTGTGCCAGAAGGACCTTCTCGGCCAGCAGCTTACTGTGGCCATAGGGGCTGGCCGGTCCGAGCGGCGCGTCCTCCGAAATCGCGCCACCCGTCGCCCGCGCGTCGTAGACGGTGGCCGAGGAGGAGAAGATCAGCCGCCGCGTATCCGTGGCCGCCATCGCGGCGACCAGCACCGTCAGCCCGCCGAGATTGATATCGAAATAGCGTTCGGGGTGCGCAACGCTCTCGGCCACGGACTTGAGCCCGGCGAAATGCATCACCGCATCGAAACCGCCTTCGGCCAGCACGGTTTCCATGACCGTGCGGTCGCGGATATCGGCCTCGATCACCTGCGGTGCGGGCCCGTTCGCGGCCAGCGCGATCCGGTCGGGCACGTCGCGCCGGGCATTGGCGAAATTGTCGAGGATGACCGGCTGGTAGCCTTCCTGCATCAGCGCCACGCAGCAATGCGACCCGATATAGCCGGCACCGCCGGTCAGCAGGACGCGCCCGCGATGCGTGTCGAGCCGGCTCATCACAGGCGCCCGTCGCTCTCGTCGCGGGCGAAGGTGCCCTTCACGTCGAAGAAGACGGCGCCGGGCCGCCCCAGCGCGCGGATCGCGGCCGCCCCCATCTCGCGATAGGCGGCGTGGTTCACCGCCAGCACGATGGCGTCGTAGCGTCCCGGTTCCAGCGCCTCGACCAGATCGATGCCGTATTCGCGGCGCGCCTCCTCGGCATCAGCCTCCGCGTCATGGACCTCGACCTCGGCATTGTAGCCGCGCAGCGCCTCGATCACGTCGATCACCTTGGAATTGCGCAGGTCCGGGCAGTCCTCCTTGAAGGTCAGGCCCAGGACCAGCACCTTCGAGCCGACCACCGGGAAGCCCGCGCGCATCATCGCGCGCGCCACCCGGTCAGCCACGTGCGGGCCCATCGCGTCGTTGATGCGGCGCCCGGCGAGGATCACCTCGGGGTGGTGGCCGACCTCGGCCGCCTTGTGCGTCAGGTAGTAGGGATCGACCCCGATGCAGTGCCCGCCGACGAGGCCGGGGCGGAAGGGCAGGAAGTTCCATTTGGTCCCCGCCGCCTCTAGCACCTCCAGCGTGTCGAGCCCCATCTTGCCGAACAGCACCGACAGCTCGTTCATCAGGGCGATGTTGACGTCGCGCTGGGTGTTCTCGATCACCTTCGCGGCCTCGGCCACCTCGATGGAGGGAGCGCGGTGCGTGCCCGCCTCGATGATCTGCCTGTATAGGGCGTCGATCGCCTCGGCCGCCTCGGGGGTGGAGCCGGAGGTGACCTTGGTGATCGTGGTCAGCCGGTGCTTCCTGTCGCCGGGATTGATCCGCTCGGGGCTGTAGCCGGTGAAGAAATCCGCGTTGTGCCGCAGCCCCGACACCCGTTCGAGCACCGGCACGCAGATCTCGCGCGTGCAGCCGGGGAAGACGGTGCTCTCGTAGATCACCACGTCGCCCGCCTTCAGCGCGTCGCCCACCGTCTCGGAGGCGCGGATCAGCGGGGTGAGGTCGGGCCGGTTGGCCGCGTCCACTGGCGTCGGCACGGTGACGATGAACACGTCACATCCGGCCAGCGCCTGCTGGTCGGACGTGATGTCGAGCTTCGTCGACGCAGCTAGGTCCGCCTGCGAGACCTCGCGTGTGGCATCGTGGCCCGCCCGCAGTTCCGCGACACGCTCCACCTTCACATCGAATCCGGTGACGGGGCGGTGCTTGCCGAATTCCACGGCCAACGGCAGACCGACATATCCGAGGCCGATGACAGCGATGCGACTGCTATTGAGATCCATGTTTCAAACCTGTCTGTTCGAACTCACCGGCATATTTCACACTGGCCTGCGGCGGCCCTAGCGTCGTCGGGCGATGGCGTAGCCGCGTCTGTTCTCAAGCATGAACCGCTCAATATCGTAGGCACCCTCGTCCTCGATCCGCGCGATCGCGCGGACGATCCCGTCGAACTGTCCGGGGGTCACGTCATCGAACACAATGCGGTCTCCCTTTTGCTGACGGTCGGCGACGTAGCGGTATTCGCCCATCAGCGGTTCCTCGTGATGCGCGCCGTCGAGGAACGCGAAATGCACGCGGCCCAGCCCTAGCCTCTCCATGCTGTCTTTGGTGTCGCCGGACAGGAACACGACACGGTCGCGCTCCTCGGACCAGGGAGCGAGCAGTTCGTGGCGGCTGCGGGGCCCGTCCAGATCGTCGATGCAGTTCCAGATCATGTCGTGATGGTGCGGGATGAGATCGGAGGTGACGACATGGCCGCTGCGCCCCGCATCCATGAGCGCGCGCGCCATGCACAGGGCCGAGAAGCCCCGCGCGGTCCCGGTTTCCATCACGACGAGCCCGGTATCCTGCGGCAGCTCGTCGGCCCGCTCGCGCAGGAGGGCATAGAGCATCCGCCCGTGCTGGAAGTTCAGCGCGGACTGCTTGACAACCACCTGCGTGTGCAATGCCAAGCCGTTCATCCAGTCGATGTCGATCCGGTGGGACTTGTCCTCAAGGAAGGTGTCCATCTCCGGATATGCCCGTGCGATCGCCTCCTCGTAGAGCTCCAGATAGGTTTCACGCAACGCGCGCGGCTCGGTTCCGAAGGGAACGTAGGGGTCGAAGGCGGGCGTCGGCATGACACGACGGCGAACGGCACGGGCAATTTTTCTGAACATGAAACCGAATCTTGATCTTCAGGATGACTGACGATTGCGAAGTATCTCAGCAAGATACCGTCCATACGCGCTCTTCGACAATTTTTGGGCCCGTTTTGCAAGTGCGTTCGCGTCGATCCATCCGGCCTCGAAAGCGATCTCCTCGGGACAGGCGATCTTGACGCCCTGGCGGCGCTCCAGGGTGCCCACGAATTCGGCCGCCTCCAGCAGGCTGTCTGGCGTCCCGGTGTCGAGCCAGGCATAGCCGCGGCCCATCCGCTCGACTGACAGGGTGCCCTCGTCGAGATAGGTGCGGTTGAGATCGGTGATCTCCAGCTCCCCGCGGGCCGAGGGGGCGAGGGCCGCCGCCCGCTCCGCCGCCGTGCCGTCGTAGAAGTAGAGCCCCGTGACCGCGAAATGCGATTTCGGAGCCTTCGGCTTCTCCTCAATTGAGGTCGCGCGGCGGTCGCTGTCGAAATCCACCACGCCGTAACGTTCGGGATCGGCCACACGGTAAGCGAAGACGCTGGCTCCGACCGCGCCTTCCACCCGTGCGCGGGCCGAAGCGAGCAGGTCGGGCAGGCCATGGCCGAAGAACAGGTTGTCGCCCAGGATCAGGCAGGAAGGCTGCCCGTCCACGAACTCCGCCCCGATCGTGTAGGCCTGCGCGAGCCCCCCTGGATCGGGCTGGGCGGCATAGGAAATGCGCATGCCCCAGTCCGACCCATCGCCCAGCAGATGCTCGAAGGCGGCGCGGTCCTGGGGCGTGGTGATGATCAGCACCTCGCGGATGCCCGCCAGCATCAGCACGCTCAGCGGATAGTAGATCATCGGCTTGTCGTAGACCGGCATCAGCTGCTTGCTGACGGCCTGCGTGATCGGCCAGAGGCGGCTGCCGGTGCCACCGGCCAGGATGATGCCCTTCATGTGCTTTCCTCCATCAGGCGGGTGACGACGCGCGCGACCCCGTCGCGCCAGTCGGGCAGGGCAATGCCGTGGGCCGAAAGGATCTTCGCGCAGTCGAGCCGGGAATTGCGGGGGCGCGCGGCGGGGGTGGGATAGTCCTCGGTCGCGATGCCGTCCACCCTGATGTCCATCCCGGCAACCGCGAAGGTTTCGCGCGCGAAACCGGCCCAGCTCGTCGCGCCGCAAGCGGCCATGTGGAAGGTGCCGCGCAGGGCCGCGTCGGGGCCGGCCGCGAGATTTCGCGCCACCGCCACCGCGCCTTGCGCGATATCATGCGCGGCGGTCGGCGCGCCGATCTGGTCGTCCACCACGCGAAGCGTGTCCCGCTCCGCTCCCAGGCGCAGCATGGTCTTCGCGAAATTGGTCCCGTGCGGCGAGAACACCCAGGAGGTGCGCAGGATCGCGTGGTTCTCCGTGGCCGCCGCCACCGCCCGCTCGCCCGCCAGCTTCGACGCGCCGTAGACCCCCAGCGGGCCGGTCGGGTCGTCCTCGCGCCAGGGCCGCTCGCCCGAGCCGTCGAAGACGTAGTCGGTCGAGATCTGCACCACCGGGATCCCCAGCTCCGCTGCCGCTTGCGCCACCGCCCGCGCGCCGCCCTCGTTGACCGCGAAGGCCGCCTCCGCATCGTCTTCGGCCGCGTCCACCGCCGTCCAGGCGGCGGCATTGATCACCGCCTGCGCCCCCGCGTCGCGCAGGGCGGGCAGCACGCTTTCGGGCTGGGCGAGGTCCATGTCGGGCCGCGCCAGGAACACGGGCTCGATCCCCTTCATCTCCGCCAGCGCGCGGGCGACCTGGCCGTTCCGTCCGGTGATCGCCAGCCGCATTCAGCTTCCTCCAAATACGCATGTCCCGCCGGTTTCCAGCGTCGGATTCGCGTATTTTTCGGGAAGATGAAGATCCGGGTTCCCTGCCGGTTGCGCGGCATTGTCCGCATTCGGGATGGAGCCTTTTGCCGCCCCGCCCGTTCTCTTCACATGGGTGGATCGGCCCGTCGCACAGCCAGGGGTGGCGCGCGACAGGACAAGGGCCGGGACGGAATGGAAAGAGCGGCCTTGCAGGGATGGGACCCGGCAGGGCCGGTCTTCTTTGGGACGGGCGCCGCTCATCCGCGCGCCTCCGCCTTGAGGCCCCGCCGCTCGGCCGCCGCGTCGCGCAAGGGGCCCCACCACCAGTCGTTGTCGAGATACCAGGCCACGGTCGCCTCGATCCCGCTGTCGAAATCGTGGACGGCGCGCCAGCCCAGCTCGTCCTCCAGCCGGGTCGCGTCGATGGCGTAGCGCGCGTCGTGGCCGGGGCGGTCGGTGACGAAGGTGATCAGCCGGTCATGGGGCGCCGCATCGGGCCGGTGGCGGTCGAGCGCGGCGCAGATCGCGCGCACGACCTGCAGGTTCGTCCGCTCGTTGCGGCCGCCGACATTGTAGGTCCGACCTGCCTGCCCTCGGGCCGAGATCAGGTCGAGCGCGCGGGCGTGATCCTCCACGTGCAGCCAGTCGCGCACGTTCGAGCCGTCGCCGTAGATCGGCAGCGGGCGGCCTTCGAGTGCGTTGAGGATGGTCAGCGGGATCAGCTTCTCAGGGTAATGATAGGGCCCGTAATTGTTCGAACAGTTGGAGGTGACGACGTCGAGCCCGTAGGTCCGCGCCCAGGCCCGCGCCAGGTGGTCGGACCCCGCCTTGCTGGCCGAATAGGGCGAGGAGGGGTCGTAGGGGGTGTCCTCGGTGAAGAGCCCCTCCTCCCCGAGCGAGCCGTAGACCTCGTCGGTCGAGACGTGCAGCACGCGGATCTCGTGGCCCGCGTCGCGCCGGGCGCGGGCGGCCTCCAGCACGCGCAGGGTGCCCAGCACGTTGGTGGTGATAAAGTCGTCCGGCCCGTCGATCGAGCGGTCCACATGGCTCTCGGCGGCCAGATGCAGCACGCGGGTCGGGCGCGCATCGGCGAAGGCCGTCTCCAAGGCTGCCGCATCGCGGATGTCGCCCTTCACGAAGCGGTGGTTCGGCGCGTCCGCGACGGCGCGCAGGGATGCGAGATTGCCCGCATAGGTCAGCGCGTCGAAGGTGGTGACCTCGTGGCCTTCGCCGACCAGGTGGCGCACCACGGCCGAGCCGATGAAGCCCGCGCCGCCGGTGACGAGGATGCGGTCCACTTCCGTGTCCGGCGCGCTCATGCGAAGACCTCGCCCAGCTCGGACAGGGACGGCTGCGCGCGGTCCTTGCCCGACAGGGTGTCCGGGTCGGCCCTGTCGGGCCAGTCGATCCCGGCGCTGTCCCAGGCGATCCCCGCATCGTGATCGGGCGCGTAGGTGTCGGTGCACTTGTAGCCGATCACCGTGTCGGGCTTCAGCGTGCAGAACCCGTGGGCGAAGCCTGCGGGGATCCACAGCTGCCGTCCGTTTTCCGCCGACAGCTCCTCCCCGTACCACTGGCCATAGGTCTCAGAGGACCGGCGCAGGTCCACCGCCACGTCCCAAAGGCTGCCCGCGAGGCACGAGATCAGCTTGCCCTGCGCGCGGGGCGGCGTTTGGAAATGCAGGCCGCGCAGCGTGCCCGCCTTGGCGGAGAGCGAGCGGTTCTCCTGCACGAAGGTCACGTCCGCCACCTGCGCCCGGAACAGGTCGTCGCGGAACACCTCCGCGAACCAGCCACGCGCGTCGCCGTGACGGCGCGGGGTCAGCCGGGCGAGGCCGGGCAGGGGAAGCGGGTCGATCTGCATGGCGAATCCTCGTTGAGCCGGGCAAGGGCTACCCCATCGCCCGCGCGATTCAAACGCCCGTTTTCCCACGTCTTTGTGCACGCGTCCACGGGGCGGGCCGTGCCTATCGCTGCGCATCCCGCCAGTCGGGATGGATCCAGGGCGCGGCGTTGGAGCGGGGAAGGCGGCGGCCCAACACGTGGTCAGCGACCTTCTCGCCCACCAGGATGGACGGCGCGTTGAGGTTGCCGTTCGTGATCCGCGGGAAGATCGAGCTGTCCGCGACCCGCAGCCGCTCCACCCCGATCACGCGGGCCTCCGGGTCCACCACCGCCATCGGATCGTCCTTTGCCCCCATCTTGGCGGTGCCGCAGGGGTGGTAGGCGCTCTCGACATGGTCGCGGATGAAGGCGTCGAGCGCGTCGTCGCCCTGCACATCCGCGCCGGGCTGGATCTCGTGGCCCGCGTAAGGCGCGAAGGCGTCCTGCGCGAAGATCTCACGCGTCAGGCGGATGCAGGTGCGAAAATCGCGCCAGTCCTGGTCGTGCGCCATGTAGTTGAACAGGATCGAAGGCGCCGCCGCGGGGTCCGCCCCCGTCAGCCGCACCCGGCCCCGCGAGGGGCTGCGCATCGGGCCGACATGGGCCTGGAAGCCGTGCCCCTCGGCCGCGACCTGCCCGTCATAGCGCACGGCGAGCGGCAGGAAATGGTACTGGATGTCCGGGTATTCCACCCCGGCGGCGGAGCGGATGAAGGCCGCGCTCTCGAACTGGTTGGACGCCCCCGGCCCGGTTCGGGTGAAGAGCCAGCGCGCGCCGACATAGGCCTTCCCCAGCAGGTTCCAGTAGCGGTAGAGGCTGATCGGCTGGGTCGCGGCCATCTGGATGTAGAGCTCCAGATGGTCCTGCAGGTTCTCCCCCACGCCGGGCCGGTCGGCGACCACGTCGATGCCGTGCTCGGCCAGGTGCGCGGCGGGGCCGACCCCCGACAGCATCAGCAGCTTCGGCGAATTGATCGAGGAGGCTGCGAGGATCACCTCGCGCTCCGCATGGATGGTCTCGACACGCCCCCCGCGCGCGATTTCCACCCCTGTCGCCCGGCCCTCCTCGATCACGACACGCCGGGCGAGGCCGCGGATCAGCGTGCAATTCTTCCGCTTCAGGGCAGGGCGCAGATAGGCGCGGGCCGCCGACCAGCGCTGGCCGCGCCGCGTCGTCTGCTCCATCGCGCCGAAACCTTCCTGCTTCTCGCCGTTGTAATCCCCGGTGGTCTCGTAGCCCGCCTGCCGCCCGGCCTCGACGAAGGCGTGGACCAGCTCGTTGTCGCGGGGGCCGCGGGTGACGTGCAGCGGCCCGTCCGTGCCGCGCCAGTCCGGGTCGCCCCCGTGGCCGCGCGGGTCCCAGGTCTCCATCCGTTTGAAGTAGGGCAACACGTCCGCATAGGCCCAGCCGGTGGCCCCGGCCTCCTCCCAGTGGTCGTAGTCGCGGGCGTGGCCGCGCACATAGACCATGCCGTTGATCGAGGAGGAGCCGCCGATCACCTTGCCCCGCGGCGTGGCGAGGCGACGGCCCCCGAGATGCGGCTCGGGATCGGTGCGGTAGCCCCAGTCGTAGCGCGGCATGTTCATCGGGAAGCTGAGCGCACCGGGCATCTGGATCAGCGGCCCGGCATCCGAACCGCCGAACTCGACGACGATGACCGAGTGCCCGGCCTCCGACAGGCGGTAGGCCATCGCGCAACCGGCCGAGCCCGCGCCGACGACGACGTAATCCGCGCGCATCGAGGCGGGCATCAGAACGCCGCCTCGACCGGACCCATGCCGACATAGACGGTCTGGGTTTCGGTGAAATGATCCATGGCCAGCCGCGCGTTCTCCCGCCCGATCCCCGACTGCTTCGACCCCCCGAAGGGCATGCCGAGGGGCGTGAGGTTGTACTGGTTGATCCAGATCGTCCCCGCCTCCAGTTGGGCCGCCACCCGGTGCGCGCGCGACAGATCGCGGGTGAACACCCCGGCGGAGAGGCCGAATTCCGTGGCATTGGCGCGCGCGACGACCTCCGCCTCCTCCTCGAAGCGCAGGACCGACAGGACCGGGCCGAACACCTCTTCGCGCGCGACGGTCATCTCGTCGGTCACGCCGGTCAGGATGGCGGGAGTGATCCAGTAGCCTGCCTCGAATCCAGGACGTTCGAGCCGTTCGCCGCCCGTCACCACGGTCGCGCCCTCGTCGCGGGCGGTGGCGAGGTGGCGTTCGACGATGTCGAGCTGGGCCTGCGTGGTCATCGGCCCGAAATGCGTGGCCTCGTCCATCGGATCGCCGATCACGGCGGTTTCCGTCCGGGCCTTGAGCCGCGCGACGAACGCGTCATGCACGTCCCCATGCACGAAGACCCGCGTCCCGTTCGAGCAGACCTGCCCCGAGGAGTAGAAATTCGCGTTGATCGCGCCCGAGACCGCGTCGTCGAGATCGGCATCGGCGAAGACGAGGAAAGGCGACTTGCCGCCCAGCTCCATCGTCACGTGCTTCATCTGCGCGGCGGCGCTCGCGTAGACTTTCCGCCCCGTCGGCACCGATCCGGTCAGCGAGACCTTGGCGATGCGCGGATCTTCCGTCAGCGCCGCCCCCACCGCGCCGCGGCCCTGGATCACGTTGAAGAGCCCCGGCGGCGCGCCCGCCTCG
Organism: Roseobacter sp. HKCCA0434; assembly: GCF_032464675.1. Classification (NCBI taxonomy): domain Bacteria; kingdom Pseudomonadati; phylum Pseudomonadota; class Alphaproteobacteria; order Rhodobacterales; family Roseobacteraceae; genus Roseobacter; species Roseobacter sp. HKCCA0434. The sequence goes on from NZ_JAWDKL010000020.1 coordinate 17,647, forward strand.
ATCAGGATCTCCGCGACTTTCAATGCGCAGAGCGGCGTGGTCTCCGACGGCTTGAACACCATCGCGTTGCCGGTGGCGAGCGCGGGCGCCGCCTTCCAGCAGGCGATCTGGGTGGGGTAGTTCCAGGCGCCGATCCCCGCGCAGACCCCCAGGGGCCGCCGGATCGTGTAGGCCCAGTCGCCCCCGAACCGCATGGCCTCGCCCGTCACGTCGGCGGCGAGCCCGCCGAAATATTCCAGCGCCTCCGCTCCGCTCGTCGCGTCGGCCACCAGCGTCTCCTGCAAGGGCTTGCCGGTATCGTATGTCTCCAGGATGGAGAGCTCCCGGTTGCGGGCGAAGATGATCTCGGCGGCGCGGCGCAGCACCCGGCCCCGCGCGGTGCCGTCCAATGCGGCCCAGTCGGCCTGCGCGCGGGCGGCGGACGCGATGGCCGCCTCGACGATGGCGGGCGTGGCCTCGTGGACGGTCGCGATGGTCTCGCCGGTGGCGGGGTAGATCACCTTGATGGGCGCGCCGTCCGTATCCTCGACATAGCGGCCATCGACGAAGTGGGAGGCGGTGGCCAAGTCTTTTGGGAAATGGGTATCGGTCATGAAAAGCAGTCCTCGAAAATTCTGTCTGGCCCGGCGAAGCCGGGCAGCGCCCGACCCGCCCCGTCGTACTGTATGTACGCCCCTCTGGGGCGATGCGGGCGCTTCTCGCCCACCCTCGGGCCGGGCGCTGCCCTTCCGTTGCGATCGGTTCAGGCCCCTCACGGCTCCGGCTGCACGCCTCTGGGGTAGCGCGCCCGCTCCTCCACCTCGTTGAGGTCCATGTGGTTGCGCATGAACCGCTCCGACGCGCGTTGCAGCGGCTGGAAGTCCCACGGGTAGTAGCCCCCCTCGCGCAGCGCCTCGTAGACCACCCAGCGGCGGGCCTGGCTCTTGCGCACGTCGGCATCGAAACGGGCGAGGTCCCAGCGCGCATCGGCCTCGGCGCGGAAGGTCGCGAGCACCTCGGCCGCCGCCGGATCCTCCGCCCGGTTCACCAGCTCGTGCGGGTCCTTCTCCAGATGGAACAGCTGCTCGGGGTCGAGCGCGCAAGCCGTATATTTCCAGCCGCCCTTCACGAGCGCCACCAGGGGCGCGTAGGAGGCCTCGGCGGCATATTCCAGCGCCACCGCGCTTTCGCGCCGCGTGCCGTTGGCGAAGGGCACCACGCTCTCGCCTTGGGTCCAGGGCGCGACCTCCTCCATCGACAGCCCGGCCAGATCGCACAGCGTCGGGCAGACGTCGATATTGCTGACCGGATCGGTGACGAGGCCGGGGGTCACACCCGGTGCGCAGATCATCATCGGCACGCGGGACGAGCTCTCGAAGAAGCTCATCTTGAACCACAATCCCCGCTCGCCCAGCATGTCGCCATGGTCCGAGACGAAGAGGATGATCGCCTCCTGCTCGGTCGCCTCCAGCGTGTCGAGGATCTCGCCTATTTTGTCGTCGAGATAGGAGATGTTGGCAAAGTAAGCCCGTCGCGACCGGCGGATGTCCTCGTCGGTGATCTCGAACTCGCGCCAGTTGTTCGCGTCGAAGATGCGCTGCGAATGGGGGTCGTGCTCTTCGTACTCCATCGCCGGGACCGGCGGGTCGAGATGGTCGCACCCCTCGTAGAGGTCCCAGTACTTGCGCCGCGCCACGTAAGGGTCGTGCGGATGGGTGAAGCTGACCGTCAGGCACCAGGGCCGCGGGTCCAGACGGCGCCCGTATTCGCGCAGTTTCCTGACCGCGTGATAGGCGACCTCGTCGTCGTATTCCATCTGGTTGGAGGTCTCGGCCACGCCCGCGCCGGTGACCGAGCCCATGTTGTGATACCACCAGTCGATCCGCTCTCCGGGCTTGCGGTAATCGGGGGTCCAGCCGAAATCGGCGGGGTAGATGTCGGTGGTCAGCCGCTCCTCGAAGCCGTGCAGCTGGTCGGGCCCGACGAAATGCATCTTGCCGCTGAGGCAGGTCTGATAGCCCGCGCGCCGCAGATGATGCGCATAGGTCGGCAGGTCGGAGGGGAATTCGGCGGCGTTGTCGTAGATGCCGGTGACGCTGGGCAGCTGGCCGGACATGAACGCACCCCGCCCCGGCGCGCAGAGCGGCGAGGCGGTATAACAGTTGGCGAAGCGCGCCGAGCGCGCGGCGAGCCGTTTCAGATTGGGCGCGTGCAGCCACTCGGCAGGGCCGTCGGGAAACAGCGTGCCGTTGAGCTGGTCGACCATCAGGATCAGGATGTTGGGCGCGCTCATCGCGAAACCTCCGTCTGCGCATGCCGGGCCGCGTCCTGCGCCAGGCCCGCGTCGATCACCGCCTCGATCGCCGCAATCGTGGCGAAGGCGTCGGCTCGCGCGCCCTGCCGCGCCTGGCGGATGTAGAACCCGTCGATCAGCGCCGCGACGCTGTCGGCGAGCCAGGCCGGATCGCCCGCCATCAAGGGGCGCAGCGCATGCATCAGATTGGCGCGCAGCCGCCGCTGGTAGAGCGTCAGCAGCCGGTTCGCATCGTCCGAGATCTGGGCATGGACGTAGAAGGTCAGCCAGGCCGCGATCACCTCGCGCCGGAAGCTCTGGGCCGAGAAGCTGGCGCGCAGGATCGCGCCCAGCCGCGCGCGCGGCGTGCGGGCATGGGCCAGTTCCGCGCGCAGGTCGCGGCCGAGCATGCGCAGGATGTGGCGCATCGCCTCGGTCAGGATCCGGTCCTTGGAGCCGAAATAGTGATGGGCCAGCGCGCTCGACACGCCCGCGCGGCCCGCGATGCGGCCCACCGTGACGTCGAGCGCGCCGCGCGCGCCGATCTCGGCGATGGCCGCGTCCACCAGGGCCGCGCGGCGCTGCGTCTCCATTCCGATCCTCGGCATCCGGGCCCCCGTTCCCTGGCACTTACCCCGCGATTCCGGGGCATCCTTCGGGACCAGTCCTGATTTTTTTGAATTGATCCGTCAATCAAAAACCGGGGACGGGAGGGCACGCACCTCTTTAAGTTGATTGATTTCATGGGCTTGCGCCTGCCGGGGAAAAGGCTTGCCAAACCCGGTCCAGTGTTCTCCAATCACAAATGCAACGAAAACGACATCGGCGTCGCTTTCGGACCGCCCGTATCCGGGTCGCGTCCCGAAGATGATCGCCGATACCGCCATCCGGCCACATGGCCGGCAAGGACAACCGACCGGGACAAGAACCGACCAACATCAAGGGAAAGTATCAGATGAAGAAGATCGTCCTCGCCGCCGCCTTCGGCGCGGCCCTGCCGACGATGGCCTTCGCGCAGGAAGACTGCGGCGAAGTGTCCATCACCGAGATGAACTGGGCCTCCTCGGCCATCGTCACCCACGTGTCCAAGTTCCTGATGGAGCAGGGCTATGGCTGCGAGGTCACCACGGTGCCCTCCGCGACCGTGACCTCGCTCGCCTCCGTGTCCGAGACGGGCGAGCCCGACATCGTGACCGAGATGTGGATCAACGGCACCCCCGCCTATCAGGAGCTGTCGGAGGCCGGCACCATCGTCACGCTGGGCGACGTGCTGTCGGATGGCGGCATCGAGGGCTGGTGGGTCCCGACCTACCTGGTCGAGGAGCATCCCGAGCTCGCCACGCTCGAAGGTGTCCTGGCCAATGCCGAGCTGCTGGGCGGGCGCTTCCACCAGTGCCCCGACGGCTGGGGCTGCAAGAACACCAACGCCTCGCTGGCCGACGCGGTCGACCTCGAGGGCGCGGGCTACGAGATCTTCCAGCACGGCTCGGGCGAGACGATGGCGACCTCCATCGCCGCGGCCTTCGAGAACGAGGAGCCCTGGCTCGGTTACTACTGGGCGCCGACCTCGGTGCTGGGCAAGTACGAGATGACCTCGGTCGACCTGGGCGAGTACGACGAGGAAACCCACCTGTGCAACGCCAACCCCGAATGCGAGGAAACGGGCCTCAGCGCCTATCCGATCGGGCCGGTCAAGACGGTGGTCACCACCACCTTCCAGGAGGAATTCCCCGAAGTGGCCGAGCTGATGGCCAACGTGTCCTTCACCAACGCCCAGATGGGCGAGGTGCTGGCCTGGCAGGAGGAGGAGAACGCCTCCGCCGAGGAAGCCGCGGTCTACTTCCTGACCAACTATTCCGACACCTGGACGAACTGGGTGAACGATGCCGCGCGCGAGAACCTCGCGGCGCTGATCCAGCAGTGATGCGGACCTGATCCGCTGGCGCCCCCCTCTCGCCGAGGGGGGCGCCACACCGCCCGCGTCGCGCGGGCGACGGACGGACATGGCGAGGCCCTGACCTGCGGGGCCGTCACCATGCCCGCCCCTGCCGTCCGAACCGCCCCGAGGCGCGCATGGACGGGCCGATGACGAGACATATCACCGATGCCGGACCCGATGAGGACGGCGCGCTACGGGAAGACGGGACATGGCCTTCTACGACGGAATGATCGACAGCCTGGGCCTGTCGGACTGGTGCGAGCAGGAAAGCTCGGACGGGCCGATGACCATGGCCGAACTGCTGGCTCGCACGGGCGGCGGCGGGGACGGAGAGGCGGAAAGCAGCGGCTTCGGCTCGGTGCCCTGGTCCGAGACGCCCTTCCCCTCGCTCGACACGCTCAACAAGTCCTGCGGCGCGATCCCGCGCACCCGCGACATGACCGAGGCGGTCGAGCAGGGCTTCCTCGACATCAAGGACGCGCTGAAATTCGTGCTCGATCCGCTGACCACGCCGCTGGGCTGGCTGCTCGACTGGTCGCTCGCCGCCTTCCAGGCGACGCCGTGGTTCATCATGATCCCGCTGCTGATGCTGGTGACCTGGTTCGCCTCGCGCTCGCTGTCGGTGCTGGCGCTGGTGACGGGCTCGTTCCTGTTCATGGCCTTCATCGACCATTACAACGAGGCGATCCAGACGCTGTCGATCATCTTCGTGTGCACGGTGTTCTGCATCGTGCTGGGCGTGCCCATCGGCATCGCCATGTCCAAGAGCAACGCGTTGCAGCGGGTGTCGATCCCGATCCTCGACATGCTCCAGACCCTGCCGACCTTCGTCTACCTGATCCCGCTGATCTTCCTGTTCTCGGTCACGGAATCGAAGCTCTACGGCATCGCCATCATCCTCTACGCCATCGTGCCGGTGATCCGCCTGACGGATCTGGGCATCCGGCTGGTGGACAAGGACGTGATCGAGGCTGCGGACGCCTTCGGCATGTCGCCCCGGCAGAAACTGACGGGCGTGCAGATCCCGCTGGCGCTGCCCAACATCATGGCGGGCGTGAACCAGACCATCATGATGAGCCTCGCGATGGTGGTGATCGCGAGCCTCGTCTCGGCCCCCGGCCTCGGGCGGCTGGTGCTTCGGGGCATCAACAACCTGGAACTGGGCGTCGGCCTCGTCGCGGGCTTCTGCATCGTGCTTCTCGCGATCCTTCTCGATCGCTCCACCAAGGCGGCCCTGGGCCGCATCAACGCCAGCGAGCACTGAGATGAGCGAGCAGAAAGACATCAAGATCTCGATCCGCAACCTCTACAAGATCTTCGGGGCGGATCCGAAAGGCGCGCTGACCCATGTCAAGAACGGGCTGGGCAAGCCCGAGCTTCTCGAACAGCACGGCCACGTGCTGGGGCTGCAGGACATCAATGTCGACATGGAGGCGGGCGAGATCACCGTCATCATGGGCCTGTCGGGCTCGGGCAAGTCGACGCTGATCCGCCATCTCAACCGGCTGATCGAGCCGACGGCGGGCGAGATCCTCGTCGACGGGGAGGACGTGCTGGGCTACGGCGAGAGCAACCTCGCCGCGCTGCGCCAGAACAAGATGTCGATGGTGTTCCAGAAATTCGCGCTGTTCCCGCACCGCACGGTGCTGGAGAATGCCGGCATGTCGCGCCGCGTGCGCGGCGAGAGCGCGTCCGTCGCCGATACCGAGGGGCGCAAGTGGCTCGACCGGGTGGGCCTTTCTGGCTACGAGGGGCACTATCCCAACCAGCTGTCGGGCGGCATGCAGCAGCGCGTGGGCATCGCGCGCGCGCTGGCCTCGGACAGCGACATCATGCTGATGGACGAGGCGTTCTCGGCCCTCGACCCGCTGATCCGCACCGACATGCAGGACCTGCTGCTGGAACTGCAGCGCGAGCTGCACAAGACCATCGTCTTCATCACCCACGATCTGGACGAGGCGCTGAAACTCGCCGACCACCTGGTGATCCTCAAGGACGGCGCGGTGGTCCAGCAGGGCGAGCCGCAGGAGATCCTGCTGCATCCCAACGATCCCTACATCGTGGACTTCATCGCCGACATCAATCGCGCGCGGGTGCTGCGCGTGCGCTCGGTGATGGAGGAGACGGCCGAGCCGGGCCACGACATCGCCGGGGAGGTCGAGGCGGACATGAACCTCGAGCGGGTCATCGCGATCTCGGGCGGGGACACCAACCTGCATTACCGGGTGATGGAGGATGGCCGCCAGGTGGGCCTGTTGCACATGCGCGACCTGGTGCGCGCGCTGGTGCCGGTCGATCCCAGCGAGCAGAAACGAGTCGCCTGACGCCCGCCCGCGCGCTAGGGGGGACGGGCGCGGCGACGACAGGATGCGAAGGCGGACCCCGATGGGCATAGACTACCAGGTGGCACAGGCCCTCATCGCCGCCCGACCCCGGATCGCGGGGCGCGCGCGCGGCCTGATGCTGGGCCGCCAGCGGCTGGGCGTGAAGCAGGGCGGCCCGCAGGACCGCCACCTGCGCCGCACGCTGCGCGCGGTCGGATGCGATCACGGCATGGAGGTGCTGCGACAGCCCGACGGCTATTCCGAGCGCTTCTTCGAGGGGCTGGGCTGCGGCTCCATGCAGGTCATGGACTATTCCGATTTCGAGGGCGCGCAGATCACCCACGACCTCAACCATCCGGTCCCGCAGGCGCTGCACGGGCGGTTCGACTTCATCTTCGACGGCGGCACGATCGAGCACGTGTTCAACGTGCCCCAGGCGCTCGACAACGTGTTCCACATGCTGGCCGAAGGGGGGCTGTTCATCTCGGTCAACGGGCTGACCGGCTGGGCGGGGCACGGCTTCTACCAGTTCGGGCCGGAGCTGGTCTGGCGCTACTGGCAGGACGCGCGCGGCTGCACGGTGCACCGCTGTGCCGCGTTGTCGGTGGACGGGGGCCGCCCCGCGCGCGAGATCCGCGACACCGGCGCGGGCGGGGCGCGGTTCCGCGGGCGCAACATGCCGGGGCGCTGGTACCTCTACTACGTGGCCGAGCGCGGGGCGGACACCAACCCGGCCGAGCGCATCGCCGCCGCCGCCCAGGGCGACTACGCGCATAAATGGACCCGCGCCGAGGAGGCGAAGACATGACCGGCCCCAACCTCACCGATCTCGCCGACAAGTACGGCTCGGACAAGGGCTCGACCAAGCACCGCTATACCGAGCTCTACCACATGCTCTTCGCGCCCTTCCGGGACCGCGAGATCACCTTCCTGGAGATGGGCCTGCTGATCGGCGGGCCCGAGCACGGCAAGTCCGCGGACCGGCAGACGAACGACCTGCCCTCGGTGCGCATGTGGCTCGACTACTTCACGCGTGCGAAGGTGATCGGGCTCGATGTCTCCGACTTCTCCTGGTTCGAGCACGATCGCTTCGACTTCGTGCGCTGCGACATGGACGCGCGCGAGAACATCGCCGCCGCCGGAGCGCATATCCTCGCCCGTCACGGCGCGCCCGATATCGTGATCGACGACGCCTCGCATGCCTCGCATCACCAGCAGAACGCCTTCCTGGAGCTGTTCCCGCACCTGCCCTCGGGCGGGCTCTACATCATCGAGGACCTGCGCTGGCAGCCCGCGCCCTACGAGAAGCCCGGCATCACCAAGACCGCCGCCCTGTTCCAGAGCTTCCTGCACAAGCGGCGATTCGAACATTCCGATCCGCAGGTCGGGGCGGCCTTCGACGCGCTCGCGCCCGACATCTCGGGCTGCTTCGTCTTCCAGGCCCGCTACATGAAGGGGCGGCGCGATCAGGTGGCGGTGATCCACAAGCGCTGAGCCCGCGCGGCGGGCCGTTCCGGGCCACGGCACGGAACCGGGTGCGCGGTTCCACGCGCGCCCCGGATCGGGCATGGATGTCCTTTTTGCGCTTCCGAGCATTGTTTCCCGCTGTCCGAACAGGCAGATAGCCCCCCGAACGCGATCCTTGACGAGCGAGTCCCTTGCCATGCACCAGCCCCATGCCCCGATCCCCGAGCTTTACGTGTCCCATGACAGTGCGGCGAAGCTGCGCGTGGAGGCGGGGGAGCTGCCCTCCTGGGACCTGACCGCGCGCCAGGTCTGCGACCTGGAGCTGTTGATGAACGGTGGCTTCAACCCGTTGCGCGGCTTTCTGGGGCGCGAGGATTACGACCGCGTGGTCGAGGAGATGCGCCTCGCGGACGGGTCGCTCTGGCCGATGCCGGTCACGCTCGACGTGTCCGAGAAGTTCGCGAGCCAGGTCGAGGAGGGGCAGGATATCGCCCTGCGCGACCCCGAGGGCGTGATCCTCGCCATCCTCAGCGTCACCGACAAGTGGAGCCCGGACAAGGCGCGCGAAGCGGAAAAGGTGTTCGGCGCCGACGACGTGGCGCATCCGGCGGTCAACTACCTGCACAACGTCGCGGGCCCCGTCTATCTGGGCGGGCCGATCACCGGCATCCAGCAGCCGGTGCATTACGACTACCGCGCCCGGCGCGAGAGCCCCAACGAGCTGCGCGCCTATTTCCGCAAGATGGGCTGGCGGCGCATCGTCGCCTTCCAGACCCGCAATCCCCTGCACCGCGCGCATCAGGAACTGACCTTCCGCGCGGCGAAGGAGGCGCAGGCCAACCTTCTGATCCATCCGGTCGTGGGCATGACCAAGCCGGGCGATATCGACCATTTCACCCGCGTGCGCTGCTACGAGGCGGTGCTCGACAAGTACCCCGCCGCCACCACGCATCTGAGCCTGCTGAACCTCGCCATGCGCATGGCGGGCCCGCGCGAGGCGGTCTGGCACGGCCTGATCCGCCGCAACCACGGCTGCACGCATTTCATCGTCGGGCGCGATCACGCGGGGCCGGGCAAGAACTCGAAGGGCGAGGATTTCTACGGCCCCTACGACGCGCAGGAGCTGTTCGAGGCGCACGCCGCCGAGATCGGCATCGAGATGGTCGACTTCAAGCACATGGTCTGGGTCGAGGACCGGGCCGAATACATGCCCGTCGACGAGGTGCCCGAGGGCGCGAGCGTGCTCAACATCTCCGGCACCGAGCTGCGCCGCCGCCTGCAGGAGGGTCTGGAGATCCCCGAATGGTTCTCCTTTCCCGAGGTGGTGGAGGAGCTGCGCCGCACCAAGCCGCCGCGCTCGAAACAGGGCTTCACCGTGTTCCTGACCGGGCTCTCGGGCTCGGGCAAGTCGACGATCGCCAATGCGGTGATGGTCAAGCTGATGGAGATGGGCGGCCGCCCCGTCACGCTGCTCGACGGGGATATCGTGCGCAAGAATCTCAGCTCGGAGCTGGGCTTCTCCAAGGAGCACCGGGATCTCAACATCCGCCGCATCGGCTATGTCGCGAGCGAGATCACCAAGAATGGCGGCATCGCGATCTGCGCGCCGATCGCGCCCTATACCGCGACCCGCCGCGCCGTGCGCGAGGAGATCGAGGCCTTCGGCGCCTTCGTCGAGGTGCATGTCGCGACCAGCCTGGAGGAATGCGAGCGGCGCGACCGCAAGGGCCTCTACAAGCTGGCGCGCGAGGGCAAGATCCAGGAGTTCACCGGCATCTCCGACCCCTACGAGGCCCCGACCAATGCCGAACTGGTCGTCGACACCGAAGGGCTCGACGTCGACTTCTGCGCCCACCAGGTCATCCTCAAACTCGAAAGCATGGGCCTGCTGGCCGCCTGAGGCGCCTGCAAGGCAGGCTGCCTGAGGCGCCTGCAAGGCAACGGAAAGGGGCCGGTTTCGCGCGCGAAACCGGCCTCTCAGCCGCCCGCGATCACCCGCCGCGCCGTCGCTTCGATCTCCTCCGCCCGCGCGGCGAAGGAATGCTCGCGTCGCACCACCTCGGCGAAGGCGCGCCGCTCGGCCCGCCGCTCCGGCCCTTCGGCCAGCGCGGCCTCGGCACCTTCGCGGAAACTCGCCTCGTCGGTGAACTGGTAGACGAAAGGCGCGAATTCGGGCGGCAGGCCCGGGATCGCGTCGGTCAGCAGCGGCGCCCCGCAGGCCAGCACGTCGAAGACCCGGTTCGAGACCAGCCCGTTGATGCGCATGTCGCGCCAGTGGTCGTTCAACACCACGCCCGCGCCCGCATAATGGCGGCCCAGATCCTCGTTGGGGATGAACGCGCCACGAAAGAACCGGCCGAACCGGTCGTGATCCTCCCAGCCATTGCCCCAGAGCGCCACCTCGTAGCCGCAGCGCTCGGCCATGGCGAGCGCGGGCCGCCCGCCGCGCCGATTGATGCCGACGAACAGCATCCCGCTGTCGATCGGGTCCTCGCGGGGTCGCATGATCGCGGGATCGGTCGCCTGGTGCAGCCGCGAGACGCGCGAGCCGCCCACCGCGCGGCGCAGCGCCCGCTGCCCGCGCCCCGAGGCGGAGAAGACATGATCATAGCCCGTCATCTCCTCGGCCGGCACGTTGCCGGGATGGGAGATGATCCACATCAGGCTGGTGCGGCCGGGCTTGGGCACGTAGCCGCCGAAGCCGCGCAGCACCAGGTCCACCCCGCCCGGTTCGGTGTGCACGTCCCAGCCGTCGCGCGCGTCGATGCCCACCTCGTGCCCGCGCGCGGCCAGCGCCGCCATCAGCGACCGGGCGAAGAAATAGTCCCCCCAGCGCATGGCGCGGGCCATGTTCTTCGGCGCGATCTTGATGCGGATCGAGAGGGGGGCTTTGGGGTCCATGCCTTTCGATATTCCATGCCGCGCCGACCGAGGGAAGCCCACTCTTTCGCGCGGATGCCCGACCTGATAGCCCGGATCCCGACCCCCTTAGGCAAACGGGCGAGGCCATGCACAGCGACCCCACCGGCATCGACGCGACCCTCGTGGTGCTGGCCTACGGGCAGGAGGCCATCGTGCACGAGGCCATCGCCTCCGCCTTCGCGCAGGAGTTCGACGGCCGGCTGGAGATCCTGCTCTCCGACGATGCCTCGCCCGACGGAACCTACGCGGTGATGGAGCGGATGGCGGCGGAGTACGACGGCCCGCACACGGTGGCGCTGAACCGCAACCCGCGCAATGTCGGCGCGATCGGGCATGTGAACCGGGTGTTCGAGCTGGCGCGCGGCGAGATGATCGTGGTGAACGCAGGCGACGACCTGTCGCGGCCCGACCGGGTCGCCCGGCTGTGGGAGCGGTTCACCGCCCGGACGCCGCGCCCGCTGCTGATCCATTCACAGGTGGCGGAGATGGCGGTGGACGGCACCCCCACCGGGCGCATCCTCGACAATCACGACCGCCTGTCGCGGGTCGGCCCGCGCCGGGTGGCGCTGTCGAACCTGTCGGTCTACGGCGCGAGCAGCGCGTGGAACCGGGAGCTCTTCGAGATCTACGGGCCCATGACCGAGCTCGGGGCCTATGGCGACCAGGTCGCGACCTTCCGCGCGCTGCTGCTCGACCGGCTGGAGTTCGTCGCCGCACCGCTGGTCGACTACCGCATGGGGGGGGTGTCCGAGCGCGCGCATCTCGACCGGGCGGCGCGCATCGCCTTCCGCCGCCGCCGCCGTCACGTGCATCTGGCCGTGCTGCGCCAGCGGCTGGCCGACCTGCGCCGGGTCGCGCCCGAACGCCGCCGCCTGATCCGCGCGATGAAGCAGGACATCGCCACCCTCGCCGCCGAGCTGGAGGCAGCGGGAGAGAAATAAGGGAAAGGGGCCGAAAGAAAGGGCGAGGCCAGGGAAAGGGGCTTGCCTCAGCCCTCGCCGCCCTCCTCCTCGGCCTCGGCGAGGTAGATCGCGTCGCGCAAGCCGGCATCGGTGATCGCATCATAGAGCGCCGCGTAATCGGGCTGGGCGCGCAGATGGGCGATGCGCGCGCGGTGCCAGGCGACGGCATCCGCGTGCAGCGCGCCCAGCACCGGATCCGCCTTCAACTCCGCCAGCTTGGGTGCCACCCGCGTGGCCATGAACTCCGCCGCCCGGGTATCGGTCTCGGTCGCGTAGTTGCGCGTGGACCAGTAGCCCAGCCCCTGATCCTGATCGACATGGTTGATGCGGCCCCGCTCGCGCTTGACGAGGAAGCTCTCGGCCGAGCGCAGGATGTAGTGGTTGAGCGTCACCATCCCGTAGCCGATCGAGGCCTTGCGCGAGAACCAGGTCGAGTTGCCCATCGACTTGTCGGGCATCACCCGGCCCGAGCCGTTGACCCAGCGCACCGCGCCGGACGTGTCGAGGTCGAGCGGCCGGTGCACCCCGATCTTGCCCGAGGGGGCCGAGGGGCGCGCCATCGACTTGAACCCCCAGCCCAGCCGCGGCCGTGGCAGGTAGAGCGGCGCGCAGGCGGTGAACTGCTCGGTCACCGGACGGTCCTCGTAGGCATGGACGCCGCCATTGCCGAACAGCTTCCAGGTCAGCGAGACGATGTCGGGATGGTTCATCGCCGCGACCATGCCCTGCAGCGTGCCGTCCCCGACATGCACGTTGGCGAACTCGTCGCAGTCGATGACCAGATACCAGTCGCTCTCCCGCACCACCGGCTGCGCGATCGCGTCGTTGAGCGCGCCGCGCTGTGGCTTCTGCCCGGCCTCGCGGTTGAACGGGTTGGGCAGGTGGGTGACGAGGCCCATCTGCGCCAGCCGGTCCAGCATCGGGTCGGTCTGGTCGGTGCAGTCGTTGGTGTAGACTAGGAAATGCCGCACCCCGACCGTCAGGTGCCAGGCGATCCATTCCAGGATGAAGGGCGCCTCGTTCTTCATCGCGGTGATGACGACCACGTTGTCGGAGGGCGGGGGCGTGTCGGGCGCGGCCAGCATCGGGTAGCGCGGCTGGGTGCGCGCCAGCAGGCTGTCGAAGGCGCGGATGTCGTTCTCGCCCAGCCAGATCGGATCGCCCGAGGGCGCGGTCCCGGCGGCGACCGGCTGGTCGGGTTCGGGCGTGTCGGGGGCGTCCTCGGGCTCGGGATCCGGCGCACGCGGCGGCGTGTGCTCGGGCGGCATGTCCGGGAAGCGCAGGCCCGCCCCGCGCGGCAGCAGGCGGTCGGCCCCGGCCTCCTCGGGCGGCAGCGGCGCGGGATCGTCGAGCGTGTCGGGCAGCTCGTCCCCGTCCGGGTTGCGCTCGATCCAGTCGAAGACCGCCTGCGGCACCGCGCCGGGTCCCGCCTCGAACAGCCGGTTGCCGAAATGCGGGGTCAGCCGCGACAGCCCCTCCAGCCGCGCCCCGGTGATCGCGGCATGGAGTGCGGCGTGATCGGGCCGGCCGTGCAGCTCGGCGATCTTGGCGCGGTGCGCGGCGACGCAAGCCGCGTGCGCGGCGGCGATGCGCGGATCGGCCAGCATGTCGGCATGATAGGCCTTCGTCGGGCCCAGCTTATCCGCCAGCCGCTCCTCCGGCTCGACATTGTGGTTCATCCGGAACCAGTAGGCGAGGCCCTGATCCTCGTCGATATGGTTGACCCGGCCCCGGTCGCGCTTGACGAGATAGCTCTCCGCGTCGCGCACCGCATAGTGGTTGAGCGAGACGAGACCATAGCCCGCCTGATGCTTGAGCGCGCGCCAGCCGCGGGTCAGGAACTCGGGCGGCATCGCCACCCCGTGGCCCGACACCCAGACCGGGGGCGGGCGGCCCTCCACCAGATTGCGCGGGCGGTGGACCGACATCTTCTCCCACGCGCCATCGTTGCGGAACAGCGTCTTGAACCCCCAGGCCTGGAAGGGCTTGTTCATGTCCGGCGGTGCCGCGAGGCGCATCCGCTCGGTCACGAACCCGTCCTCGAAGCGGCGGTGGAAGCCGTTGCCGAACAGCCGCCAGAGCGGGGAGATCATGTCGACGCCCGGCAGCGCCGCGAACAGGTCGTCGAGCCGCCCGCCGCCCACGTGGACGCTCAGGAACTCGTCCACGTCCATCGGGATCACCCAGTCGAGCGCCGCGAAATCCGGCTGGTTCTGCGCGTGCCACAGCGCCGCGCGCTGCGGGTCGCCCGCCTTGTTGTCCTCAGAATTGCGCCAGGGATTGTCGCGCCGCGCGGAGATGTGGCCGGTTTCCACCAGGAGGTCGAGCAGGGCGTCCGTCCCGTCCGTGCAGTCATTGGTGTAGACGGTGATGTCCGTCACCCCGATGGCGCGGTGATGGGCGACCCATTCCAGGATGAACGGCCCTTCGTTCTTCATGCAGGTGACGATGCCCACCCGCCGGCCCGAGGGCGGGGCGGGCGGCGTCTCGGCGATGGCGGGGGCTACGGGGGTCGTGGTCGGCGACGCGACGGGCGTGCCGTCCGGCTCCTCCGCCCAGCGGTCGTCGCCGCGCGCCAGCACCACGCCGCGCGGCAGGTGCGCGCGCGGGTTCACGCCCGCGCCGCGCAGCACCTCGCCCAAGGGGCACCAGTAGCGCGGCAGCCCCGCCAGCTGCGTCACCGCCGCGCGCAGGCTTTCGGAGCGATGGAGCGGCAGCGCCAGGCTGCCCGGCTGCACGAGATCCGCCAGCTTGGTGCGCCGCCGCAGGAGCCGCGACCGCTCGGCATAGGGCAGGGGGTGGAACACCTCCACGCCCCGTGCGAGGTCGAGCCGGCCCCGCGTGCGCAGCACCTCGGTCAGCCCGGTCGCGCCGAACGTGCCCCAGGGCAGGTGATGGGCGGGCACCGGCTCGGGCGCGGCCTCCAGGCCCGCGCGCAGATCGGGGTCGAGCCAGGGGGGCACCGGCGCGGGATCGGCGGCGAGCGCGCGCAAGGCGGCCAGCTCCGGCCCGCCGGGGGGCAGGGCCACCACCTCCGCACCAACGTGGCCCGGCCCTTCCCAGCCGAAGAGGTAGCCCTGCGCATCGGGCTGCAACGGGCCCAGCACCAGCGTCGAGATCGAGACGAAGACCGCGCCGGGCCGCGCGGCCAGTACCTCCCAGCGCATCCGGTCGGGGATCAGCGCGCGCGCATCGGGGGCGAGGCCCGCCGGATCGAGGAGCGGCCCGGCCGCGGCGATCTCCACCCCCGGCGGCAGGTCGGGCACCGGCGCATGGGCGAACAGCGTCACCCGCGCGCCGGTGTCGCGCATCGAGATCAGCGCCGCGCGCGCGATGTAGTCGAGCCGCCCGCCGGGCCAGTAGCTGACGATCGGCGCCCTCACGCGTCCCCGTCCCCGCCCGCGTCATCTTCGGAATAGTCGAACTTGCCGTGGCTGGTGATCGGGGCGGCCATCGGGTCGATGCCATGCTCCTTCAGCTTCACGTCCAGCCAGGAATTCTCGGGCACGCCGCCCCCGTGGCGCTTGCCCGACACGCGCTTGATCCGGCCCCAGATATGCACGGTCCGCGTCTCGGGCACGATCTGGCGGCGCACCAGCAGCGGGCGCTTGAAGAACAGGTTCCGCTCGGCGAAATGCACCGGGTAGAGCACGGGCCGCGCCTGGGCGTGGCGCTCCTCTCCGGTCTCGCGCATCGCCCAGGTGATGCCGACCGGCCCCCACAGGCCCCAGACCATCTCGCTGGCATGGACGGGCGTGCCCGCCTCGCGCGCCGCCTCCAGCCGCGCGCGGGCGCGCCCCTCGAAGAAGGGCGGGATCTGGTAGGGATCGGCCGTCAGGTCCAGCATCAGCTTCAGCCCCGGACTGTCGGGCGGCAGCGCCAGGATCGCGCCGTTCATCCGCCCCTGGTCGGTCTCGTAGCCGAAGATGTAGGGCCCCATATCCAGCGGCCGCACGCAGTAGACATCCGTGTCCACCCAAATCGTGCCGGGCGCGCGCAGCATCAGGTGAAAGCGGAAGATGTCCGAGAACAGCGCGACCGAGCCCGAGCGTTCGTGCACCATCACCTCGGGATCGGGCATGATCTCGTGCCCGTCGCGGATCTCGACCCCCGCGGGCACGCCGCCGACCTCCCCGTAGGTATAGAGCACCGTGGGATGGCCCATCTCGACGAAGGAGGTCAGGCACAGCTGTTCCAGCCAGGTCAGCGAGCCGCCGATCCACAGGGCGGCGACGCGGGGCAGGTCGGACATGGGGGCGTGTCTCCTCATCCTCGGGGCCCGTCTTGGGACGGACCGGCCCGTTGTGCCTTGCACGGGGCGGCAATTCAATCGCACGGCAGGCGCATGCGGGCGTGATCTTCGCCCGCCGACGGGCTAGACAGGGCGGCAGCCTTCCCCGGGGGACCGGCGCCGCCGCGCCCCGTCCTCCCGCCCCGTCCCCTTGCCGGTGGATCCGCCGCCCATGTCCCACGATCTTCACGTCACGCCCTATCGCGACCGGGACGCCGCGTCCTGGGACGCGTTCGTGGACCGCGCGGATAACGGGCATTTCCAGTTCCGGCGCGCCTACATGGACTATCACCGCGACCGGTTCGCCGATGCCTCGGTCATGGTCCGGCGCGGGTCGAAGACGGTGGCGCTGTTTCCCGCGGCCCGCGTTCCGGGCACCGAGGGGCGCGAGGTCGTCTCCCATGCCGGGCTGACCTTCGGCGGGCCGCTCCTGGCGGGGGCCTCCTCCGCCACCGGCATCGCGGCGCTCGCGGCGATCGAGTCGCATTACCGCGCCGCGGGCGTGGCGCGGCTGGGGTGCAAGCCGCTGCCCGACCTGATGTGCGCCCGCCCGCGCGGCGACCTGGCCTATGCGCTGCATCGGCGCGGCTGGCAACTGACCCGGCGCGAGTTGTCGAGCGTGATCGACCTGTCGGCCCCGCCCGCCTATGCCAGGGGCCGCAAGGACAACCTGCGCAAGGCGCGCGCCGCGGGGCTGGTCGGGGTCGAGGCCGCGGATCCGCGCGGGCTGTGGCCGCTGATCGAGCGGGTGCTGGCCGACCGGCACAGCACCCGCCCCACCCACGATCTGTCCGAGATCACGCGCCTGCACGCGGCCTTCCCCCACGCCATCCGCCTTCACGAGGCGCGCGCCGCGGAGGGCGGCCCGCCGCTGGCCGGCGCGGTGCTGTTTCTCAACGGCGACACGGTCCACACGCAATATCTCGCCTCCGGGGAGGCGGGGCGCGGGGTCGGCGCGCTCGACTTCCTGATCGACGCGCTGATCGAGGCGCACCGCCCTACGCACCGCCTGTTCAGCTTCGGCATCAGCACCGAGGATGCGGGCCGGACGCTCAACGAGGGGCTCCTCGCCCAGAAGGAAGGCTTCGGCGCCACCGGGATCTGCCATGACCGCTACGACATCGCGCTGTGATCCGGCGCGCCCGCCCGCGATCCTGCTGATCGGATTCGACCGCTCGGGCACCACCGCCATCGCGCGCAGCCTCGCGCGGATCGCGGGGGTGGAGCTGTTCATGCAGCCCTTCAACAGCGGCCCGGTGCGCGCGAAGATGAACCGCATCTGGACCGAGGCCGACGCCACGCCCGCCGACCGCGATTTCCTGACCGGGCTGAGCGAGGGGCGGCTGGCGCGCGACTACATCCGCTCCCCCTGGTTCGAGCGGCAGAGCACGGCGACCGATTTCGTGCCGGGCCACCTGCACGTGGTCAAGACGACGCTCAACCACCTGACCGTGGGCTGGAGCCAGCGCGCCGCCCCCGCGCTGCCCCATTGGGGGATCTGGCGCGATCCGCGCGACGTGCTGGCCTCGCTGATCCGCAACGACCTGATCGAGACCTGGTTCGCGCAAGCCGCGCAGGAGCTGCGCGCCCAGGTCGACCCCGACAGCGCGGTGGGGCGGCTCTACCTGCCGCTGGCCGACCGGGTGCCCGACGGGCTCGACAGCCCCGCGCGGCGGGCGGCCTTCGTGATCGGCCTGCGCTCGTGGTACCTGTTCGACAGCTTGCCGCGGGGGCGTGTGCTCTTCTACGATGCGTTCCGCGCCGATGCGGGGCGGGGCCTGTCCGCGCTGACCGATCTCTACCGCCTGCCGCGCGCCGGGGTGGACGGGGGCGCCGGGGTGGACGGGGGAGACGAGGCGCGGGACGCGAACCTGGTCGGGCGCGCCTTCGTGCCCGGCACCTCGTACCGCCACCTGATCCCCGCGCGGGACCGGGACGCGGCGGAGCAGCTCTTCGCCCCGCTGCTTGCGCTGATGCGCGCGCGGCACGACCTGGAGGACGGCCCATGACGACCGACACGCCCCCCGCCCGCTGGCAGCTCTTCGACATGCCGCGCATCACCGATCCGCGGGGCGATCTGACCTTCGTGGAGGGCGGGCGCCACGTCCCCTTCGACATCGCGCGGGTCTACTACCTCTACAACGTGCCGGTGGACGCGGATCGCGGCGGGCACGGGCACCGGGCGCTGCAGCAGGTGATCTTCGCGCTGTCGGGCAGCTTCCGCATCACGCTCGACGACGGCTGGCGGCGCGAGGAATTCGTGCTGCGCAACCCGCGCCAGGGCCTGCACCTGTCGGGCGGGGTCTGGCGCGAGATCGACCTCTTCTCGCAAGGGGCGGTGTGCATGGTGCTGGCCTCGCTGCCCTATGACGAGGCCGACTACCTGCGCGACTACGACGATTTCCGCGCCTTCGTGGGGGCAGCATGAGCGCGCCCGCCCCCGTCTCCGCCCCCGTCCCCTTCCTCGACCTCGCCGCCGCCACCGCCGAGATCGCGGAGGAGCTGCAGGAAGCCGCCGCCCGCGTCATCGCCTCGGGCTGGTATGTCGGCGGGCCGGAACTGGAGGCGTTCGAGGCCGACTGGGCGGCCTTTTGCGGGGCGGCGCATTGCACGGGCACGGCCAACGGGCTCGACGCGCTGGTGCTGGGGCTGCGCGCGCTGGGGGTGGGGCCGGGCGACGGGGTGATCGTGCCCTCCAACACCTATATTGCCTCCTGGCTCGCCATCTCGGCGGTGGGCGCGACCCCCGTGCCGGTGGAGCCCGACCCTGCGACCCACAATATCGACCCCGACCGCATCGCGGCGGCGATCGGCCCGGACGTGGCGGCGATCATGCCGGTCCATCTCTACGGCCAGCCCGCCGACATGGACGCGGTGCTGGGGATCGCGCGCGCGCACGGGCTGAAGGTGATCGAGGACGCGGCCCAGGCCCACGGCGCGACCTGGCGGGACCGGCGCATCGGCGCGCATGGCGACCTGGTGTGCTGGAGCTTCTATCCGGGCAAGAATCTCGGCGCCCTGGGCGATGCGGGGGCCGTGACCACCGACGATCCCGCCTTGGCCGAACGGGTGCGGCGCCTGGGCAATTACGGCTCCGCGCGCAAATACGAGCACGAGACGCGCGGCCTCAACAGCCGTCTCGACCCGATCCAGGCGGCGATGCTGCGGGTGAAGCTCGTCCACCTGCCCGACTGGACCGCGCGCAGGCGGGCGCGCGCCGCGCAATATCTCGACGGGCTCGCGGGGCTGCCGCTCGGCCTGCCCCAGGTCGATCCGCGCGCGGACCCGGTCTGGCATCTCTTCGTGGTGACGCATGACGACCGTGCGGGCCTCGCGCGCGCTCTGGCCGATCGCGGCGTCGCCACGCTGATCCACTACCCGCAGCCGCCGCACATGCAGGGCGCCTATGCCGACATGGGCCTCGCCCCCGGCGCGCTGCCCCATGCGCGCGATATGGCCGAACGGGTGCTGAGCCTGCCGATGGGCCCGCATTTGAGCCCGCGGGACTGCGACCGGGTGATCGCGGCGCTGCACGACGCCCTGGGCTGACCCTTCAGCTTCCCGCGCAAATACGCATGGCGCGCGGCCGCCCCCGCGCGCTAGGGTCCGCATCCGAAGGCAGGAGGGCACAACCATGACCGGCGGACCGCTCGTCATCTCGACGATGAAGAACGAAGGCCCCTACATCCTGGAATGGGTGGCCCATCACCGCGCCATCGGCTTTTCCGAGTTCCTGATCTACACCAATGATTGCGAGGACGGCACGACCGACATCCTCGACCGGCTGGCGCAGATGGGCGTCGTGCACCACGAGCGCAACGAGGTGCTGCGCCGCGGCCCGCACAAGAGCGCGCTGAAATACGCGCGCGAACACCCGCTGACGAAGGCCGCCGAGTGGATCCTGGTCTCGGACGTGGACGAATACCTGCACATCCATCTCGGCGACGGTTCTGTCCAGGCGCTGATCGACGCGCAGCCTCAGGGCACGGACGCGATCCCGGTGACGTGGAAGCTGTTCTCGCATGGCGGGCAGGTCGCCTTCCGCGACGCCGCCGTGACCGAGCAGTTCACCGATGCCGAGCGCGATCTGGAGGCGGGCGGCTTTCCCGACCGGTTCGTCAAGACCCTGTTTCGCGGGCAGGAGCGGGTGGAGCGCTTCGGACTGCACCGCCCCGTCGTGGCGGCCGAGCATGTGGAGGGCTATGTCAGCCGCGCGCCGGACGGGCAGGTCTTCGAGGGCGACATGCGCGACGCGAAGGCCAAGACGCATTTCGCCTACGCGGCCGCGCAGATGAACCATTACGCCGTGCGCTCGGTCGACGGGTTCCTCGTCAAGCGTGACCGGGGCCGGGCCAATCATGCCAGACAGGTGCTGGGGGCCGATTACTGGCAGAAGATGTGCCGCGGCGGCCAACCCGACACCGCCATCGCCCGAACCGCCGGGGCGCGCGCGGCGGAGCTGTCCCGGCTGATGGCGGACGAAAAACTCGCGCGGCTGCACGCGGCCTCGGTCGCCTGGCACCATGCGAAGATCGCCGAGCTCTCCGCCCGGCCCGAATTCGCCGCTCTCAAGGACGAGATCCTGGCCCTGATCGCGGCGGGCGACCACCTGCGCGGGCGGGACGACATGCCCGTCCCCCTGCGCGCGGTCCCGGATCCCGCCGACGCTCCTGCCGAAACGGGCCCCGAGATAGGCCCCGAAATAGGACCTGGCCCCGCGGCGGCCCCGTCGCCCGCTCCGACGCTCGAACCGGCGGCACCCCCTGCCGCCACGCGCCCCGATCCGACCACGCGGCTGCGCGCGCTGGCGGCCGAGATGCGCGGCCTGATCGACGACGTCACCCCCACCGAGGCGGCCTCCGCCGCGCATGGGCGGCTCGACATGCTGGAACGCGGCCTGTTCGGGCGGACCTCACGAGGCTGAAAGCCGAGTAGACCTCACGAGGCTGAAAGCCGGGTCACGAGGCCGAAGGCCGAGCAAACCTCACGCGGCCGACAGCCGGGTTGCGCCGCGAACCGGGCCCGCGCGGCACGATTGCCCCTCGCAAGCGGGCGCGCGTGGCTCTATCCTTGCGGGCAACCTTCGCCACGCAAAGGATGCCCCCATGGCCGCAAGACCGCGCAAGGCCGAGAAGCTGCAGTTCCAGACCACCTCCCGCCAGGGCAAGGAATACCGCACCTGGTTCCGGGGCGAGCATACCAACGTGCTGCCGCATAACCGGCATTTCTTCAAACCCGGCGCGATCGAGAAATACGTGCTGAAGGGCTGGCAGCCCGAGGCGCCGGCGATCGACGTGAACACGCAGGTGACCGCCTTCGGTTCCTGCTTCGCGGCCAACATCTCCAACTGGCTGTCGAAGCGGAACTACAACGTCCTCAACAAGGCCGAGGATGCGGGACGCGCCTATGTGGTCGCCTGCGGCGAGGGCATGGTCAATTCCTTCGTCATCCTCCAGCAGTTCGAATGGGCCTGGGAGGACAAGGTCTTCGACCAGGAGCTCTGGCACGGCTACGATACGGAATCCTACGGCTACGACCCGGAGGTGCAGGCCCAGACGAAGAAGATGTTCGACGAGACGGACGTGTTCATCCTGACCTTCGGCCTCAGCGAGATCTGGTATGATGAGCCGACGGGCAACGTCTTCTGGCGCACGATCCCCAAGGACGCCTACGATCCCGCGCGGCACAAGTTCCGCGTCTCCACCGTCGAGGAGAACAAGGCCAACATGCGCCGGATCTACGATCTGATCCGCACGCATCGCCCGGACGCCAAGATCATCTTCACCCTGTCGCCGATCCCGCTTCAGGCGACCTTCCGCGACAATTCGTGCATGACCTCCAACGCGGTGTCGAAGGGCGTGCTGCGGGTGGCGATCGACGAGCTCTACCGCGAGCTGCGGCACGAGGGCGTGCTGCATTACTGGCCCAGCTACGAGCTGGTCACCGATGCCTTCGCCCAGCCCTACAAGGACGACCGCCGCCATCCGCGTGACGAGGTGCTCGACTTCATCATGATGCTGTTCGAGCGGACCTGGTGCGTGGACAGCGACATGGACGAGGCCGAGCAGCTGCGCGGCTTCGTCATCGCGGGGGCCGCGGCGGGGCTGTTTCCCGGCGTGCTGCAGCGGATCTGCGAGACCAAGCGCGCCTTCCGCCTGGAAAAGGTGCTGGCGCGCGAGCAGCTGCTGGAGGATCCCGCCACCGACAAGGCGCTGCGCGGCCTGCTGCAGGTCCTGCTCGACGCGTGGAAGGCCGAGGCCACAGAAGCGGACGGGACGTCGACGGCGGAACCCATCGCCGACTGACCACCCGCCAGCCTGAACGCCCAGAGCACCCGCCCGACACGCGAACGCCCCCCGGCCTTTGCCGGAGGGCGTTCCGAAAGAACGGGTTGGGCCGAAAGAACGGGTTGGGAGAGGGTCGGGAACAGGACCGGGCCGCTTACGGCCGGTCGGTATCCTCGGCCGCGCTCTCGACCGGGCTCGGCACCAGGTTGGCGGGGTTGAACACCGGCAGGCCGGCGAGCGTGATCTCCGCCCGGTCGGCCCCGCGCGCCACGGCATCGGTGGGCGCCGCGGTGGCGAGCGTGGGGGCGAGGGTGGCCAGGACCAAGGCGCTGGCGGTCAGGATACGGGTCATGTCGGGTCTCCTTCTATCGGAAAGGCAGGGTCCCCGGGATCGGTCCGCCACGGCACCTTGCGGCGGCGGACCGGAGGGCGTCCGGGGGCGGGGATCAGTCGGCGAGATACTTCTCGAGCAGGTTCTCCGCGACGTAGCGGGTGGAGGTGTCCTGCGCCCATTCGCGGTAGGTCACGATCTCGGCCGCGCTCAGCTGGGCGGAGATCTCGGGCGACAGGCCCGCGGAGGCGCCGAGCTGAATGTTGTTCGCGGCGGCCGGCAGGGCGGCGGCGGAGAGGGCTGCGGTGGCGATCAGGGCTTTGAGGGTCGTGGTCATGGTCTTGTCCTTTCATGTGCCGGCTTTGCGGCGTCGAATGTCTCGTTTCGGTCTCGGCGGTGGCGGTTCGTCGCCGTCGATGAGTGACAGATGGGAGAGGCCCCCGTCCCGCAGTAGGGGGACAATGACCGCTTCACCGTTTCCATATCGGACACGATTACAGCTTTTCACACCGGAGTGAGGCATACGGGGACCCCCGTTCTCCTAACCCGGACCAACCTCGCAACCCCCTGACGGGACTGGAAGGGTTGCGTTTGCAGACCGTCCGCACCGACCCGGACACGCTCCAAAAACTGATTCGTTCCGGCCGGAAATGCATTCAATTGTATTAACGCGGCATGGAGCCTTCGGGCCGCCGGACGGTTGTTAACATGTGGGTGGAACGCACCGCTGCCGAGGGGTCGGCAGGCAGGAAAAGTTCCGCAAATCAATGTGGTAGTCGGCAGCGCCGTCCCGCGAGGGACGCCCCCGAGGGGTCGGGGATCGATGGCGCTTGCCCGACGGGAACGGGTGAACATCATGCTGACGGGCGTCACGCTCAAAGCTTCCGCATGGGATGCGGAAGACCGGTATCTTGCGGCCTTGAGCGGGGCCGCCTTCCTCTCCAATGGCGACCTGATCGTCGCCTCCGCCGGCGAGAACGCCGTCACCCGCCTGGGCGGGGATCTCGCGACCCTCCAGCAGCAGCGCTTCGCCCATCTGGGCCTGCATCACATCGCGACCGATGGCGACGAGGCCACCGTGCTCGCCCGCTGGGGCGCGGGGATCACCGTCACCGGCAGCACCATCGCCCAGGACGCCGCCGCCAACCTGACCGCCGCCTCGGGCGACGCCACCGCCACGCGCGGCATCGGCGGGATCGAGCTGGGCGGCACCCGCATCGCCGATACCGACGCCGCGCCCCTGGGCGACGTCACGGCCCTCGCCACCCTGTCGGACGGCCGGGTGATCGCGGGCTCCGCCTTCGACAGCGGCATCGCGCTGATCGGCACCGACGCGATCCTCGACGACGTGGCGCTGGCCGAGGACGGGTTCTGGCACTCGCGGGTCTCGGCCATCGAGACCGTCTCCGCCTATGGCACCGACTACGCCATCGTCGCGGCCTCCGGCTCCTCCTCGCTGAGCGTGTTCGAGGTCTCGGGCGACGAGCTGATCCTGACCGACCACCAGTGGGACAACATGATGACCCGCTTCTCCGGCGTGTCCGAGCTCGCCGTGGCGCAGGTGCAGGGCACCACCGTCATCGCCGCCGCCGGCAACGATGCGGGCGTGGCGCTCTTCGCGCTGGAGACGGACGGCACGCTGACCCATCTGGGCGACATCCTCGACACCGAGGAGGCCGCGATCGGCGATGTCGGCGGCCTCGCCCTGCGCGAGACGATCGGCGGCGCCGAGCTGGTCACCGCCTCCGAGGACGAGCACGGCCTGTCGCTCTTCGAGCTGGAATTCGACTTCATCGACGAGGAGACCCCCGTCGCCGACCCCGAGCCCGAGCTGCCCCCGTTCCAGGAGGCCGTGTCCGGCCTCGCGCCGATGCCCATGCTCGCCCCGCAGGCGCGCAGCAGCGCCCAGGCCCGCGACACGGCCCCCGAGACCGCCCCCGAACCTGTAATCGATCTGGACGACCCCCGCGAGATGGCCACGGAGCTGATGAACATGGACATGATGCTGTTCTGAGCGCTCAGCGCGCCAGCCGCAGCATCGCCAGCCCCGCACCCAGGATCACCCCCAGCCCCGCCAGCGCCAGCGGGTCGGGCCAGTCGCCGAAGACCACGACCCCCGCCGCCACCGCCGCGATCAGCTGCGTGTAGACCAGCGGCGCCACCCGGCTGGCGGGCGCCGTCCGCCCCACCCGCACCAGGATGTAGTTGCCGCCCGCCGAGGCCAGCGCACTGAGCGCGATGAGTCCGGCCTCCGCACCTCCGATCCCCGCGGGCCACGCCCCCAGACCCAGGGGCGCCAGCAGCACCGCGCCGACCAGAAGCTGCGAGACCAAGAGGAACCCCGCCCGGTACGCCCCCGACCCCGCCAGCCAGCGCGTCGCCACCAGATAGCAGCCATAGAACGCGCCCGCCGCCAGCGCGAAGCCGAGCCCCACGCTGAGGTCGGGTCCCGGCTTCACCACCAGCATCACCCCCGCGAAGCTCAGGGCCAGGAGCGCGCTGCGCGCCGCGCTCACCCGCTCGCCCAGCAAGAGCACCGACAGGACGTAGGCCACCACCGGCCCGACGAAGAAGGCGCCGAACACGGTGCCGATCGCCTCGGTCCTGAGCGCCGTCAGGATGCAGGCGATCCCGCCCGCGATCAGCCCGCCGCGCAACAGCACCCGGCCCTGCAGCAGCTGGCCCCATTCGCCCCGCCGCACCCCCAGCACCGGCAGCAGCACCAGCGCGGCGAGCGCGAAGCGCGACCAGGCGACGAAGACCGGCGCGACCCCGCCTTGCGTCAGCAGCTTGCCCGCCGTGTCGCCCGTCACGATCAGGCACATCGCGGCGAAGACCGTGCCGCCCAGCCGCCAGCCGGTCATGCGTATATGTCCCGATCCGAAAGCCCTTTCGGATTGGCATATATACTCATTCCATCCCCTCGATCAGCGCGGTCAGCTCCGCCACCCGCGCGGCCAGCAGGCCCGCATCGCCCCGCGTCTCGACATTGAGGCGCAAGAGCGGCTCGGTATTGGAGCGGCGCAGGTTCAGCCGCCAGTCGGCGAACTCGAGGCTCATCCCGTCCAGATCGTCGCGCGCGCATGCCTCCGCCCCGAACCGCGCCTCGACCCGCGCGATCGCCGCCTCGGCATCGGCCACGCGGAAATTGATCTCGCCCGAGGAGGGGAAGGCCGCGCGCATCTCCCCCACCAGATCGGCGAGGCCGCGTCCCGTGGCCGACAGATGCGCCAGCACCAAAAGCGCGGGGATCATGCCGCTGTCGCAGGACATGAAGCGGCGGAAATAGTGATGGGCCGACATCTCCCCGCCATAGACCGCGTCCGCGTCTCGCATCGCCGCCTTCATGAAGGCATGGCCCGAGCGCGCGCGCACCGCCCGCCCCCCCGCCGCCGCGATGGCCGCGCGGGTCGCCCATTCCACGCGCGGCTCGTGCACGATCGTGGCCCCTGGCGCGCGCGCCAGGAACGCCCCGGCCAAGAGCGCCACCACGTATTCGCCGGGCACGAAGCGGCCTTCATGGTCGAAGAAGAAACAGCGGTCGAAATCCCCGTCCCAGGCGAGGCCCAGATCGCAGCCCTGCGCCACCACCGCGTCGCCCGTCACCGGCTGGTTCTCGGGCAGCAGCGGGTTGGGGATGCCGTTCGGGAAACTCGGGTCCGGCGCGTGGTGCAGCCGCACCCACTCCACCCGCGCGCCCGCCTTGGCCAGCGCGGCGGCGATCCTGTCGAATGTCGGCCCCGCCGCCCCGTTGCCCGCGTTGACCAGCACCTTGAGCGGCCCCAGCGCGCCCGGTTCGACGAAGCTCACCACCCGCTCGACGTAAGCATCGCGCGGATCGGCGGGCGTCACGTCGCCCGGTGCGGGACTGGGCGCGAACCCCGCCAGCGCCGCCTCCGCCGCCTCGCGCACCGCGTCGAGATCGGCGGGCGACAGCGGCCGCGCGCCCGCGCCCACCAGCTTCACCCCGTTATAGTCGATCGGGTTGTGCGAGGCGGTGACGCACAGCCCCGCATCCGCGCCGTAATGATCGGTGGCGAAATAGACCTCCTCGGTGCCGCAGAGCCCGATATCGCGCACATCCGCCCCGGCAGAGGTCAGCCCGTCGATCAGGGCGGCGGCGAGGCGTTCGGAGCTTGCGCGCACGTCGCGCCCCACCACCACCGAGCGCGCCCCGCGCGCGGCGACCAGCCCCTGCCCGATGGCGCGCAGCACGTTCGCGTCGAGGTCGCGGCCGAGTTTCCCGCGCACGTCATAGGCCTTGAAACAGCTGAGGGTCATGGGGGGCGCTCCGTCCTCGGTCGCCTTTCGGTCTAGCGCAGCCGCCCCCCGCCCGCCATATCGCTTGCCTCGCGCGCCGCGCCGCGCTATCCGCCGCCTCTTTCTCATGCGGGGAGGAGATCGCGATGGGCGCGGTGCTGGCACTCGATTTCGGAACGTCCAACTCCGCCGCCGCGATGCTGGACGGCGGGCACCTCCGCCGCATTCCTATGGAGGACGGGGCCGACACGCTGCCCACCGCCGTGTTCTTCCCCACCGAAGGCGGACCGATGCAGGTCGGCGAGGCCGCCGCGCGCGCGCTGATCGCGGGCGAGGACGGGCGCTACATGCGCGCGCTCAAGAGCGTGCTCGGCACCGCCCTGATCGACGAGGAGCGGATGATCGGCGGGCGCCGCCGCACCCTGTCGGGCGTCATCACCGAATTCCTGAGGGAGGTGAAGGCGCGGGCCGAGGCGCGGACCGGCCAGCGCTTCGACCACGTGTTGTCGGGCCGCCCGGTCCGCTTCCACTCGGGCGATCCCGACCGCGACCGCCGGGCCGAGGCGGATCTCTTGGCCTGCTACCGCGCGGCGGGCTTCGACGACATACGCTTCCGCTACGAGCCCGAGGCCGCGGCGCTCGCCGCCCACGCGGCGGGGGATAGCGATGATGACGGCCTCGGCCTGATCGTCGATATCGGCGGCGGCACCTCGGATTTCTCGGTGTTTCGCGCGCGAAACCGGCAGGTGGAGGTCCTCGCCTCCCACGGCATCCGGCTCGGCGGCACCGATTTCGACCGGGCGCTGTCGATGCGCCACGTCATGCCGCTGCTCGGTCATGGCGGGGAGCTTCGGCGCCCCATGGGCGGCGGGCACCTGCCGGTGCCGAACGGGATCTATGCCGACCTCGCCACCTGGGCGAAGATCCCCTTCCTCTACACCCGCGAGACCGAGCGCCTGGTCGAGGGCCTGGTCCGCGACGCGGTCGAGCCCGAGAAACTGGAGCGGCTGGGGGACGTGATCGAACAGCGCCTCGGCCACGACATCGCCTTCGCGGTGGAGCGCGGCAAGATCGCCGCGAATGGCAATCAGGCGACCGGCATCGACCTCGCCGTCATAGAACCGGGGCTTGAAGCCCCGCTCGACGCCGCGGGGCTCGACGCGACGCTGGGCGGGTTCGCCGACGATCTGAGCGCCGCCATCGCCGAGACCCTCGCCTTCGCCACCGTGGATGCGGCGGAGATCGGCACGGTGGTGCTGGTCGGCGGCTCCTCCCTGATGGGGCTGGTCGAGCACGTGGCCCGCAGCGCCTGTCCGGGGGCTACGCTCGCCCGCGCGCAAGCCTTCACCGCGGTGGTGGACGGGCTGGCGCTGGCCAGCGACGACTGACCCCCCGCAACGTCGCGCCGCGCCCCCGCTTGCCAGAGCCGCGACCGGCGCGTAATCCCGATCCCATGGAGATCTGCACCTCAGTCCCCGAGATCCGCCAGGCCGTCGCGGGGTTCCGCGCCGCGGGCGAGAGCGTCGGCCTCGTCACCACCATGGGCGCGCTGCACGAGGGTCACCTCACGCTGATGCGCACCGCACGGGCGGATCACGACCGGGTGGTCGCCACGATCTTCGTCAACCCGACCCAGTTCGGGGAGGTGGCGGACCTCGCCCATTACCCCTCCGACGACGAGGCGGACATCGCGCTGCTGCGCGCCGAGGGGATCGACGCGCTGTTCCTGCCGCGGGTCGAGACGATCTATCCCCCCGGCGACCAGACCATCGTCGAGACCACGGACCTCGCCAACCGCCTGCACGGCAAGACGCGCCCCGGCCATTTCCGCGGCGTGGCCACCGTGGTCGCGCGGCTCTTCAACATCTGCCAGCCCGACGCCGCCTATTTCGGCGAGAAGGACTACCAGCAGCTGCAGGTGATCCGCGCGATGGTGCGCGACCTGCATTTCCCGATCCAGATCCACGGCGTGCCCACGGTGCGCGAGGCGGACGGGCTCGCCATGTCCTCGCGCAACGTGCGGCTTTCGCCCGAGGACCGCGCCGCGGCCACGGTGCTGAGCGCGGCGCTCGACGCGGCCGAGGCCCGCGCGGGGCAGGGCGGGGCCACCGTCGCCGACCTCGAAGCGGTCATCCGCACCACGATCAAGGCCGAGCCGCGCGCCACCTTGCGCGGGCTCGACATCACCGCCGCCGACGGGCTTGCCCCCGTCACGGGTCCCGTGGACCGGCGGCTCGCCATCATGCTGTCGGCGGAATTCGGCAGCGTGCTTCTCATCGACCAGCGGGAGATCGACCCATGAGCGCCCAGAAACCCGTCCGCCGCATCACCACGCCCCAGATCGCGGGGCGAAAGGGCGGCGAGCCCATCGTCTCTCTGACCTCCTACCACGCGCATACCGCGGCCATCGTCGACCAGCATGCCGATTTCATCCTGGTGGGCGACAGCCTCGGCATGGTCATGCACGGGATGGAGACGACGGTGGGCGTGCCGCTCGACCTGATGATCATGCACGGGCGCGCGGTGGTGCGCGGCACGAAACGCGCTCTGATCGTCGTCGACATGCCCTTCGGCAGCTACGAGGAAAGCCCCAACATGGCCTTCCGCAACGCCGCCAAGATCATGAAGGAGACCGGCTGCGGCGCGGTGAAGCTCGAAGGCGGCGCGCGCATGGCCGAGACCATCCGCTTCCTGGTCGAGCGCGGCATCCCCGTCATGGCCCATATCGGCCTGACCCCGCAATCGAGCCACGTGATGGGCGGCTTCAAGACCCAAGGCCGCGACGAGGAGACCTGGGCCGCGCACGAAGCGGACGCGAAGGCCGTGGCCGAGGCCGGCGCCTTCGCCCTGGTCCTCGAAGGCATGGTCGAACCGCTGGCCGCGCGCATCACGAAACAGGTCGCCATCCCCACCATCGGCATCGGCGCCAGCGCCGAATGCGACGGCCAGATCCTGGTGCTGGAGGACATGCTGGGCCTCGGCTCCACCCCTCCGAAATTCGTGCGGGTCTATGGCGACCTGGGCGGCCAGATCGAAAAGGCCGTGTCGGACTACGCGGCGGACGTGCGGTCGCGCAATTTCCCAGGCGAGGACGAGCTCTATCGGTGAGGGGACGTGGGCTTACAAAGACAAAAACCTGTCAAAACTACAAAGCTTTTGCTGGGGTTTTTTGTCCTTGCTAAGCGATTGATCCTAAGCTGATTAGGTAAGGCGGCCAAAAACGACCGTTTTTGACAAGGTGGTTCTATCAGGAGGCTTGTAGTAACTCCATCCAGCTGTCCCGATACGCTATATTCATCTGCGCCAAGAATCATCGAGTGCGGTAGCTCGATCCTACTTGGGTTTTCATCTTCGCCGTTCCGAATGGCTTCATGAACGTGTGACGGATCATGGCGGGCTTCAGCTTGGCCTTCACCAGCGTCGCCTCGCAGTGTTCGGCGAACGCGGCGCCCCCCCCTGCTGCACCGACGAGCTCAACGAGAACATCCCGTAGCGCGCTCACGACCTTGGTAACCTCATCCAACCGGAAGGCAAAGCTGCCGACCGGCGTCGCCTTTTCGTCGGCGACCGCCTCGGGTAGCGCCGAGACCCGCACCGCGTCCCGGCCAGGGTAGGCCTGTTTGAACCAATGCTCGGCCTCGAGCAGTTGAGCATGATCCTTCTTGTAGAGCGGGTTCTTCTCGTCCTTCTCGCTCTTGGCTTCGATTACGAAATCGAAGGCCGCGTCCGTTCGCCAGAGGACGTCGGGACCGGTGTTGTGCACCTTCTCTGGCCGTTCCGAATCGAAACCCAGGAAAGCGCCCAACTCGGCCAGTGCCGCCTCGTAACGGGACGCCGACGCTTCGGGCACGAGATCGCTCATCGCCTCCTCGAAATCGGCGAGGATAGCCGCACGCTGGTCGTACTCGGCCAAGCGCTTTACGATTGCGGCCGCCTGCTTGCCCGGCGTGGGGCGCGCCACATAGGCAGGACGCGTGCGCGGCGGGCTGTGATTGTTGTTGACCGAGAACGCGGTCGTTTGGAGCTCCTGCCCCTTGTCGTCGTCGTTCATTTGGAACGCGATGCGCGCGGCGGAAGCCGCGAGCCAGGCACGGCGCTGAGCGTCCATCGCCAGCGCCTTGTCGCCCGTAAGCTTCTGAATGGCCGCCAGCGCCTTCTCATACTGACCGAGCCGCTGCAGCTTGAACGCCTTGCGCTCCACCGCAGCGACTTTGAGTGCCACCTGATCGATCGGCGGCGCGTGCGCGGCGTCCGCAAGCTCCGAGGCGTGATAGGCGACCCAATCTGGATCGCGCTTAAGGCACTTCAGGATAGTCTCGCGCACCTCATTCGGCGTCGTGACCGCCTCGCTCACCTCTTGGCCCATCTTAAGCTGCACCCGCGTGCTCGCCGTCAGAAAGTCGAGGTTCTTCTTGCGGCCGATCCAGCCCACCAGCTTGGTCCCGATCAGCATGATCACGCAGTGGTCGGCGCCGCCACGGGTGCCCCGGCCGATACCCTGCTCAATACGTTGGGCAAGCAGCGAATTAACCGCCGCGTCCGCCACGACGTTCATCCTGAACACGTCGTAATTGGTCGTCCCCTGGGGCAGGTTGTCCATCACCAGGAAACGACAGGCGTCTCCGGCCAGATCGATACCATCGTACCGATTCGCGAGCACAAGCGGCCCGAAAGTGTCGCCGGCCTGCATCTCGGCCACCTTCTCGGCGACCGCCGACGATTTCTCCGGATATTCGGCGACGTCCGTCCATTCCTCCGCTGCCGCGCCTGACGGTGTCAGGATCGCAACGCCCCGCTCGGCCTCCGCTAGCTTAGTGGCAAGACCTTTGACCATCGGCAGGATCGGCGTGCCGAGCTTCATCAGGCCCGGCACCAAGATCATGCGCTCGCCAACGCCCGCCAGCGACGTCGAGGTGATCGGCTTGCTGATTGCCTCCTGCGACGCTCCGAAGGTGCGCACGATCTCGCTATCGTCGGCGATCGTCGCGGACATGTAGAGCCGCCGCTTGGCGCCGTCGAATGTTGGAAGCAGATCGACCGGCGGGAAGAGCGGGGTGATGCTGACGCCCGCCTTGCTGAATAGGCAGTGGCAGACGCCAAGATTATCACGCAGGAAGGGCCAGACGAAGGCGTCGATGTCATCGACCTCGCCCGACAGATATTGCTGAACCTCATCGAGCTTACGGTTCCACGCCCAGCTCGGCACCTCGATGACGCCGAATTCCTTGCCGTTGATGATGTCCGTGAAAGAGCCGGATCGATTGACCTCTTTGAACGCTGGACGGAAGCGGTCGGCGAGTTCAGTGTAGACCGCCTTGTGCTTCTTGGCCGAAATGTTGAGGGTGAACGCATCGCGGACGGACGACAAGGCGACATGTGCGTCGTCGAGGACGATGGCGCCGACACTCACCACCTCCTGCCCCGACCCGCGCACGCCGAACTTGCTGCGGCCGTTGAATAGCGTCTCGTAGGAGCCCACCAGCACGGCTTTGCCGTCGTGGAACTCGGCTGGCAGCGGCTGACCTCTGGTGTAGGGCAGTGCAGCGATGCCGTACTCCTTACTCTTGGCTAAGACCTGCTCAACAAGTTGGTTCGTCGGAGCGAGATAAAGTACCGGCTCACCAATCTCGTTCATGACTGACTGGGCCATCAGGAGCGCGACTAGTGTCTTGCCTCCACCGGTGTGCAGCTTGACGACGACGTCCTTCTCTTCACGCCGAGGATACCAAGCATCTAACACTTCTGCCTGACTGGCATATAGATCGTTAATACCCGGCGGCTTGGGCAGAGCGTTGAAAATCTCGCGCGGGTTGTGGGGTTTCGGCTTAGCCTTCGACTCCCGCAACTTTTTAAAATCAACCATGAATTACAGCTTTCTACTCGATTAGCAAAGATTATAGGCTTGATAACCGCTGACCTGCCACAAATCTTTCAATTAGCCGCGACCGGAGCCCGGTTGGTATTTACGCCGATCGACGCAGGTTGAGCAATCGCCCGACGCACGGAGCTTTTATCTTGCGCAGCGGGGCGGGCGATTGCGGTGGTCAGGGTCCGCGCGTAGTCAGCCGGGGTCTGGTAATTTAATGCCGAATGCGGACGCTCGGTGTTGTAGTCTGCGGCCCAAGCCGCGATCACGACGCGCGCATGTGCCAAGTTGCTAAACATCGTCTCGTTGAGCAGTTCGTTGCGCATCCGCCCATCGAAGCTTTCGACGAAACCGTTCTGCATGGGTTTGCCCCTTTCGCGGTTTGCAAGCAAACCGCTGCCGGGCAGCGGGACGCGATGTAGTGCCACTCGATCCGGTGCTCGGAACACCACCGCAGGATGGCGTCTGTGGTCAGCTCCGTCCCATTATCGCTGACAATCACGCCGGTTTTGCCGCGACGCTCGATCAGAGCGGTCAAATCTCGCGCCACACGGCGCCCCGAGATCGAGGTGTCCGGGATCGCGGCGAGGCATTCCCTGGTGACGTCGTCGACCACGTTGAGCACCCGGAAGCGCTGGCCGTTGGCGAACTGGTCATGGACGAAATTCAATGATCCCACCGCCCGGCAGGCGATTTGCATTGCAAATCTGCCGAGAGGGCCGGGCATTGGGCCGCGCCTCGACCAGGATCGGTGCCCGTGTCCCGACAGCCTTGCGGCGTGCTTTGCGTTTGCGCACCGTCAACCCTTCCTCGCGGTAGATCCGGTTGATGCCGGAAGGCTCACCCTCGCGGCGGAGCAGCACGAAGAGCCGCCGATAGCCGAACCGCCGACGCTCGTTGGCCAACTCCCACAGTCGGCCCCGCAGATCCATATCCGGGGCAAGCTGCGCCTAGTAGCGGATCATCTTGCGATCCGCCCCGGCAATCCGGCACACCCGCCGTTCTAACAACCCGAACCGGGCCTTTAGGTGCGCGACCGCCTCGCGCTTCACGGCCGGCGTCACCACTTTTTTTTAATACCAGTTCCTTCATAGCGGCCAGATCCAACATCTGCTCGGCCAGCAACTTCTTCAGCTTGACGTTCTCATCCTCGAGCGCCTTCAGCCGCTTGGCCTCCGGCACCATCATGGCGCCGAACTTGGCCTTTCAGTTGTAGAAAGTGCTCTCCGACATGCCGTGCTTGCGGCACAGGTCAGCGCACTTCGCACCCGCCTCATGCTCGGCCAGGATGCCGATGATCTGCTCGTCCGTGAATCTCGTTCGCTTCATTGTCTGTCTTCAAGTTAGACCGAACTCTAATCGATGATGGACGAAAAAATCCCGTGGCAGATCAATAAAAAATATCAGTAACTACTAAATTATGTTTGAAATATTAATTGATATAGTTCATTTTTTAATTTAGAAAACCTTACGTTTGCTTCCCTATCGACTTTTCCATTGGGAGCGATCAAGACAATATCATTCAAAGAACCCATACCACCGTAAAATCTTTTTATCTGACTTCTAAAATCGTCTGGATGCATGGTTTTATTTTGAGCGAGAGAACTAAGTTTTTTTCCCCAAGGAGAAGCGTCGTTCTCTGCGAAAAAAATCTGCGCCATCTCTGCGAGAATTGCTTCAGCGCGAATCAACTTAGTGTCATTCATGGCAGTGGTGACCTCGATAAGACTTCCACACCGTCGATTTCCCAAGGCCGAGGAACCACAATCTGCTGCGTTCCACCTACAAATACCCCACCCTGAGAACTGACTTCTCCAACATAGACGCTTGTCCCAGCTGGGATACGTATTTCAAATGTCGAGTCTATTGGAGATGTCCCACCGCCTGGCCAAGTAGGCAGCACTGCACTGTCTATGCGGGTTTTCAGGATGCTATCTGCGGGTTGCTGAGTGAAAAATTGGCCAAGCGGTCTATCACCCGTCCCAGCGCGGTGCAAAACAACATCTTCAGTCAGTACCACTTCATTGTAACGGCCACCAGAAAATGTTTCTGCGAGACTGTCATCAAGAGGTCCAGGATTGAGGGCATTATAGCTACCTGCTGTACGCCCACGGTCAAAGTCAAACACTCCTCCGTTTGAGGCATAGAGCTTAGAGGCAGTTACTGTCCTTGGTACTAGGGTGTTGTGAGCGAGTGAGTACCCACCAGCAGCATATCCCGCAACGATCGTTTGGAGTAACACGGCGGCCTGAGCAGTATCAGTCAGCGTTTGACGGAACTCTTCGTTTGACAGTCCGCCATTGAGATAGGCCAAGGTCGCAGCATCTGCATAATCCATGCCGCGCAATGCTTGCTTAAGAGCCAGTTGCTCTCCTACATCGGAAATGTCCGCATTAGCAAAAACTGCGGCCCAAACCTCTGCTGTGCCTTGGACCTCATCGACAAGGCCGTGCCAGAGTTGAGACGGATCTGAGGCTAGACTTAATAGCCCGTCCAAAAAGGCCTGTGGGGGCGAGGATCTCTGCCCGTAAATATCGTGGCCAGCAGAAGACGACCAATCATAGCGTGCATCGGTTCCTGTATAAAGAAAGGCACCAATGTCAAAACCAACATTTCCTCGCTCTACGATCCCACCAAGATAGAGATGACCATGCTCAGCTTGGACGTCGTAGCCAAGTAAGGTATTACCTGCTTGCATCAAGCGCCGGATCTCAGCCAGATTTTGCCATCCCTCACGCTCCAGTGCCACACGTGAGGTATAGTTTGGATGATTTACCGAAAGATGAGCTGAGCACTTAATTAGCGCACAAGCTGCCGCCAATGTCTCACGTTCCGAACTTGATACAGTATCAATCATATCGAAATCGGCATCGTCAATCGGTCTTCCAAGCATATCGCTTAGAATTTCCTTTTCATTTTCATGAAGTTGCCGGTTATTAATCATACTAGACAAGGCAGTGCTGGCAGACGCTGCGACATTCTCTGCTGCGCCGCCTGAAAACATCCAACCACTCACTGCGCCGATCAGTTCGGCGCGCTGGCGTTGTTGTTCGTCGCTGAGCTCTGTGTTTTCTAGGCCACCTGCGTAGATCGCTCCTGCAATTCCGCCTGCGGCGCCTGCGCTGCAATCGGCGCCTTGCAGTTCGGCGGCGGCGCAACCGGCGAGCCCGTGAAGCAGGACATGGCCCAGCGAGCCTTCTCCGCCGTGTTCCCCCGCGAAAATATCGCCGATCCCGGTTTGCGCGTCGGCAAGCCCGAGTGCCACTACCGAGCTGACGAAGGAGCCCCTGAACGCCTCACCGAAATCGCCGCCATTTGTCACCGTCTGGATGCCTGCGGTCAGGCTCGCATCGAAGGCGCCTTCCAAAACATTCGCCGCCGTAAGGCCCGATCCGAAAACCGACGTGGTCATGCTCGGATCCCAACCACCGCTGAAAAGCGTCAGGCCGTCAAACTCGCCGGATGCCAAGCGCGCGATTTGACCCTGCGCTCCCGCCTCCAGGCCCAGCTCTCCCTGACCCAGGGCCTGGAGGTTGATCGAATTTGCCAGATAGCTGGTGCCGGCCGAGACCGCGGCATTTCTCAGGATTTCTTCGAAATCCAATTCTCCCGAGACCGTTCCATTGGCAATGCCAACGGTGGTCGAAGCCGCGAGAGAGGCGACTGCCCGACCAGCATTGGTGAGCGAGGTTACACCCGTTGCGGCATTCGTAACTGTCAGGCCTTGTACGCCTGCATTGGCAAGCACGCTTCCGAAGCCGGATGTCAGCGCGACGGTCAGCACCATCGTGAATGCTGGCGAGAGTGTCTTGGTCTCGTCATGGAAATATTCGTCGAGTAGATCCTGATCGAGCAGGATCAATCCGGCCAGCGCTTCCAGTTCTTCGGGATAGAGTTCGGCAACACTGAGGCTTTGTTGATCCGGGCTGTTGTAGAGCGTCAGATACGTATCGCCGCCGACCGAGAAGCTGATATCGCCGTTTGCGCTCATCGTTGTCAGGACTGCGGTTTCCCGGTTCGATCGTTCGGTTTCTGTCGTTGCCAGAACGAGACCGGTGTTGGACGAAAAGCTTTCCTCCCTGACGGAGCCGATTGCCGCGCGAACATGGAGATCGCCGCCTACATCGAAATTCAGGTTATGACCGGCTGAAAGTTGCGCGCCCACCAGCTCGGTATTGCCACCGGATAGAATGTTGAGGTCGAGCTCCGCCAGCAACGACGATCCGGTACTCGTCGCGATATCTCTGAAGCTCGAACTGGAGGACGAAATCAGTCCTCCAAGATAGGAACGGCTCTTGCGGCGTTGATCCTGATGCACATCCGTGAAGGCACCCACGAGAATGTTGCCTTCGGTCGCCGACAGGTTGATGTCGCCACCTTCGCTGATCAACGAACTGCCCGCGAGGATCAGATCGCCTGTCTGCGACTCTATATCCATCTGCAGGCCCGATAACAGGTCCGTTCCGTCGTGGGTGATGGTCAGGATCGAGCGGCTGGTTCGTTTTTTGCGGTACCACTTCCTGCTGTAGGAGCGTGAATTATACTGATAGATCTCCTGTGCTGCGGACAGCATGATGTCGTGCTCGGCACTCAGGTCCAGCGTCCCGCCCGCGTCGATTATGGTACC
Source organism: Roseobacter sp. HKCCA0434 (assembly GCF_032464675.1). Lineage (NCBI taxonomy): Bacteria > Pseudomonadati > Pseudomonadota > Alphaproteobacteria > Rhodobacterales > Roseobacteraceae > Roseobacter > Roseobacter sp. HKCCA0434. The sequence continues at coordinate 55,195 of NZ_JAWDKL010000020.1, forward strand.
TTCGAGCAGCATGTTGTTGCCGGCGGAGGCGGTGAAGTTGCCCGCGACCGACAGGTCGGTGACATGCGGCTGGATATCGACCATATTGGTGCCATTGCGGCTGTCTCCGGTCGAATAGGCGATTTCGGACCTGGGCGCGAGGAAGCCGATATCCCGGTTTGCTGTCAGGATCGCGTCGCCGCCGATCGTACCGCCGACTCCTCCGAGAATCAGGTTGCCGCGCGTCAGCTGGGCAAGAGCCTCTTCTGACAATCCATCTATCTCCAATCCTGCACCGGCATGGATGATCAGGTCCCCGTCGGCATGAAGTGTCGAGAGTTCCTGTGACAGCAGATGGTGGTCCGTGTTCCAGATACCGTCCGACAACACCCCGACGACATTGTCGTACCCGGTCACGCGATCGTAAGCGTGGGGGGTAGCCCCGAAGTCGACATCGCCAAGCCCGCTTCTGATCAGCAAATCTCCGGCGGTCTGGATCGAGGTGCCCCTCGCCTCGATATCTTCTCCGGCCGTTAGCGCCATTGTGCCGCCAACCGAATTGGAATTGGCCGTCACTCTGTGAAGGGTGAGATCTCCGAGCGTGGACAGATTGAGATGCCCATCGGTCGACAGATACGCCTCTTCCAGGCGCAGAACGCCAGCGGCGCTCAGGCTGAGCCCATCACCATTGGCTATCATCTGGGTTGACGGAAACTCCGAGAACAACAGACCGGCAGCGTTCGCACCCGTACTGAAATGCTGCGCGGTGGCGGAGAGGAAGGCATCGCGCTCCGCGCTGTTGTCGGACAATGCGGGCAGGACAGTGGATATATCTGCCGTCATCAGGTCAGGAAATGCCTGATCGGTCAGAGCCCGTGCCAGCGACTCCGCGCCGATGTCCACGCTGTCTCTCGCCACGGCGAGACTGCGCAGTCCATCAATCTCGGCTTGTGCCTGCATGACAGCTTCGACGTTCCGAAGACCAGCTTGTAAGGCTTGGTCACGCTGCGCGGACAGCTCGGCATAGCTGGACTGAAGCTGGCTCCGCTGCGCATCGAATTCCTGCCGTAGCGCTACGAGATCAGCCTCGAAGTCGATTTCCGCAATTCTTACCCTTGCTTGCGCAATCTCGTATTGCAGATCGGACGCTGCATAGTTTAATTGCTCATCATATTGGATGATTGCATATTCTAACTGATAATTTTTGTTATCTATAAGGGTTTGATGCACATAATTCCAAGTTTCTTGACCATACACTATGTACGCATCGTAATATATATCTACTAAAGATTGATGCTGCGCCTCTATGCTATCTAAACGATATTGATGTAGTATATTTTCGTTTTCGATTCTTTCGTTATAATAGATGCTCGCTTTTTCTATCTCTTCATCAAGCATTCGCTGCCGTGCTTCGTCCGGCATTTCCAAATCCGCTACTAGTGCAGCAAGCCCAGTACGAAAGTCATCGTGGATGCCAGATATCTCCGCCTGATTGGCAGCAAGATCCGCTTCGTGCATGTCCCAATCGGTTTCAAGCGCCGCAGCGACCGCGCTCGCAGCTTCACTTCCAGCATCGTCGACCAAGGAGGTATAGGACTGGGCTCCTACGGTCCTTGCGCTCTCTTTGATGTCCGTGCCGCCATCGGCACGGCGCAGCGCCTCTACAGCAGTCATCAATTCGTTCAACTGCAAGAACATCAGATAATCGGAGGCCGAATCCTCTTCCTCGTCAGTCAGAGGTTTGCTGAAAAGCTCGCTCGCCTGGCGTCCTGATATCTCAGCAAAATCGTCAACGGATCTGTCGCTCGATCCAAATTGGTTCATATCCGAAATACGAATATCTCCACTCTCGGAGATGATATTGATAGAATTTTCTGATTCTATTTTTGGCGCTGATATACTTATATTATTTTCGGCCGATACTAGTATATTTTCGGCCGATAGAACCGCAAAAGCTCCCGCATTAGATGAATTCAGTGCATCTAGTATCCAAACACATTGCCATAGATACGATGGGATATATCTTTCTTGGCAGTAGTTTTGCCTAGCAAGCCCTAAAAGATCATAAGAATCGTTCGTTGCGCGCGAGTGAACCCACGCATAATTTCCTGAATCTATTTCCAGAGTGCCGCCAGCCGAAACAAGGGATCCTATGATCTGAACGCCCCGACCAGCCTCAAGATTGACATCGCCCAGCAAGGACAGAACCTGCGCCGGCTGGAGAACAGCGTCGATGTGCTCCGTGACATATCCCGACGAGTCAGATGTATGGGTTTTGACTTCAGAGTTATCGAGCGTGATGACGATGTCGCGACCAGCAGACAGGACGATGTCGCTGGCGGCACCGATATTGCTTGCCTCATTGCGGATGTCATTGCCCGCAATTGCCGTAAGCGTACCCCCCGACAGGATCTCCGCTGAATGAAACTCCATATGCGGGCCGCAATCGCTTCCATCGCAGGTGCCGTTTCGACGCAAAGACAATGAACGGTTGATCACATCGATATCGGCGGCCAGCGTGACATCGTCTGTACCGGCGATCGCACCGCCTATGTTCAGTATGCTTCCTCCGACAGCATCGATGGAAACTTGGGTTCCCGTCGAGGTCGCGCCCTGGTCTGCATATTCCGCGACCAGCTCGTGCGCGCCCGCACGCGCGATCATTTCCGCCGCAATATCGGCTTCGGGACCGCCTGCGGCCAGCTGGGCCAGGTAAGCGTCGATATAGTTTTGCAGCGCCGGATCGATAGCGGTGTCATACTCACTGGCAATCTGGCGCTGCTGCCTGAAATCCTCACCCGCAACAACGGTCAGATCGCCATCGGCCATCAGGAAACCGGTATTGGTCAACGTCCCCGCGCTGACATCGATCTCGATATTTCCGCCCGAGACTTCGCCCGCGATAACGACGAACTCTTCGCCCGAGATCTCAATATCGCCGGACGTTTCAATAACGCGTCCATCATATAGCGTGAATGCTCGCCCGTTAATGCGGACATCGCCACCGGCCCCGAGCGTTCCGTATTGCCGCAATTCATCTCCCGAAAGAGAAACCGTGCCATCGATGCGGGCATCCCTGTAGAAAAGATTGCCCCCCGAGGAGGCCGTAAGAGAACGCCCGTCGACAGCACCGTAGAGGTTTACGCCCTGGCCGATTTCCGTATTGCGGACGACAACGTCGCCACCCTCCAGCCGTCCATTCTCGCCCGCATCGATCGCGAAGGGTGAGGTTCTGGAAACCGTGCTCGGTGCGGCAACGATGGATGCCGAGGATAGATCAGCTCCATCCAGCCCTTGGACGCGTTGCGCCCCGCCCGACACCAAGAGATCGTTTTCCGCGCCCTGTCCCGAGGTCACAATGGGACCTGTCAGCACGACATGTCGCCCGATAACGCCCCCCTGCGCGCCAGGTTGGAAACCATCGGGCCCGATCGTGACGGTACCCTCGGTGACAGCGAGGTCGACATCCGGGCCGTTGACGATGGGCCGACCTGTGGTCAGGGTCGAACTTGTCGTATTCAGAAAGTCGCAGCCATTGCAGACGATCCCGTTGGGATTGGCGATGATGACGGAGGCTTGGGTTCCGAAAACCTCGGTTGTTCCGGTCATGTTGGAGGGGGCAGCGCCGGTGACCTCCGCCACGATCGTGCTTGCCGGCCCTGACACCATCAGGTTCGGGTTCGCCGTCACGTTCTGGCCGATGACACTTACACCACCGGATGTCGCATTGTTCAGGATGACCCCGTCATCGCCGATACTGAATTCATCGAACCGATTGAGCGAAACACCGCTTTGCGGCGTCTCGATATTGATCTGTGGCGTACCGTTGCTCGATTGCAGGAAGGAAGAGCCCGGAGCAGACGGATCCACGATGATGGTTTGCGCATATGAAACCGATACCGAGCTGGCGACGACCGATACCGAAGAAATGAGCGTGACAAAACCATGCAAGACTTTGCGCACAAGACCCCGTGACGGGAGACGCAGACTGATCATGTCAGTTTCCTTCGTTCAGTATCGTTCTGTTGAGATCGCGGTGTAGTTCTGCGCCAGATTCGTATCCTGTCGCGAAATCCTGCCGACAGACCAGACTGCTTTACCGGAGTAGGAGCACAGCATGTGAATGACCGATGTGTGAATTCGCACAGAGCAGATATATTCCGGATATACACCCATCTTGAGGCTCGTATCTTTCCAGAATTTTATGACTGACTGTCCGGCTGCCGCAGGTAACAATCTCACAACAGAACTGTCGAGATGTTTTTTGGATTTAAAAGGCTTCGCGATCAGAAAGCCTTCACTTCGATGCCGATATAAGCTTGCAAGCTCCCGGCATCGTGGCCGTCGGCATCCAGAAGAGGTGTGGCAAGCGTTGCGTTCAGCGTTGTTCTGCCAAGTTGGGCCGAAATCCCGATCCCCGCACCGGCGAGCGACGTATCGCGCTCCGTCGCCCGGCTATGTACATACCCGGCATCAAGGAAGGCAAATGGCCGAATACCTCCCCGAATATCACGGAACAGGTCCAATTCCCGCATGGCCGAAAAGTCGGTCCAGCCATCAGCATCGATGGCGATCGTCGGGAACGCGAGTTCTGTTCGCACATACAGACCATTATCGCCTCCCGCGCCCGAACCTTCATATCCTCTTACGGAATTCCAGCCGCCGATAGAAAGCTGCTCATTGCCGAAGAGCGGTCGATTGGACAGTTTCCCGACGGCCGATACAGATAACTGGCGCCCGTTTTCCAAAGGACGGATATATGTCAGACTGGCATCCAGCGCCGTAAAATCGGTTCGTGGACTGCCCGCGGGAAGATTGGATGCATCCCGGTCAGCACCAAGCGCTCCCGTGCCGACGGACAGCGCCGTATCCATCAGAATGACCGCATCCTCAAACCGATGTTCCTGCCGCAGACCGACCCGGAACGCGGAACGGTGCTGCGGCGTCAGCGCAGCAATATTGATATATCGCTCGTTCCAATAACTCGACAGCGTTGCATGGGCGAAATATTTCGACCGCGCATCCCGAAACAGCAATCGCTCTACCGTCAGATTGGCATTGGCCGTCTGGGTGAACAGATCGGAGTTCGCTGTCACTGGCGTCAGCTCTTCCGAATAGGATCCGTTCAGCGAAAAAAGCCATCGGCGGTAGGGGGCGGAGACCCCGAAGGCGAGTGCATTGCTGTCACGCGACCCGGAATATCTCAGAGACCAGGTATCGTAGAGGCTGAGTAAATTGTCGGCTTCCAACCCAAAGCTGACCTGGCGACGACCGGTTATCTCATCGCCCTGCGTATTGATCCCGAACGTTCCGCGGACGGCGTCGACACGCGTTTCCGTCAGCACGATACGACTGGTGCCCGGCGCTTCTCCGGCAATCAGGTTGGCATTCACTTCGGTGGATCGAAGCCGGTTCATCTGTTCAAGCCCATGTTCCAGGTCACGCAGCTGAAACACCTCTTCCGGCCGTTGCGGCATAACACTGCCGATACCGAGCGGCCCGTCCGGGTTCGCCATGTCGGATGTCTCCGATCGCTGGTACTCGTAGGCCTCGATGCGACCTTCGAGCACATCGATGCTCAGCCCTCCGGTGCTGAGGTCCTGCGAGGGTACATAGGCACGGGTGGTGATATAACCCGCATCCGCATAGAGGGCGGTTATACCGGCCAGCAGGTTACCGATGCTGGTCTCGCCCAGACATTGTCCCGAAAACGCAGACACGACGGACGCTAGCTCCGCTTCGGTATAGACCGTGTTGCCCATCACCGTGATTGTATCGACAGGAAAACAGGGCGTTTCCGCGACCGGCCCCTCGATGTCCGGCGTTGAAATTTCCTGGCCCGCCTGACTGCGGGCCAGTGCCTCGATCTCACGCTCGCGAAGGGTTTCCTCCAGAAGGCGGGCGCCCTGGTCAGCCTCCTGCGCCACAATCGGGAAGCCCGCCGACGCCATTCCTATGGCGACCAGAGCAACTCGGAAAATCTGCATCAGTCGAGAAGGTTCCAAAGAAGGCCGAGCGGGCGACGCTCGAACAGAACAGGGAGGTCGGGAACCGTAGACTCAACACGCGTTCCTGTAATTCTGACGGTTCCCGCTGCGATCAGGGTCGCAGCTCCCAGATCCGCATCACCGTCGATCGCGATGTCGCCTGCAGGGCTTTGCAAAGTCCCGTAGTCATATGCACCGGCCAGATAACCGCGATGCCCCCTGAACCCGCCGGTCAAACCAGCCGGATGTTCGATCAACTGTGGGGAGAAGGCCGGCACGAACTGCGTCAAGGGCGCCGCAATCGTAATACCGTCAGCGCCGGTCAGCGTGCCTGCAAGGCTGCTGATACCATTGCCGGCGGTCAATGAAAGAGTTCTGGATGCTGTAATCGTCCCACCGACAAAGCTCAGGGTGGAACGCCCGGATGTGCTGCAGAACCATTTGCAGCTTTGGCGAAAATGGACCTGTCCAATCTGACGGGCATTGCTGGAAATCGATTCTCCGGCCGTCAGGACAACGTCGGCGCCTGTGATATCCGCGCCGGTATTCAGGATGTTCCGCGCATCGAGAGACACATCTCCGACGCCCAGGATAAAGGACTGTTCTCCGGAAATAGCCCGATCGCCAAAGTCCGCGGACACACGCGTTGTGCTGGAGCGTTTCAGGAAAAGGGAAGTGGCGAAGCGGGCACCGCGGCTCCTCACCACGCTCAGCGGTGCCGTCTCGGCAGTGAACATCGTTTCGTTCAGAATATCGCCTCCCGCAGTGGCGACGATACCGGCATTCGAGAATAGCCGTCCTGTTTCGTTACGGATATCGCCACCCGCTTCGATGTAGAGGTTGTCCTGTTCTCCGAATGCGACGGCCAACCGATCGATCGCCAGACTGCGATTCAATACGTCTCCGCTGGAATAGATCGTCATCCCACCGCGCGATTCAGGATCGTTGAGTGTCGCAATCCTGCCTTGCAGAAGACTGCCATGATTGATGACATCACCCGCGCGCGCCCGAATGGTGAAGCCACCATTGGCAGCGACGAGTTCACTGCGCGCTTCGGTCGGATCCGCGGTTCCGAAACTCAGCTCGGTAGCATCGAGGCGAATGTCGCTTTGTGCCATCATGGAAGATGCGTCGAAGGCGAGCCGACTGTTCGAGAATATCCTGATATCGCCACCGATCTCGCCGACGCTGTTCGTGAACAGCACCGCCCCTCCGGCGGTTATGCGCAGATCGTCAGTACCGGTAATGTCCACGCCTTCCAGATCGACACGACCATCGGCCGTCAGCACGACATTGCTGGTGTTCTGGGCATTTGGCAGATCACCGGCATCAGAGACGATCCGTGCATTTCCACCAGAGGCGACGATATCGCCTGTTGCCGAAAACGTGACACCACCCGAGGATGCCAGATTGTCGGATGAGACAGTCCGTCCCGAAACATAGGCCGCACCCAGGTCGATATCTCCGTCCTGCGCCAGGATTGTGACGCCGCTGGTCTCTGACGCGATCCGAGGCTGTTGGCCCGATGCGGTAGTCAGATCGATATTGCCTGCCGAAATATTTACAGAACCGTCCGCCACGACCGATGCGCCGGTCAGTTCGAGCGTGCCCGATGACGTCAGGCGAAATCCTCCTGATGCCGCAAGCTGATCGCCAGCGAAGCGCACACCCGCTCCCCGATCGGTTACTGTCACTCCAATCCGACCCGCAGTGACAGATCCGTTGCCTGTGATATCGACGATCACGGCATCCGTGGCCCCAGAATTGCCATTGCCGACAACCGCCCAAGGCAACTGTCCGGTCCCGTCCTGTCCGAAGCCATTGCGGACGCGGTCGAAACTCACCGTCCCCCGGCCCGCAATTACGTTGAGATAAGACCCGGGTTCGGTGGCGTCGAATTCCAAAGGGCCATCGATCCTGAGGGCGCGCGACACAAGTGCAAGCTCCTCCATCGTACCGCTCAGACCGCCCGCGCCGACCTCGATTGCACCATCTGTAACGGTTGCCGCGACCTGCCCGGCCGCGTCGTACTGCAATGTGCCTGTGGCAAGCGCCACGTTCCCGGTATTGCGAAACTCGCCGCCGTTGACACTGATGCCATTGGGATTGGCAACGATCACATCCGCCTGAGGACCGACAATTCTTAATCGGCCTTCGATATCGGTCGGTCGGGTAGACGTCACCTCGTTGATAATCGTGCCTGCCTGCACACCGCTGTTGTCGAGATCGACACCAGCGGCCGGGACCGAGAATGCCGAATATGTATTGTGGCTGATCGACGCCGAGTTCGCCGGCGCGATATCGACGGTCACGAGACCGGCGGATCCGATGGTGATCCCGGTCGCCGTCCCGCCATCGGAAACGATCGGCTGCGCGACAGCGGAGAACGGGGTGTAAAGCGTGACCAGTGCCAAAAGCGTCAACATCAACGCACGGCTACCCGCAACTGGTCTGAAGCGTCGCCTAAAATCCGTTTCTTGCGCGGCTGTGCTCTTGCAAGTCATCTGGTCAAGCCTCCCGAAAAGGGTTAACGGATCGGGGCTTTCCTCTAGTAAATCTGTGGGGCAATCAAGTTGGCAATTCATCCTTTGAAATCCCGCGCAGCAAATATCTTGCTTGCCGGTATCCTGGGTTGCCTGATGACATGGAGCGCTACACCTGCGCAGGCACAGCAGACACGCTTCGAATCCGGCATTTCGGAGGCGAGCTCCTTGGCGCGGATTTTCACCGATTGGCAGGTATTCTGCGAGCAAGACCAGCCCTGCCGCATGTCGCAAGCCGTCGCGCAACCCGCTACAGGGCGCGTCATCCTTCAGGTCAAGGTCTTCGGAGGGGACGAGCCGACACTTCTGGTCAGCTTTCCCTTGGGGATCTTGCTGGGCCCCGGCTGGCGGTATCGCATCGATTCCGGCCCTGAAATCGTGGTCCCGTTCGAGATTTGCGACATGAACGGATGTCATGCAGGCGTCCCGTTGCAGGCGGATTTGCTTCGCTCCATGCAACGTGGCAACCGGATGAAGGTCACCTTCTTCGACGCGGCCCGCACACCGGTCGAACCGGTCGTGTCATTGGCCGGATTTACCAGCGCCTGGAATGCCCTCGATTGAGCTGAATATTTGTCGGCCAGGTTTCGAAGCGCGGACGGGGTCAGGCATGAGTAAGTATCATGCGAGCGCGCGGTAAGACCTGAGTGACATTTCCCTTGTGGCGCCCGACCAACGGCGCGGTCTTCAACGATCAGTCCAACCGACCACCGGCCAACGAATACTTCGTCCACATGAAGGATGGCAGCTTCAAGAAAGCACAGAAGCTCTACCCCTGGCTGGACTATGACGACCACGACCGCACGATGCTGCGCCTGCCGAAATCGCCGCACGCCTGATGACCGGATAGCGCAGGTCGCCGGATCGGCCCTGACGCCGATCCCCCTCCTACGCCCCTCCCTCGTACAGCCCCACCTCCAACCGCTCCACGCCGTGCCGCTCCAGAACGGCCAGCAGCGCGTCGGTGAGCGGCCAAGAGGCCGGATCCTCCGGGAGGTGCCAGATTGCGCTGACGGGGTCGTAGAGCCAGCCTGCGGCCTTGATGAGGTCGCGCTCCGCCCGGTCCGGCTTGCGCGTGAAGCGCACGGCATCGGGCGGGCGGTTGCTGCCCGCTCCTTGTGTCCGGGCGCGAGCCCGTTCCTGCACCAGCATGGCCCGGCGGGTCTTGCGGCTGAGCTCCGCGCGGACCCTCGCGAGGATACCGGGCCGCAGCTCCGCCTCGACCTCGGCCGTGACGCGGTCCCGTAGGGCGGCGATGGCGTGAGGCTGCCGCGTAATGTCCTTCAGCGCTGCCGCATCCTCGGGACGGACCCAGAGGGTAAGGCGGCGCAGACCCTCGGCCTTGCGCGCGGCGACGAAGCGCTTCTGGTTCTCGGCGGCGGTGGATGTGCCCATCGGCGATGTCCTCGTATCTGCAACAGGATCAGGCGGCGAATTCCGGGCACCGGCGACCGCTTCCCTAATACGCCTTTCCCCACCCTCTGAACTGTCCTCAACCTACCCGTCGGAGCGCCGATCCGCAGCCAGGAATTTTGCAAATTTCTGGCAAGGCACGTCTATACGCTTTGCTCGCGCAAACCGTGATTGGACCGCCTGGAGCCTGGAGGCCGCCGCCCGGTGCGGCAGCCTTCCGGTGTGCGTCCGGATGGCGGCGGATCAGTCCGTGTCGTCCCCGGCCAGCAGCTCCTCCAGCGCCTGCTCGAACAGGGCCGCGATCCGCTCCGGCATCTCCTCGATCGGCAGGGCGCGCTGGCTGATCGGCCAGACCCGCTCGAACAGTTCTTCGGTGAGTGCGACATAGGCGATCCGGCCGTGGCGCCGGATCAGGACCGGGCCGAGATCGGCCTGGTGTGCCAGCTCCATGCCAGAGCTGCCCATTGCCTCCAGATCGAGGCGGCGGGCGCGGATGGCGGGAAGGTCGGGTTTCGTCATGACATGTCCTCTCGTCAGGCACACCGGTCCAGCCACGGGCAGGGGATCTGCACGCGGGCGGTGCGCGTTGAAGGGACGAGGGTCAGGTCATGCGGACGAGCATGGCACGGCAGGGTCCGGGATGCACCCCAGGACGGGATTTTCCTGCGACCGACTTTGGAGGGCTGCAGGCGCGGTGCGCATCTGTCGGGCAAAGTGCCTGTCATTTTGCCCGACAGAATGACGGGCGTTCTGACAGGCGTTTTGCCTGTCAAAACGACAGGCAGACTGACAGGCGAAACGCCTGACGAATTGCCTGGCATTTTGTCCGGCAAAATACCGGGCAGAATGACAGGCGGAACGCCCGCCAAAATGACAGGCAAACTGCCGGACGTTTCGCGGCCACTTTGACAGCAGGATGGCCGCAACCTGACGTCACCCCGCCGTCAGACCCGGAGCGGATTGCCTCCCGGTCCGGCCCCGACAGCGTCGCCGCACCGGCGCGATCCAGCGCGGCCCGGACCCTCCAATCGAGCAAATCGGAGATTTGTGTATAAGCGCGCCTTTCCAGATTTCGGCTTTCGCCGACAGCTGGACGGATGGGCCGCTGTGCGGCTGCGGAGAGGCCTCGATCAGGCCGCTGCATCTTGCCTTCGGGGCGTCCAATTTCGCTTTGCGCGCGCAAAGCGTATAGACGTGCCTTTCCGAATTCCGGCTCCGCCGACCTTCGGACGGATGGCGGCGGAGCCGCCGTGCTGAGACACCGCCAGAGCGCCTGCCGAACTCAGATCGAGATGGTTGCCGCCTGTAGATGGCTTTTGAGCGGACGCTTACTGCCAGCCGAGACATTTGCGCGGCGTGCCGTTCATACGATCGGTGATGGCGCAAATGGCGGCATCACTCGCCCGCTTGAGATCCATCTCGCGAGGCAGAGAGCGGAGCAGCCGTCGGGAGGTATTCTCGGCGTCGCCTTTCGGGTGTAGCGACTGCGAGCCGCAGAACCACACATCAATGCATAGTGCACTTAGGTGACGGACTCGTTGCCGCGATCGAAGCTGATCAACCTGCAGGCCACGAAGGGGAGGGCACCGATCGCATGTGCAGTCTTCTACAGAACCTGGCCGAATGATTGAGTCCGCCCGCTGATCTCTGTCGTACGATCCGGCGTTGCACGAGAAACGCGGCCTATCGATTGGAGGAACGAGTTCCCGCGCCACCGATCATCGACGGTTCCTTCGTGCTCCGGTCCGCAAGAAGCCGATTATGCCACCGACCAACAGGAACTCGATGCACAGAGCTTGGATGAAATCCAAGCCCACGAAAGTGAAAACCCAAGAGGACAGGACGATAACTAAAACCAGAAGAAGCGGCATAATTCTATCTACTTTCTACCTAATAACGAAATCAACAGTGCAGCCTTATCGACCCTCTCCAAATCAATAATTACATTTTTCACTTGTTTTCTGCGCCATTTCAACTCGACATTTTTCGAATTGCGATTACGCCACAGTCAACGGTGCTGTCTGGACGGACCTCATCGTTATTTCTGCGCCGAAGCATCCAGCTTTTCTCAAATATTTGCAACACTTATGACCCAATGGGCCTTCAGAGTTTCACACGGAAAGTGCTGTTGTACGCTTCGATGAAGCCGATCGCGCCAGATCCGTCCCAGCCGTCCTCCGCGTGCAAATTTTCCTGCGCCCGCTCGAACAGGTCTTCGAAGCGTGCATCTTTCGCGTAAATGCAGCTCTTGATGGGACATATCCCTTATCCTTTCTTTTCATAAGGATAAGGGATTTTCCGCAACCCAGTTTAGGATGCACCATTACATGAAAATATATATGTAATCTTCATTATGTATAGAGTCACTCATCAGCCCGCCGCGCGCAGCCAGCGCGCCTCGGTCGCGGCGAGCAGGCGGTGCGCGGGGGCGACACGTTCGAGATCGGGGAAGATCGCCGCGATCTCGGCGCAAGCCTCGGCGCTCAGCGCCTTCATCGCCTCCGATGCGGGCAGCAGCGTCTCCGCCCACAGGCCGTCGGCGCGGATCACCTCGTGCCCCTCGCACATCACGTGCAGGTAGCTGACCGCGCGCGGGGTGCTGCGCAGCACCCGCACCCCGTCCACCAGCGCCACTGCCGGGGCCAGCGCCTCGCCCGCGCCGGTGGCCAGCGCCAGCCGCGCGCCGTTCACCAGGATGCGGTGCTGGGGCGAGACCATCATGTCCCGGCCCGGCAGGCCCGGCCCGAACGCATCGCGCCGGATCAGGATCGGCGCGAGCTTCGGCTGCGCCGTAACCTCCGCCAGGCTCAGGTCGCGCCGCCCGGTCCAGACCAGCGGGCGGATGCCGTGATCGCGGGTGATGACCAGATCGCCCGCCGCCAGATCCTCCACCGCACGCGGCCCCAGCGGGGTCGAGATCCGCGTGCCGGGCGTGAAGCAGATCACGTTTGTATTGTCGAAGGTCAGGTCGTCCGGTGCGACGCCCGTCAGCCGCAGCCCGCCCGCGAAGTCGAGCACCCCGTCCGCCGCATCGTCGCGCAGCGCCGAGATCGCCTGCGTGAAATCCGTGCCGTTCGCATCGTTATAGGTGGCGAGCGTGTCGGGATTGTAGAAATCCGACAGGTCGACGAAGTCGTTGTTGGCCTGGTTGCCGTCGCGGATGTTCTGGCCGGTGGCCGTGTTGAAATCGGTGATGAGATCGGGCGAGCCGTCGGCGATGAAGGTGTCGAACCCCTCGCCGCCGGTCAGCGTGTCGGTGCCGAACCCGCCGTCGAGCGTGTCGTTGCCCGCCCCGCCCGAGATCGTGTCGTCGCCCTTGCCCGCGGTGGAGGAGACGAGCCCGGCCGAGAACAGGTCCTGCTTGGCGATGCCGGGACCCTGCACGTTGACGCCCAGGATCTCCTGGCCCGCGCGCTCGAAGAACTCGACCCGGAAGCGGTAGCTGCCCGGCGGCAGGTCGATCGTGCCGGAGCGTTCCTGGTCGGCATGCAGCCCGTCATTGTTGACGACCTCCCGCTCCACCCCGGTCTCGTCGGTGATCCACAGCTTCGAGCCGTCGTCGGAATTGGTGAAGAAGGTGTAGCTGCCGCCCGTGCCGATCGTGATCTCGCCGGTGAAGCGGACGCCGAAATCGGACGGATCGCCCCCGCTGACGGAGGTGGCGTATTGCGCGGCCAGCGCGTCCACGTCGAAATTCGACACGGTGCCGGTCGCGGTCGCCCCCGTCTCGGGGATGTTGTCGACGCTGCCCGCGAAATTGCCGTTGTAGAACTCGAAGCAGACGGCAGGCTGCGTGTCGTCGCCCAGCAGCAGGTCGTCGCCCTCGCCACCCTCGATGCTGTCCGAACCCTCGCCGCCGCGGATCGTGTCGTTGCCGGTGCCGCCCTGGATGGTATCCGCCCCGGCATTGCCGTCGATGACATCCGCATCCGCGCCGCCGTCGATGCTGTCATTGCCCGCGCCGCCCTGGATCGTGTCGAGCCCCGCACCGCCCAGGATCGTGTCGGCCCCGTCGCCGCCCGCGATGCTGTCATTGCCGGTGCCGCCGTCGATGCTGTCATTGCCGGTATTGCCCAGCAGCGTGTCGTTGCCCGCCCCGCCCAGGATGGTGTCGTTGTCCGCGCCGCCATCGACGCTGTCATTGTCGGCGCCCGCGTCGATGCTGTCATTGCCCGCCCCGCCCAGGATGGTGTCGTTGCCGGTGCCGCCCAGGATCGTGTCGTTATCCGCGCCGCCATCGATGCTGTCATTGCCGATGCCGCCATCGATGCTGTCCGCCCCGGTGCCGCCCAGGATGGTGTCGTTGCCCTCCTGGCCGAGGATCGTGTCGTTGCCCGCCCCGCCGTCGATGCTGTCGGCGCCGCCCGCGCCGGTGGCGACGGGGGTGAAGTAGATGTCGGAGATCGTGACGATCTGGTTGCCGACCTGCAGGTTGTCGTAGTCGATCTCGATCCGCGCGACCGGCCCGCCCACGGTGACGAGGATCGAGCCCTGCGGGTCGACCGGGTCGCTGCCCTGGTTGCCGGTCGCCTGGTCTACGCCGGTATATCCATCCCCGGCCCGGTCGCTCAGCGCGGGGCCCGCCGTGCCGCCGGCGCCGGAGGTGAGCGTCGCCGCGATCCGGGTGCCGCTGGCGTCATAGGCGCGGATGATGATGCGGTCGATGAACCCGGCCGCATCGGCGGTGTTGCGGTCGATATCGTTGACGCGGAACTGGACGTTGGTGACCGAGCCCGAATAGTTCCCGTCGGTCGAGGAGAACCGCACCGTCAGCGTCGAGGTGTCGTTGTCGGGATCCCCCGATGCCCGCGTCCCGTCGAGCGCACCCGAGGAGTTGGCATTGACCGCGCCGGTTCCGCCGGTGTCGATGCCCGTCACGTTCTGCGTGCGGCTGTCGAAATCGACGAAATTGCCCGAGGTCTGCTCGTCATAGTCGAGCGAGACGAGGATGCCGCCGGTATCCTGCGTGACGAAGCCGGTCTGGTCCGCCGTGGCCAGGATGTCGCCATCGTCGATGCCGTCCGCGCCGCCATTGTTCGGGTCGGCGATCTGGGACCACTTGAAGGACAGGCGCGGCGTCGCGGTGCCGTCGCCCTCGATCAGGTCGTTGCCCTCGCCCCCGGTGATGGTGTCGGTGCCCGCCCCGCCATAGAGCGTGTCCGCCGCGTTCCCGCCCGAGATCGTGTCGTTGCCGATGCCGCCCCAGATCGTGTCGGACCCGTCGCCGCCCGACAGGCTGTCGTTGCCCGCATCCCCCGCGATCCGGTCGTTGCCCCCCTGCCCCGACAGGCTGTCATTGCCCGCCCCGCCGAAGATCGTGTCGGCCTGGTTCGAGCCGGTGACCGTATCGTTGCCGGACCCGGTATTGACCGTGCGCGGCCCCGCCGCATCCAGAACGACCGTGTCGGCACCCTGCGCGGGCAGGTTGGAATAGTTGAAGCCCCCCGTCGTGACGTTGCTGGCCGTCCAGGTCGACCCGGCGGTGAAGGCCCCCGTGCCCGAGGTCGGGACGAAGAAGGCGTAGTTGACCCCGCCCGACTCGTAGATGCTGTAGGCCCCGCGCAGCGACACGCCGTTCGCGGTGATGGTGGCCAGCCCCGCCTGGTTCTCGTTCGCAAAGGTGCCGTTGCCCGCCGAACTGCCCGAGATCGTGACCGACTGGTCTCCGTCGATATTGCTGCTTCCACCGCCGGTGGAGGTGAAGACGTTGTCCGTCGCCCCGTCGGTGATCGCGACGGTCACGCCCGCGCTCTGAATCTGACCGGTGTTCAGGTTCAGCACATAGGCATTACGGTAGGTATAGGTACTCGGCATCCGCGTCCCGATCTTCGCGTCACATCATGGCCCTGCCGCCGGATATATGGCTCCGGATCCGCGCTCAGCCTGCGGCAAAATGGTTTACAATCCGCTTGCAGCAACGAGGCCGAGGACGATCGGGTTTCACGGCCCCGCGCAGACCCCGCGAGGCTGTTGCAAAACCGCACCGTTTCGAAGCTGAACCGGACCCGCCGGAGGGGTTTGCGCGGGCTCAGTCGCCGCGCAGCTCCGCGGCCACATCCGGGTATCCCAACCTCTCGGCCAGCGCCAGAAACCGGTCGCGCAGGTCGCAGGGCAGCCGGTCGAGATCCTCCGCGCCGAAGCCCGAGCGCTTGAGATGCGGACGCGAATTGCGCTCGATCCCCGCGTCCCTGTCGATGGGCACGCCCGCGAACCCGGCCAGGGCCGGGTCGTCCTCGGGCCGGTCGACGCGGAAGACCAGCGCGGGCGCGCGCGCCAGGATCAGCTCGTACCACCCGGTATAGGAGCGGACGGCGTTCTCGACCGGGGCCGCCGCGGCCTCCGCCACGGTTTCGGGCAGCCCGCCCGCCGCCTGTCCCTCCCCCTGCCCCTCGCCTTGTGCGGCCAGGATGCGCGCGCGAAAGCGCAGCGAGCGCTTCTTGCCGTTCTCCGCCACGATGGAGGGGATCGCCCCGACGGGCGAGCGGACGATGCACAGCCGCCGGGAATAGGCGTCGAGCGGCCCCAGCGCCTCGCCCCAGGGCACGCGCCGCCGCCCGGTCACCGCCATCCACGACACCATGCCGTCGGCGCCGCGCCGTTCATGCCCGATATCGAGCCCGCCCGCGTTCAGAAGGTTCGCCGCGAACCCCGTGCCGCAGCGCGGATGGCCCAGCCCCACGATGTAGCGGGCCGGATCGACCGTCTCGTTCATGCCCTGCTCCTCCTGCCAGGCCGGGGGAAGGGTATCCATCCTCGTCCCCCGCAGGTTTCGCGCGCGAAACCGTCTTCAATATTCCAGGCTTCAGGGAGTATGCCCGACGCTTTCGTGGATCTTCCGGTCGGTCGCGAATTCGGTCTCGGTATTCTCCCGCAGCCCGGCCAGCCGCGCCCGCCGCAAGATGCGAAAGGTCGGCGCGTTGAAGCAGGTCCGTAGAAAGCTCATGCCCCGCTGCCAGAACGGCAGGTCGCGCAGATAGGACCGCACTGTCTCGTCATGCAGCATCCCGTGAGCCAGGCCCGGATCGGAAAACGGACCCGGAAACGGCAGGCTCGCCACCGGTCGCCCCAGCTTTCTGTTGTCATAGAAGAGCCAGGCCGCACGACCCACCAGAAGAACGACCCATCGACCGGCTCCCCGGCCTCACCGAAGATGCGCAGCGGCAGGAACCAGCTGCCTGCCGGGCGCCTTTGATCACCAACAGCGGGGGTCCCTGGTGTCCATTCCCCCTCACCCTTCCTTTTGGCCTTATTCCCGGCCTTTCAGGATCCGCGCGACCGCCTCGGCCAGCGCCAGCTTCTGCTCCGCATCCAGAGACCGGCCCGCCAGCCGGATCGCGTCGCCGCCCCTGGCGGAGGAGATCTCCAGCCGCACGCCCGGCGCCACATCGCGGGTCCAGGGGCGTTGAATGTCGCGCGACGGGGTCTCCCCCCGTTTCATCCGGCCCGCCAGCGCCGCCTCCAGCGCCGCGTTCTGGCCGGCCGCATCCTCGAACATCCCGGTCTCCAGCGCCTGCGACAGCCGCCTGCCCCGCCCCTCGCGGATCGCCGCCGACAGGCGCAGGCCCAGCCGCTCGCCCACCGCCTGAGGCCACAAGAGGTTCTCGCCCAGCTCCTCGACCACAGGCACGAAGCTGCGGATCTTCGAGCGGCGCGCCTTCGACCCCGCGGCGTAGAGCGCGTCGACCGCCGCCTCGACGCTGTCGAACACGCCCGCATCCACCGCCATCAGCGCGACGCGCGCGCGCTCGTAATGGCTGATATCCTCGCGGATCTCGTTCTCCTCGACCATCGCCACGTAAGCTTCGCTCAAGGTCTCGGGCCGCCGGACGAAGGCGCGCACGGTGGAAAACCGCGCGTCCTCGGGGTGCTCCCGCGCCAGCTCCTCGATCGCGCGCAGCCGCCGCCAGCCGGAGATCAGCCCGAACGGGCAGCCGAAATTCTCCTCCGTAGGCTCGATCGCCATGACCTCGATCGGCACGCGCTGGCCGTGTTCGCGGATCGAGGCCTTCAGTGCATCCATCCCCTCGGGCGAGGACATCAGCCGGTCGCGCCGCAGATGCACCACGTTGATGCGGGCCGTCGGGATGGCATGGACCAGCCGCCCGGCCTCGTCCGCCATGGCGAGCGCGCGCTCGCCGCCCCCCGCACTCTCGCCCGCCACCCGCGCGATGGGCGGCATCGCGCCGGGGCGCGGCATGGATTTCGTCTCCAGCCCCTCGGGGACCGCCTCGCGCCCGCGCGCCAGTTCCGCCGGGTCCAGTCTCCTGCGCTTGGCCATCAGCCCGCCTCCCCTGCCCGCCTGTCATCCTCTTGCGCCATCTCGTCATTGCCTTTTTTGAGCGCGACTTCGTCACGACGCCACGCCCCGATCAGCATCTTCTTGAACATCGCATAGGTCTGATCGAAGGTCTCGCGCCCGCGCACATAGGTGTCGCGGTTGAAGTCGCGGTAATCGGCCTCGTAGATGCCGTTCACCTGCTCGCCCGCCTGTCCGATCAGCGCGGTGTAGTCCTGGCGGTAGGGCGTCATCATGCCGCCCATCCAGCCCTGGATCAGCGTCGCCATCTCCGCCTGCTGGCTTGCGTCGTAGCGGGTGATCAGCGCCGCCGCCGCGTCCCATTCGAATTTCAGCTCCGGCGTGCCGAGCGCGCGGGCCGCCGCGTTCTCCCCCTCCTCGATGCTCGAAAAGGTCGCGTGCAGCATGTCGAAGAAGCGGCCGGTCGAGTCGAATTCCAGGAAGCTCGCCCCCAGCGGCACCAGCAGGATATCCGCGGCGGCGAGGCCATTGATCGTGAGGTACCCCAAGGCGGGTGGCGTATCGAGGATCACCACGTCGTACTGATCCAGCACCCCGTCCGCCTCCAGCCGGTTGCTGAGCGCCTCCCACAGCTTCCAGCCGCGCGCGGTGGTGCGCCAGACGGGGATCTGGAACTCCGCCCAGTAGAGGTTCAGCTGCGCGCCGATGATGTCGATATTGGGCCAGTGGGTCTTCGCGATCACGTCGCGTGCGGTCAGCTTCAGCGCGTCGCCCAGCGTCTCGTCGAAGGGCAGCGGGTTGTCGCCGCGCGCCATGCGCGCCCGGTTCTCGGCCTGCAGGCTCTCCGCGTAGTCGCGCGCGATCAGCGGGAACACGGTCTGCCACTCGTCCTCGACCTCGGCCCCGAAGATCGAGCTCATCGAGCCCTGGCTGTCGAGATCGACCACCAGCACGCGGTAGCCGTCGAGCGCGGCGCTCATCGCCAGATGCGTAGCCGTCGCCGTCTTCGACACGCCGCCCTTGAAATTGGCGACCGCCACGATTTTCGCGGGCTGCCCCTCGGGCCGCCAGGGGCGGTACTCCTTGGCCTTCGATCCTTCGGTCGCGAAATGCTCGCGCAAGGCCAGCACCTCGTCGAGCGTGAACCACTTGGCCCCGGCCTCCGTCTCGCTGACGCCCTGCGGCAGGTCGGGGTTCGCGCGCAGCACCCGGCGGAAATGGGCAGGGGCGACGGGGATCAGGTAGCGGGTGATCTCCCAGGTCGAGAACCGCCGCAGCCGTTTCGAGCCGTCGGGCGCGTGACCCCGTCGTGCGAGATCCGCCCGGCCTTCCGCCACGC
Source organism: Roseobacter sp. HKCCA0434 (assembly GCF_032464675.1). Lineage (NCBI taxonomy): Bacteria > Pseudomonadati > Pseudomonadota > Alphaproteobacteria > Rhodobacterales > Roseobacteraceae > Roseobacter > Roseobacter sp. HKCCA0434. Next base: position 74,713 of record NZ_JAWDKL010000020.1, read on the forward strand.
GCGCCGCGACGCTTGCGAAATCCTCGACATCCACCGGGGGCGGCAGCGCGGATTCGGCCGCATCGGGATCGATGTTGAAATAGGGGGGAAGCGCCTGTTCGGACATGGGATACCTGCCTGCCGGGACGTGGAGCCCGCTCGGTCGGGCCTCTCATGTATCGTCTTTCCAGCATCATACGCGAAATCGCGATACATGCACGAAAAATCGATACATTCAAAAAAACGCCAATATTCTCAAGCCTTTGCGCAAGGGTCAGTCTGGGCACAAATGGACGGGTCGGCAAGCGGATCCTGTTATGGATGTGTTATTTATTGTGTTAAGGGCCCTCACCTCTCGATCAACCCTTTGTCGAAAAACAAAAAAAACGAGTAGGGCGACTCGGGAACCACGAATAGCCGACTCCGGACCCCCGAAGCGGCGATTCCAGACCTCCGAACGCCTCCGCCGCTTTTTCGGACGTCGCCCGCCCGCCCGCGTGATATGAAACCACGATAGGCAAGGGATCCCGTCAGAGGGTCCGATCGAGGCAAGGCAACCGCGACGTATCCCGGCAAGAGGAGGTGCGCGGGCAGGGATGGGGTCCTTCGGACTCTGCGGGCAGGTGGTGATGACCAGTAGGGTTGCTGGCGACGAGGCGGTGCAGCTGGCACCGGGCGGGTTCTTCCTGTGCGACGTGCTGGGCGCGATCCCCAAGGACGACATCGCCACGATGGAGCATCCGGTCTTCTCGCTGTCCACGCGGCCCGACCGGCGGGTGCTCAGATACGCCCATAACGACGTGCGGGTGGAGATCACGCCGAGCGTCAAGGGCCTCGCCACCATCCACGACAAGGACATCCTGATCTACTGCATCAGCCAGCTCGTCGCCGCGCTCAACGCGGGCCGCCCCGTGGCGCGACGGCTGACGCTGACCGCGCACGACCTGATGGTCGCGACCCGGCGTGAGACCTCGGGCGACGGCTATCGCCGCCTCGTCGCCGCCTTCGAGCGTCTGGCAGGCACGCGCATCACCACCAACATCACCACCGGGACCGGCGCGGACGCGCGCGAGGTCACCGAAGGGTTCGGCCTGATCGAGAGCTGGCGCATCGAGCGCGCGAGCCGCACCGGCCGCATGATCTCGGTCAGCGTGACGCTCAGCGAATGGCTGTTCCGGGGCGTGCTGTCGCGCTCGGTCCTGACGCTCAGCCGCGACTATTTCGCCTTGCGCAAACCGCTGGAGCGGCGGGTCTACGAGCTGGCGCGCAAGCATTGCGGCCGGCAGGAGGACTGGCGCGTGAGCCTGGAGGTGCTGGCCCGCAAGTCCGGCTCGGCCTCGGCGCTTCGGGTCTTTCGCAAGATGATCCGCGACCTCGTCGCCGCCGACGCCCTGCCCGACTACACCCTCGCCTTCGAGGCCGACATCCTGACCGTGCGCCCGCGCAAGCTCATCGACGAGGACGGGCGCGACACCGGCACGACGCAGGTTTCGCGCGCGAAACCACGCGCGGCAGACGGCCCGGTGACGGGCGGCCCCTTCCTCGTTCCCGCCACGCTCGACGCCGCCCGCACTCTGATGCCCGGCGCGGACGTGCACGCGCTCGCGGATGACTGGCGGCGGCACTGGCAGGCCACGGGCCGCCCGCGCCTGACCGATCCCGACCGCGCCTTCCTCGGCTTCGTGCGCGGGCGCGCGGCGCGGTCGCGCAGTGGAGACTGACCCCCCTGCCCCGCCGCGATGAGACCCGCAGCCCGGATGGTCCTTTGCAACCTTTTGCAACCTTTCGCCGCAACCGGCGTTGTTGAGGCAGTGACAGACTTGAACGTGACCGGGCCGAAGGGCCTGCTTTTTGTGAAGGATTAGAACCATGAAGACCTTTGTGACCGCATTTGCCGCCACCGCCCTCGCCGCCGGTTTCGCGACCGCCTCCCTCGCCCAGGACAGCGTGGCCGATGGCGAGTTCGAGGGTGAGACCTATACCGGCACCATCGACGCCGACATCCTGCTGGGCAACGATGTCTGGACCGACGAAGGCGACTATCTGGGCAAGATCGTCTCGATCGACGAGGGCGAGGATGGCCTGGCCAACCGCTTCCTCGTGCTCAACGACATCGGCGAGGAACTCGAGGTCGACGTGGCCTCCGCCGTGCAGACCTCGGTCGTGCCGACGACCACGAGCGAAGAGCTCTTCGACTAAGACGCCTTAAATGGCCGATCGAAAACGCCCTGCCGGATCTCTCCGGCGGGGCGTTTTCTCATGCGGGGTCCGCACCCCGCGCGTAGAGATCCTCGTAGCGGGTGATGTCGTCCTCGCCCAGATAGGGGCCGGACTGCACCTCGATCAGGTGCAGCGGCAGCTTGCCGGGATTGGCGAGCCGGTGCACGGCTCCCAAGGGGATGTAGACCGACTGGTTCTCGCCCAGCAGCCGCTCCTCCCCGTCCACCGTGACGGTCGCCGTCCCCTCCACCACCGTCCAGTGTTCCGAGCGGTGCACATGGCTTTGCAGGCTCAGGCAGGCGCCGGGATGCACGCAGATGCGCTTGACCTGGAAACGGGGGCCGCGCGCCAGTGTCTCGTACCAGCCCCAGGGCCGGTGCATGTGCGGGAAGTCGGTGGCCTGCGCGGCCCCGCCCGCGCGCAGCGTCGCGACCACCTCGCCCACGTCCTGCGCGCGGGCCATGTCCGCCACCAGCACCGCATCGCGCATGGCGATCACGGCCAGCCCGTCCAGCCCCAGCCCCACCACCTGCTGGTCGGCATCCTCGGCCCGGATCAGCGTGTCGCGGCAGTCGATGGCGCTGGCGGGCCCTTTCAGCGCGTTGCCCTGCCCGTCCGTCTCCATCCGCTCGGCCACGGCGCGCCAGCCGCCGAGATCCGACCAGCGCCCGGCAAAGGGCACGACGTCGAGATTGCCCGCCCGCTCCATCACCGCGTAGTCGATCGAGATGTCGCGCGCTCCCGACCAGGCCTCGGGGTCGAGCCGCAGGAAGCCCAGATCCGGTTTCGCGCGCGAAACCGCTTCCGTCACCGGCGGGATCAGGTCCGGCGCATGGGCCGCGAAGGCCGCGCGGATCGTGGCGGCGGAGACCAGGAACAGCCCCGCGTTCCACAGGTAGTGCCCCGCCTCCAGCATCGCCCGCGCCGTGTCCGCGTCGGGCTTCTCGACGAAACGGACGAGCGGCTGCACCTCTTGCCCGGCCCCGCCCTGCCCTTCGCCCTGCCCGGACATCTCGTCCAGCTCCAGCCAGCCATAGCCGGTCTCGGGCGCGTCGGGCCGGATGCCGAAGGTGACGATGCGCCCGGCTTCAGCCGCCGCGCGGCCCGCTGCAACCGCGGTGCGAAAGGCCTCTGCATCCGGGATCACGTGGTCCGAGGGGGCCACCAGCAACAGCGCGTCGGGATCCTCCGCGGCGACATGCAAGGCGGCGGCCAGCACCGCGGGGGCGGTGTTGCGGGGCTCGGGCTCGATCAGCACGGCGCCGGGCTCGATGCCTTCCTCCTGCATCTGCTCGGTCACGATGAAGCGGAAATCGGAGGCGGTGACGACCACGGGCGCGCCGAAACCCGGCCCGGACAGCCGCGCGAGGCTGGCCCGGAACAGCGAACGGTCGCCGACCAGCGGGGTGAATTGCTTGGGATAGGACCGGCGCGACAAGGGCCACAGCCGCGTGCCCGATCCGCCGGCGAGGATCAGCGGACGGATCGGGGCGAGGGTCATGGACGGGCTCCGGCGACGGGGATCGGGACGCCGAGCCTAGGCCGAACCGGGCAGGGGGGCAACGCGGGGTTGGGCCCAAGGTTTCGCGCGCGAAACCGGAAAGAGGGAGGAGTGGTTTCGCGCGCGAAACCGGACGCGGACTCAAGGCCGAAGGCCGCCGCGCAACGGTCGTGCTGAAAGCAAGCCTTCGGCGTGCCCCGCCCCCCGGCACGGCGATTTGGCTGATGGAGGCGCTAGGCTCGAAAGGCGTGCGGACTTGGCAGACATAAAGTGCCCCGCCCGACCGTCGGATCGCCGCACCGCGGCCCGACGCTGCACGGCCCGCGTCCGGTACGCCTCGCGTGGCGCGCCCCGGTTTCGCGCGCGAAACCTGGGGCAGGGGCTCCATCCCTTCGCGCCCTTCCGCTATCCGTCCGGGCAGGTTCCCAAGTCCCGGCCCCATGCGCTAAGCCTGCGGGCGAAGGGCAGGGGAGGGACGTCCATGGCCACCATTCTCGTCACCGGCGGGGCCGGCTATATCGGCAGCCATGCGTGCAAGGCGCTCGCCCGCGCGGGCCATGTTCCCGTGATCTATGACGCGCTGATCACCGGGCATGACTGGGCGGTGAAGTTCGGCCCCTTCGAGCGGGGCGATCTGCATGACACGGAGCGGCTCGACGCCGTCTTTGCCCGCTGGCAACCGCAAGCCGTGATGCATTTCGCGGCACTCAGCAACGTGGGCGAGGCGAGTGCGCAGCCAGGGCGCTACTGGCACAACAATCTCGGCGGTTCGATGGCGCTGCTCGACGCGATGGTGCGGGCGGGCTGCGGGCGGCTGGTGTTCTCCTCGACCTGCGCGGTGCATGGCGACCGGGACGGCGAGATGCTCGACGAGGCGAGCGGGATCGCGCCGCTCAACGCCTATGGCGCGTCCAAGGCGGCGGTGGAGGCGATGATCGCCGATTACGGCCGCGCGCACGGGATCGCCTATGTCTCGTTCCGCTATTTCAACGTGGCAGGCGCCGATGCGGATGGCGAGGTGGGCGAGGCGCACGATCCCGAGACGCACCTGATCCCGCTGGCGCTGCAGGCCGCGACCGGGCGGCGCGCGGCGCTGACCCTGCACGGCACCGACTATCCCACGCCCGACGGCACCTGCATCCGCGACTACGTGCATGTCGAGGATCTGGTGGACGCGCATCTGAGGGGGCTCGACCATCTCGCCCGCGGCGGGGCGGAGACGGTGTTCAGCCTGGGCACCGGGCGCGGGTTCTCGGTGCGCGAGGTGATCGGCGCGGTGGAACGGGTGACGGGGCTGGAGGTGCCGGTGATCAAGGGGCCGCGCAGGGCAGGGGACGCGGTCTCGCTGGTCTGCGGATCGGCGCGCGCGACCGAGGTGCTGGGCTGGCGGGCGGAGCGCTCGACGCTGGAGCGGATGATCGGCTCGGCCTTCGCCTGGCACCAGAAAGGCATCGCGCGCGCAACCTGACGGCGCGCGCGCGAAACCCGAGTCGAGGTGGTGAGGTTTCGCGCGCGAAACCTCAGAACAGGATCGAGTCCTCCACGTCCATTTCGAGCGCGTTCAGCACCGTGATGCTGTCGGTGCCGGAGGTGATCACCACGTTGGCGCCGTCCTGCACGGTCGCGGCTTCCATCGCGGCCTGGTCGGCGAAGCCGTAGCCCGAGAGGTCGAGGATGTCGGCCCCGGCGGCGAAGTCGGTGATCGTGTCCGCCCCGTCCCCGCTGGCGAAGACGAAGGTGTCGTTGCCGCCGAAGCCGGTCAGGCTGTCATCGCCCGTGCCGCCGTCGAGCGTATCGTTGCCCAGGGCGCCCTGCATCGTGTCGTCGCCGTCGCCGCCCTGCAGCAGATCGTCCCCCTTGTAACCGTTCATCGTGTCGTTGCCGGCCGTTCCCGACAGGGTATCGTTGTAATTGCTGCCGATGATCTCCTGGCCGGGGACCGGCGCGCCGCCACCGCCACTGGAGGCGACCCCGGCCGCCGTCAACACGTCGGCGCGGGTCGCGTTCAGCACCGTGATGCTGTCGGTGCCGGAGGTGATCACCACGTTGGCGCCGTCCTGCACGGTCGCGGCTTCCATCGCGGCCTGGTCGGCGAAGCCGTAGCCCGAGAGGTCGAGGATGTCGGCCCCGGCGGCGAAGTCGGTGATCGTGTCCGCCCCGTCCCCGCTGGCGAAGACGAAGGTGTCGTTGCCG